>JAFRWU010000061.1 GCA_017441705.1 Clostridia bacterium | reverse complement strand
GCGTACTGCGGCCTCCTGGCAAAGGACTGCTATGTGCCATATAACTCGGGAGACATCGTCATGCTCGGCGCCATCACCAGCGAATACGGCCAGGGCATGCAGACCCACACCAGAAGGGACTTCACGGGCCTCATGGACCAGTTCCGCTGAAAATAAAAAGAATATAAAATAAGGGCTTGAAAGGAGCAAGTTGCGATGAAACGGATCTTCCTCGCCGCGACGCTCGCCGCGTGCCTCATCCTCTCTTCCTGCGGCTTCCTCTCCGGAGGGAAAGGCGCCGGTGAACTGTCTCTGCCGAAAACGGCGGTCACCACCATAAACGGGGTGACACGTACCGACCAGTACTTTCACGACAAAGTCATAAAAAGGGCCGACGGATTCTATGAGGTCTTCAGCAGACGCCTTTCGGACAACACGAGTGACGTGGCAAACATTCGGTATCTCTTCGCGCCGGACGGGACCCCTGTGGGCAACAAAACGAATTCATCCGAATCCGGTGAACAGTACTGGATAGATCTCTATGAGACTTCGCTGGAGACATATACGGAAGCATACGCCGCTTCAGGGATGCTGGACCGTGCGGACGGCGGCAAGCTCTACCTGACGAACGGAAGTTATGAGGAAATAGAGACGGACGGAGACCGCATCACGCAGATCAGGAGCTATGACCAGTACGGTATTCTGAGAGTGGAGATCAGACTGAATTCCTTCGGACAGACTGAGTTTTTCAGCATTGACTTCGATGACGATGTGAACGATGTGAAGATCTTCACCACATATCAGATGATCGAGCCCTGACGGTGGAAGCAGGAAAAGGGGTCAGTGAGATGACAGAGAAATACAGAGACAGGTTCGTGCAGGAGTGTCCGTACTGCGGGGGGACCGAGATGATCGAGTCCTATCAGTCGGCCTACGGGGCGGTGACGGCCAGAAGCAACGTGTGGGGAGGAGTGCCTCTCTTCCATACGGTCTGCCGCCGGTGCGGCAGCGTGGTCCGGAGCTACGTGAAGGAGCCCGAGAAACTCCTCCGGAGAAGAGACCGGAGAAAGGGCTGAAAGATCACGGCCGGGGAGGGACACGGCATGTATAACAGGCTTTCGAAGAGGATCCCGGACAACCGCTTCACGCGGCGCTATCTGAAGGATTTTCCCCGCATGGCGGAGGAATACCGGGCAAAGCCGGTCCCCGCGATCCCGTATTCCGTATTCAGACTGTATCAGACGACGGGCAGCCGCGTGGAGTACGAGGCGTACTATTTCGACCTCCGGAAACGCTGCGACGTGTTCGCCGCGATGGTACTTTCGGGGCGCGGGGAATATCTCCCGGATCTGGAGGACGCGCTCTGCGCCGTCTGCGAGGAATACACCTGGGCGCTCCCGGCGCACATCCCGGAAGAACACTCCATAGAAGAGGAAGTCGGACGGATCGACCTCTTCGCCTCCGAGACGGCCTTCATGCTGTCTGAAATTTGGTATCTTCTCAAGGATGACCTGGATCCGGAGGTCTCCGCCCGGATGCTTTACGAGCTGCGCCGGCGCGTCGTGGATCCGTATCTCAAAACGTTTCCCAAATGGGGAAAGAACAACTGGTCCTCGGTCTGCGCCCACGGGGTCCTCACGACCTTTATCTACCTCGGGCTGGACGGGGAATTCCGGAAGGCGCTGCCTTCGCTCCTTCAAAGCCTCGAGGATTTCCTCTCGAGCTACCGGGACGACGGATACTGCACCGAAGGCGCGCTCTACTGGTCCTATGGCTTTGAAAGCTTCGTGTACGCGGCAAACCTTCTTAGAGAGTATACGAAGGGCGGGATCGATTACTTCAAGCGGGAAAAGGTGCGCGCCATCGCGAAGTACGGCTTCTGTACGTATTTCGAGGGGAACCTGACGCTTCCCTTCGCCGACTCGCCGCACCGGCTGAATTATAATATAGGGCTGTATCATTTCCTGAAGAAGGAGTATCCCGTGCTCCCGCTGCCGGACGAATCCCGCGCGGCGATGTTCGGTGACGAGGCGCGCTGCCGCTTTTTCGAGATGATGCGGAACCTATACTGGTTCGACGAATCCCTCGAGGGAGGGGACCCCGCGCCCGTCTCCTGTGATTTCCCTCTGTCGCAGGTGTATCTTCGCAGCCGTCCGGCCTGGCACTTCGCCTGCAAGGGCGGTCACAACGGGGAATCACACAACCACAACGATGTGGGAAGCTTCGTGGTGATCTGCGGGGAGGAATACGTCCTCGACGATCCCGGCTGGCCGGAATACGACAAATGGTACTTCTCGGAGAAGCGCTATACCGACTATATCTGCGCCATGTCCGAAGGACACAGCCTCCCGATCATAAACGGGAAGGGCCAGAAGCCGGGTGAGGAGCACGCGGGGAAAGTGCTCCTCGCAGAGGACGGGAGGATCGTGATCGACCTTTCCGGCGCGTACGGCCTCGACGGCGTGACCGTCAGGCGCACATGGCTTCTTCATGAAGACGGCGTGGAGATCCGCGACGAAATCACCGGCGCGGAGAGTGTGACCGAGCGCTTCGTGACGCGCGTCGAACCCGTCCCGCAGGAGGACGGGAGCCTCCGGATCGCCGGATGCGTCTTTTCGTCCGGATCCGGAAAGCCGGAGATCACGACGGCGACCTTCGTCCCGCGTCTGGTGTCGAACATCGGGATGAAGCCGGTGGAGACGTTATATCTGATCGACTGGACCGCCTCGGACGGGGAGAACGTGTTCCGCCTCCGGATCCTCCCGGAAGGGGAGAACGGAAAGCTCTGAGACATATGGCCCTCACAGACATTGCCAAAAATGAGACACGTCCCATGAACGGACCCGAGGAAAGGAAAGACGGAAAGCCCGGAGAAGAGCCGGAGGACATCGAACTCTTCACCCAGTGGGTCGACGGCACGGCAGGAGGGAAGAGAGTCCATATCACCTCCAGCGGGATCTATCATGCGGCCGACGGGATGACCGTCGTCACGCACGACGGCCCGCGGAAGATCGAAGAGCGTTACGAGATCCCTCCCGAAGTGGAGAAGACGAAGGAGGCACCGGCAAAGCGACCCTCATCGCCGCCGTCACACACGTTCTCAAAAGGAAATACGGCCTCGGGACTCCCGCGGACCCCAAGACCGCCGCCGCAGCGGAAGAGGTCACCCTCGGAGGCCTTAAGATCGGTATCTCGAAGACCGCGTGCGCGACGCCGGACCGGAGCTGTATCTTCCTCCGATTCCCCGCGCCCGTCGATTTCCTGAAGTACCTCTACGCCGGCGGCACGCTCGGCGGCGTGATCGCCGTCGCGGAAAAGAAGAAATCCTCCCTCGGGACGCTGAAGCTCCTTCTGGAAGAAGCGGGAAAGGCAGGGATCCCGGATGCGGTCATATTCTTCAGTCTGAAGGGCGGCGTGAGGAGCGAAGGACTGGCTCGACAAACACAAGCTCGCCTACTCGCTTTACAAGAGAAAACAAAAACGCTGAACGGTCCGTTTTTCCTGAGGATCCTCTCCCGGGGATCTTCAGGAAACCTTTTGCCTTTGGTTCTGGCCCGTGTCAGAGCAGGAAGAAGCCGGGAAGCAGACGGGCATCCGGCAGGCCGATAAGCCGGTCGGAGAGTCTGCGGGGACCGGGCTTCGGATACTGCCGGCATGAACGGGACGATCGAAAAGGAAACAGCCGGGAAGGAGGCGCTTTCATGACGCTTAAGGACCTGAAAGACCTGGCAAGAGAATTCGTGGACATCACGATGACGGTCCTCCTGCTCTGCCTCATGGCGTACCAGGTGACCGGAGAATCCATGCACGAGTGGGTCGGGATCGGGATGACGGTCCTGCTCATCGTCCACCATATCCTGAACATCCGGTGGTATGCCGTGCTGTTCAAGGGAAAATACAATGCATATAGGATCGTCTCGACGGCGGCCGATATGCTGCTGCTTCTGTCGATCGTCCTGACCGCTTTCAGCGGGATGAGCATGAGCCATCACGCCGTGCCGTTCCTCTACGGCATGACGGGCATGGTGTTCGCCCGCACGGCGCATCTGGCCCTGTCGTACTGGTCTTTTCTCCTGACGGGGCTGCACCTCGGACTGCATCTCCCGGCCATGACGGGAAAGATCCGTCCGAACCGTGTCTGGAAGGCCGTCCTGACGGCGCTCTTCACGATCCTCGCGGGGATCGGATTCTGGCTCTTCCTCCGGAACGGGATCCCGGAATACCTCTTTTTCCAGACGCATTTCGCCGTTCTGGACTATGACAAGGCGGGCATCCTCGTCTTTCTGGAGAACCTCGCCGTCGGGTTCTTCTTCACCTTCCTGGGCGCGGGTATCGTCCGGCTCTTCCGCAGAATAATAGGTGGAAAAAAACAGGGGCTGTGAGATCCGGGAGCTTTTCGGCTCCTTTTCTTCACAGCCCTCATCGTATCCGATTGGTTTCAACATGGTCGTCCGGCGGCAGGAAAGCTGCCGGACGGACTCACACGGTCTTCCCGTACTTCACGTGGAGCTCTACGCGCTCCAGTTCCGCTTTCGCGAGATTGGGGTAGTCCGGGGTGCGGAGGATAGCGACCGAGACCGCGTTCCTCCCGCGCAGGACGGCCTCCGGCTTTACCCGGCACCGCACGCGGGTGAAGCGCTCTTCGCGCTCCGGCAGGAGACCGGTGTGATAGCCGGAGACGTATTCCGGCTGCAGGGGACGGATCTGCCGGTCAGCGACGCCGTCCTCCGTCTCACCGGCCAGATCATCGCCGTTGAACCGGACCGAGAGCCGGTCGCCCGGGAGCACGCCGTAGACCAGGACATCCAGGAAGAGCTCCGAGAGATCCCCGCGCTCCGCGACGGGGTCAGAGACCTGCAGGAAGACGGTCTCGGGAGCGCCGCTGTTTTTGAGGATGCGGGGAAGCTGCTTGGTGCGGTTGTTGTTGGCGGCGCCGTTCTCCCAGGGGTATCCGCCCCTCCGCTCGACGACGAAGGTCTTGTCCAGGGGAGCGAGGAGCGCCCTGTCGCCCAGTACGGGCAGCACTTGTTCCAGGCTGTGCCTGTGCGCCCGGAAAGGCGCGGCGCAGGTCCTGCGGTACGTGTCCCAGTCGCAGGCGTACAGGTTGAACAGGACGATGCCGTCCGCCCCCTGGTCCCAGAAGTTGGAGAAGACCGCGTCGAGGACTTCCGCGGGCGGGTCGGCGTAGGCGTCCGACTGATGGTGGGCGTCGAAGCAGGGGAAGAGCCGGATCGAGGAGCCGGTCTCCTGGCGGAAGCTCTCGAGATCCACCTCGAAGGAGCGGGAGCCGACGGTCAGGGAGTCCACGAGCCGTTCCTTCGCCCATGCGGCGATGTCCAGCCCGTCCTGCCGGCAGCCTTCCGCCGTCTCGGGGACCCTGGCGGAGAGGAGGATCGGATGCCCCCGCTTTTCCTCGAATCCCAGGGTCATCTTCCGCAGATCCCGCAGGAACTCTGTGACGTTTTCCCGGAGTTCCCACTGCCGCCCGGGTTCCAGAAACGGGGTATGGCGGCAGAAGTCGAGGGAATACCCGTCGAAGTCGTAAAGCTCCATGATCTCCCGGAGGAAGCCGAGCTTGTATTCCCGCATCTCCGGGACAGCGAAGTTCGTCATGCGGGTCCAGTCCCAGATATAATACTCGGGGTGCTCACGCTTGAGCGGCTCGACGCCGCCCACGTCCGGACCGCTGACGCGGTGGGAGAGGAAGCATTCCAGGCCGCGCTTCCGGCAGCCGGAGATGTATTCGTCATATGCGTCGAAACCCTGCTCCCACAGCGCGTGGAACACGGGATTGGATTCCTGAGGGAGAGAACCGCGCCGGCAGAACGCGATCTGGTCGGAGAAGCAGGCGTCCCAGTGGATGGAATCCAGCTGTCCGATGCAGGTGTCGATATACCCCCACAGCCTCGCGCGGTAGGCGTCCGCGAGGGACATCCCCTCCGGCGCCCGGAGACCGCCGCATTCCGTGGCGACCGTTCTCGCGTCATAATGGAGGATGGTGCGCCTTTTCCGGGACGCAGCCCGGACATGTTCGGGAGAAAGAGAGACAAGCATCGCGAGACCCTCCGGATTAGGATGATGGGATAAACGGGACAGCGGAAGGGAGACGGCTTCGGGGAGAAGCTTCTCTATTCCTGCTTTCACAAAGAGTCTTCAGGAAGGCTTCCCGGCATCGACATAACCGAGCGCTTCCGCGAACTTGACGAAAGCCAGGAGGCTCGTCGTGAAATGCGGGGCACAGTCGGAGGCCACACCGGTCACCGGGTGCATCTCCTGCGTGAAGGTTCCGGTCTCGAGCCATTTTTTCATCCAGATCGAGGCGATGCCCCGGAAGTCCTCTTCGCGGCCGTATTGCCGCATCCAGAAAAGCGTCTCGAGCGCCGAGTGCGCCTGCGACATGCCGCCCCAGTTGTTCGCAAGGCGGTCGCCGCGGAATCCGGGATCGCTGAGAGCGACCGAAGGGAAGGGGTAGGGCGTGCCGAAGGCGGAAGGATCCAGGATGTGCTTCTCGTAGATCCGGTCGAAGTCTTCCCGGTCGACAACCCCGCAGAGGAAGAGGCGAAGGATGTGCTCGGTGCGGTAGCGCCGGAACGCGCCGGTCCGGTCTACGTCGTAGAAGAAATCGTCTTTTTCGTCGTAGCAGATCTCGTAGATCTTTTGTTTCAGCTTTTCCGCCTTCCGATCCCATTCCCGCGCCTCGTCCTCTTTCCCGAGTGCGCGCGCCATGTCGGCAAGCGCCCGCAGGGCCCGGTAGCGGCAGGCGGAAAGATCCGGGGCCAGGATGGGCAGGATATCCGATTCCGGGCAAACCGAAGCCTCGCGGCCGGGGCAGGCATGGGGGATACCGCCGTCGGTCACGCGGGGGGAATTGTCCATGCCCGTGTCGTATTCGCAGAACATCTCGACGAGGCCCGTGCCCCGCGTGTCGCGGAAGTTTGTGAGCCACTCGTCATATCTCCGGCAGGCGTCGTAGCTCCGTTCCAGGAAGGCGCGGCCGCCGCCTTTCCGATAGATCTCGTACGCCGAGGCTGCGAGCGGATAGACGATCTGGATCTGGCCGTAACCGGGGCCGATGCGAGCGTCTCCCGGTCGTAATGGATCATGGCGGGCATGAGCCCGTCCTCCCGCTGGAAGGCGTAGAAGATATCGTGGCTCGCGACGGCCGCCTCCATGTCGTAGTCGGCGTAGAGAAGGCTGTCGTGGTTGTGCTCCTGCCAGATGCCGGTGTAGCCCGGTCCGGTCGTCAGCACGGGACGGGGGAAGCAGGTGAGAGTGCGCATGTTGTTCGCCGCGGCGCCGAGCGCCTTTTTGTAGAGTTCCCTGACCTTTTCAGGGTCGAGCCTTATTTCCTTATACGATGACTTCATGGTGTTTCCTTCCAATGAACGAATGGCTTCCGAGCTGTTCCCTGGTAAGATCCCTCATACATCCGCCTCCGCCCGTTTCTCCCTCCATTATACCATCCCCGCCTGCGGCATAACAAGAAGCAACTCGAAATTTCTTCGGATATCTGCTGTTTCATCTCGATTTCCCGCAAAGACTTCCCGAGGATCGTTCCCGTGCAAAAGCCGCGTGAAACGCGGACAGGCAGGGAGCGCGGATCCTGAAATCCGCAGTAAATGCGTTTACCTGCAGTTTTCAGAAAAAAGGAGAACGGGCGGCCCGGCAGGATGAGGAAGGGCGCTTGCCTTCGGCGCGCTTTCGGGATATAATAGGGACGGGGGCCGGGAAAGCATGCCCGGCCCGCAGAACAACAATAGAAAGCGAGGGCTCCTGCATGAAAAGAATCGTGTCGTTCGCGCTCCTGGCCGTCCTGCTCCTGTGCCTGGCGTCGTGCGGATCGGGCGGGGGATTTCCGCTGAAAGCGGAGGAGATCCGGAAGATCCTGACCCTCGGCGCGCTGGAGAAAAGGCTCGGACAGGAAGGCGAGATCAACGTCAATCAGCGCATCTATCACGATGTCGAATGCGAAGGTCTGAAGGGCACGCTGTACGCAGCCATCGACCCGGCATACGACGGGAGGGACGCGGACGAGATCCCGATAGGATATTTCTACTGGCTGCATGAGGCCGACCCGGCCGCCGGTCCGGTGAGCGAAGATCCTGCGACCGTTGGGATCCGGGAGAAGCTGATCAAGCTCTACGGACGGAGCACGGCCGAAGAGACCGACGCAGGAGCCGAAGCCGAATCGTGGTATTCCGCGAGCGGCCGGCCGCGTCTTTTCATCACGAAAAAGACGGTGGACGGCGAAGACCTGCTGTCGATCCAGATCATCGTCGAGGACGAATAAGAGGGAGGATAAGACCGTGAGAGTACAGGATATTTCCTCGCCGCGGCACGCGAGATCCTTCGCGTTCTCCGCGGAGAATCCGAAAGGGGAGCGCTCCGGCGGGAGCCGGGGAGCGCCGTGGGAGAAGAACAGCGCATATACCATGATCGCGCCGGGGGAGACACTCACCCTGGCGGAGACCGACGGGCCCGGCGTGATCCGAAGCATCTGGATGGGCGGAGACATCCAGAACTGCATGATCCTCCGCATGTACTGGGAAGGACAGGAATGGCCCTCCGTCGAGGCGCCGCTCCCCGCGTTCTTCGGATACGGCTATCCGAACAACGTGCGGGACCAGTCGGGCGCGTTCCCCACGCTGAACAGCGCCATGGTCCTGGTGGCTCCCTGCCGGGGGATGAACTGCTACTGGCCGATGCCCTTCCGGAAGCACTGCCGCATCACCCTGACGAACCGCTCCCGGAAGGAAAGCAAGGCCAGCTACTACATGATCTCGGGAAGCTATGAGCCGGTGGAACCGGACGCCCTCTCTTTCCACGCGACCTACCGGCAGTCCTATCCCGTGCCGGCCGACGGGGTGTATACGATCCTCGACGGCGTCCGCGGCGCAGGGCACTACGCCGGGACGGCGCTCTTCGCCGGGATCGGCGGGAGCAACGGCTGCTGGGTCGAGGGGGAGACGAAGATGTACCTCGATGGGGAGGAATACCCGTCCCTGAACTACACCGGCACCGAGGACTACTTCTGCGGCTCCTACGCCTTCGGGTACGACAAACCGGAGGTCGGCCGCTACACGCAGTATTCCGGCCTCTACGCCGGCATGTTCGCCGTCTTCGGCGACAACACCCTCCATTACAACTACCAACCGAGATTTATGATGTACCGCTGGCACGTGCCGGATCCCGTCTTCTTCGACGAGTCGATCCGGGTCAACCTCCAGAACATCCACTATACGCCCTACGGCGCGCGCCCGCGCCGGGACGACTACGCGTCCACGGCCTACTGGTACCAGAGCCTGCCCGGCGAGCCGCTGAAACCGCTTCCGGAGGACGAAGAGCTGACGTTCGACTGAGAAAGGCGCGGAAGGGATCATGACGGACAGAGGACCGGTATACGTCGCCGCGGGCGACGAGATGAAAAAGCTCCTGGAAAAACGCTTCCCGGGATGCGAGTGCGTGCCCTTCCGGGAGGATTTTTCCCGGGGAGAGCGGGAGGGCGGTTTCTTCACGGCGAGGTTCATTGAAGAAAGAGCCGCCTTCTGGGGCGTCTCCGCGGAGAAGTACCGGGAAGACATGGCGCCGGTCATCGGCCTGGACCTTTCCCGGGACCTCGTGCTGGTCTTCGGAGAGGACGCCTGCTGCCGTGCCAATCTGGTGTTTCTCCTGGAGCATCTGGCAGGCAGGGGATATGCCCGTCCCGTCCGGGTCCGGATCGTCGACGAATACGACCTTTCGGTGAAGAGGGAGTACGACCAGATCCCCGGCGGGAACGGAGGGTGACAGGAGAGGAAGAGGATCCTGCCGTCATCAAATCCGGCGATTCCGACGGAGGAGACAACTGCAATTTCTACGGACAGAACGCGGCCGTGCTCGCAAAGGACGGCG
>JAFRWU010000060.1 GCA_017441705.1 Clostridia bacterium | reverse complement strand
TCTGCCCGAACTGCGGAGCGAAGAAGCCTGCGGGAGCGCCGCTTTACCGCTGCGACAAGTGCGGATGGGAACCGGAAGATCCGCGGAACCCGCCGAAGTTCTGCCCGGAATGCGGCGATATCTTCGACGAAAGAGACGTCAGATAAGCGATAGACATCACGGCCTTTGCCGCCGCGCGCCGCAAAGACGCACGGCGGCAGGGGCTTTTGAATCAAAACCGGCCGCTTGTCCGGCGGGAACCGAAGGGAGAAGACATGGCAGATTTGCTTTCCTACAAATGCCCCTTCTGCGGAGGCAATATTGAATTTGAAAGCGCCACTCAGCAGATGAAGTGTCCCTTCTGCGATTCGGTCTTCGACATGGAGACCATTCAGAAGCTGGAGGAAAAGCAGGGCTACAGCCCTGACGATATGCAGTGGGAAGAAAAAGCCGGCGGAGACTGGAGCGAAGGCGAAACAGACGGCATCGGCCTTTATACCTGCACTGCCTGCGGCGGCGAGATCATCGCCGAGGAGACCACCGGCGCCACCAGATGCCCGTACTGTGAAAACCCCATCGTTCTGAAAGGACGTTTTCAGGGCGATCTGAAGCCTGATCTGGTGATCCCCTTCCGCATCGGGAAGGAGGCTGCGAAGGAAGCGCTGAAAAAACATATGAGCGGCAAAAAGCTTCTCCCGAAGCTCTTTACCGACGAAAACCATCTGGACGAGATCAAAGGCGTATACGTACCCTTCTGGCTCTTCGACGCCGACGCGGAGGGAGATTTCGCCTATCAGGGCACCCGCGTCCGCACCTGGTCGGACAGCCGCTACAATTATACCGAAACGCAGTATTTCCACGTGGAGCGCGGCGGCGTGCTCGGCTTCGATCACGTTCCGGTGGACGGCGCCGCCAAAATGCCCGACGATCTGATGGACTCCATCGAGCCTTACGATTTTTCTCAGGCGGTGGATTTCAAAACGGCCTATCTTTCGGGATACCTGGCCGACAAATACGACGTATCGGCCGATGAAAGCATCGAAAGGGCCAACGGACGCATCCGCGCCACCACGGCCCAGGCGTTCCGCCAGACGGTCAAGGGCTATATGACCGTTACCGACGAGGGAAGCCAGGTCCGGCTCGTTCGCAGCAGGGCGAAATACGCGCTTCTGCCGGTCTGGATCCTGAACACCACATGGCAGGGACAGAAATACGTCTTCGCCATGAACGGCCAGACGGGCAAATTCGTAGGGAATATGCCGCTGGACAACGCAAAGTACTGGAAACTCAGGCTTCTTTACGGAGGGATCATTGCCGCGGTGATTTTCTTCGGCTCATGGATCCTCCGTGCGATCCTTTGAGGGGAGGGGACGGGATGTATATCGTGAAAAAGAGAGTGCTTTCGTGCTTTCTGGCGCTTCTTCTCCTTTCCCTTCTGGCGGCCGGCGCTTTCGCCGCGCCGAACCGCGTCCTGGACGGCGCGATGCTGATGACCGAAGAAGAGGTCGCGGCCCTCCGGGCGAAGGCCGATTCCATCAGCGCTTCCTCTGGCCTCGACGTGGTTATCCTCACGGTGGATACGACGGGAGGAGAGGATCCCCAGGCGTTTGCAGACGATTACTACGACGAATCCGGATACCGGGACGACGGGATCGTTTTCCTGTGGCCGGCGGAGGAACGCGAGCTGACGATCTCCACCAAAGGGCGCGCGATCGATATCTTTACCGATTACGGCATAGACGGGATCCTGGATGCGGTTACTCCGTACTTCCTGAATGAGGACTACGCCGGCGGCTTCGGCGTATATCTCGATATGGCGGCCGATTATATCGAGCAGGCCGAAAACGGGGAACCGTATGACACCTACGTACCGGACCCCGGACAGATCGACCCCATTGTTAATCCGCCCGTGCCGGTCAGGAAGCCCGCCCGCTTCAGCTTCTTCTGGCTGGTGGTGTCGCTGCTTCTCGGGTTCCTTTTGGGCGGCGTACCGCTTGCGAAGCACAAGAAGGCCGTACAGAACGTAGCGCTGAAAACCAACGCTTCGGACTATACGAGGCCTGAAAGCTTTGAGCTTTCCCGCGCAAACGACGTATTCCTTTATCAGAACGTGACCCGCGTACCCCGCGCAAGCAGCTCGGATTCGTCTTCCGGCGGCGGAAGCGGCAGAAGCGGAGGCGGCGGAGTCTCCCGCGGAGGAAGCACCACCCACGTCAGCTCCTCCGGATCGGTGCACGGCGGAGGAAGCCGCAAGATCTGACGGAAAGAAAAACAGACCGGGAAAAGAAGACGGAGGCGGATATGCCGGAACTCCTTACGTACAAGTGTCCCTTCTGCGGCGGAGGCGTCGAATTCGAAGCCTCCGCCGGGCAGATGAAATGCCCCTTCTGCGACGCGGTTTTCGACCGGACGGCGATCCTTGCCATGGAAGAGCGGCAAAGCCGCGGTGAGGAAGGGGAAGCGGAGGAACGAAACGCTTCCGCTCCGGGAGAGGAAAGCGGAGGTGCGGGATACTATGTCTGTTCGGCCTGCGGAGGCGAGATCATCGCCGGACCGAACACTGCGGCTACCCGGTGCCCGTATTGCGACAACCCGGTCCTTCTGAACCGCAGACTGCAGGGGAAATGGGAACCGGATCTGATCATTCCCTTCCGGGTCACCAAAAGAGCGGCCGTCGAGGTCATGAAACGGTTTATTTCCGACAAGCCTCTGGTACCGAAGCTCTTTTCGGACGAAAGCCACCTGGAGGAGATGCAGAGCCTTTACGTGCCCTTCTGGATCTACGACGCGGCGTATCACGCCGACGTCGCCTATGCCGCCACAAAGGTCAGCCGCTGGTCCGACAGGAAATACAACTATACCGAAACCAGCTATTTCCGCGTGGAGCGCGCCGGTACGCTCTCCTTCCGCGACGTTCCGGTGGACGCGTCGATCCGCATGCCGGACGCCATGATGGATTCCCTGGAGCCTTTCCGCATGGAAGAGGCGGTGCCTTTCCGGGCGGAGTATCTTTCGGGCTACCTGGCCGACAAATACGACGTCGACCCCGAGCTCTGCATGAATCGCGCGCATGAACGCATGGGAAATACGGCGAAGCGCGTATTCCGCGATACGGCGAAGGGATATAACTCCCTCCGCGAAAGCCGGGAGGATTGCCGGTATCTGGAGATCAAGCCGCGGTACGCGCTTTTCCCGGTATGGCTTCTCCGCACCGAATGGGAGGGGAAAAAGTACGTCTTCGCCATGAACGGCCAGACCGGGAAATTCATCGGCGAGCTTCCCATGGACAATAAGGCGTACTGGACGAAGAGACTGACCTATGCGGGGATCTTTGCGATCCCGCTCTTCCTTCTGTCTTTTCTCTTCCTGAACGTGATCAGTCTTTTCACGCTTCCCTTCGTGCTGCTGATCGCCTTTTTTGCGGGCGAGATCCCTCTGATCGGCGCCAAAAAGGCGATCCGGAACGTCAGGCTGCAGACCGCCGCCTGGGACTATACCGGGGAAGGAGATCTGAGCCTCGAAAAAGCGAAGGACGTGTTTCTCCGGAAAACCCTCTCAAAGACCAGACGCGACGACGATTGACTGCAAAATGCCTTCACAGCGTGTGAAAGAAGATCCAGATCTCATAAGAAGCGCCGTTTCCCGGCAAATACGGGAAACGGCGCTCTTTGCCGGACGGCGGGAAAAGCGTTCTTTTTCAAACTGGCTCTTGACGGAATCCCGGCGATTGCTTATAATAGAAAAAAAGCGGACGAGGACGGAGTATGCGGGAAAAAGCGAGGAGACTGCGGGCGCTTCTCGGAGAAGAGCTCCCATACAGTGAAAACGGAGGGAAAGGAGAAATCGTCCTTTCCGGCGGCATGACGGTCAGCGCCGTCCTGATGGACGGCTCCGGCGGGAAACGGCTCGTGGGATATGCGGAATACCGGGACGGCGGAGTTTCCGCTCTTCTCGGCGATGCAGAGGAAAAGGCCGATCAGGCGACGCTTGCCGAAAGGCTGGCCGGCGCCGGGGAAAAACAGATCGCGCGCGTGACTTCTCTTTACGAGACCTCCAACGGAGCGGTGGTGTTCCGCATGGGAAGGAACGGAGAAAGAGAATATCTTTTGATCAAGGAACAAAAAGGCCATTCGGGTTTTCCCAAGGGTCACCGGGAAGCGGGGGAGACGCCCGCGGAAAACGCTCTGCGTGAAATCCGGGAGGAAACCGGCCTTGTGGTGGTGCTTTATCCGGGGTTCCGGTGCGACACCTCTTATCTGGTGGAAGGCGTGATCCATAAGTCGGTCCGGTATTTCCTGGCGAAAGCCGGGGACGGCGAACCGGTGCCGCAGCCGGAGGAGGTATCCGCCGCGGCCTTTTACCCTTACCGCGAAGCCCTGCCGCGGGTGACCTTTCCCCGCGACCGGGAGATCCTTTCCCGGGCGGAAAGCTATCTTGCAGCCAGAGCGAACCGCACGGGGACAGAAATTGCGCAAAATAAATTGAAATAAAGGAGAAAAGGTTATGTATCAGAAGCAATCGGTGTACCAAAGCCGGATCCATGATCCGCGGGCCGTTTATCTGGCGCCCACCGGCGGAGACGATTCGATCGCGCTGCAGTCGGCCATCGATCTGGTGGCGGAAAGACTGGGCGAAGGCGTCGTTTTCGTGGCGCCGGGTGTCTACACGCTCTCCCGGACGATCTACATCCCCACCGGGATCCGTCTGATCGGCTGGGGCAAGACGCGGCCGCTCTTCCGGCTGATCGACAGCGCCCCCGCTCTGAAAACGCCCGCGAAGGGAGACAAGGGCGAAGCAGCCTATCTTTTCTGGTTTGTGGGACGCAAACCGGAGCCTGGCTGGCCGATCTTCGACGCCAACGCCGGGACCTTCTATTCGGCCTTCATGAATCTGGATATCGACATGGGCAAGGGAAACAAAAAGGCGGTTGCCATGCGCGCTCATTACGCGCAGCACTCCTTTATCTCCTTTGTGGATATCGCGATCAACGACGCGAAGGCTGGCATCTTCGATACCGGCAACGCCATGGATCACGTAGCCTTCCGCGGCGGTCAGTACGGCATCTACACCACGAAATCTTCGCCCGCATGGCAGTTTACCATGCTGGATTGCCTCTTTGAGGACCAGAAGAAATCCGGCATCATGACGCGCGAGGCCGGTCTGACCTTCGTCAACTGCTCCTTCGAGCGGATGCCTGTAGCCGTCGAGACGTGGGACGGATTCACCGAAAAGATGTACGGCGAGGAATCGCTCTTCCGGGATATCGCCGACGCGGCGGTCCTGATGGACGAGGAGGGCTCCTGCTATGCGCATTTCACGCTCCGCAACTGCGTGATGGATCGCGTGGCGAGGACCGCCCGCTCCAAAAAGGGAAGCGAAGAGGTCCGCGCGGACGAGGCGAGCTACAAGATCGTCACCTTCTTCCACGGCAGCCTGATGAAAAACGAAAGCGCGGAGCCGGAAACGGTCACCGAGCACAAGACGAAGCCCATGTCCCGCGCCGGTCTCAGAAAAGCCACCCGCCTTCCGGCGATCCCCGCGGTGGATACCTGGGCGAACGCGGCGCTTCTCGGCATCCGCGGCGACGGCAAGACTGACGTGACGGCGCTCCTGCAGAAGGCGCTGGATGAGAACGAGGTCGTTTACCTGCCCATGGGCCGGTACATCCTCACCGGGACCCTGAAACTGAACGCCAAAAACAAACTGATCGGTCTGCATCCCATCATGACCCAGCTGCAGGTCCTGGACAATACGCCGACCTTCTCCTTCCTCGGGAAGCCCGTGCCGATGGTGGAAACTCCCCTCGGCGGCGAAAACGTCCTCTCCGGCATCGGCATCAACGCCGGCGGCAAGAACAACCGCGCCGTGGGCGTGAAGTGGCAGTCCGGCGCGGATTCCGCCCTGATCGACGTGAAATTCGTCGGCGGTCACGGCTCCATCGGGCCGAACGGCGAACGCGAAGGCGCGTATAACGCCTCCCATACCGCCGACCTGGACGAGAGCCGCAAGTGGGACAGCATGTATCCTTCGCTCTGGGTCAAAGGGGGCGGCGGCGTGTTCTACGACGTGTGGAGCGCGTCTCCCTACGCCTCCGCCGGCATCCTGGTGGACGAAACCGACGTCCCGGGCGAGATGTTCGAGATTTCGGTGGAGCACCACGTGAGAAGCGAAGTGAAATTCCGCCGGGTCAAAAACTGGAAGGTCTACGCCCTCCAGCTCGAGGAGGAGACCCTCGAATCTCCCAAGTGTCAGCCGCTGGAGATCGTCGAATGCGAGAACATGGAGTTCATGAACTTCTACGCCTTCCGTGTGATCTGGCATACCACCCCGTGGAAGTACGCGACCCTGGTCTGGGATTCGAAGAACATCGTCTTCTGGGGCTACCACAACTTCACGCAGGTGAAGCTGACCATCGACAATTCCCTGTATGACAACACCACAGGCGTGGAAGTGCGTCCGTGGGAGATCGGCAAGCTGGTCGTGGAAGGCAGAAAGCCCTTCACGAGAAAGAGAGAGCCCGCGGTGCGCGAGATCGGCACCGGCTTTGAATTCGCCGACGGCATCGTGGCCGACTCGAAGGGCAGCGTCTACTTCGCCGACGACAACCGGAAGCGGATCTACCGTTGGAACGCGGCGGAGGAGAAGCTGCAGCTGATCCTGGATATGCCCTTCAAGCCGCTGTCGCTGGCGGTGGATACCGAAGACCGCCTCCTGATCGTGATCGAATACTTCCCGCAGCGCGGCATGATGATCGACGGCAAACCGGAAAGATACATGGTGCCGGAGGATTCCCGCCGGGTGGACTACGGCATGTGGTACGGCATGCTCGGCAACGATATCAGGGTCTGCGTCGTGGATCCGGAGCATCCCTACGAGACCATGGAAGAACTGAAAACCGTGAAGATGCGCGGCCGGAAGCCGGAACGTCTCTGGTATCCGGTGAACCGCTGGAGGAACACCAATGACTTCCTCGAGATCACGGTCAAGGCGAACGAGGAAGCGTTTATCGCACCGGACGGCGTCACCCTGATCCCGGACACCTGGGATCTGATCCGCGCCAACAGCCTCGCCATGGCGATCCCGGGCAAGGATTTCTACTGCCTGGACGAATATTACCGCAGAACGTACAGATTCAAGGTCACCGCCTCCGGTCTCCTCAAGGAGCCGACGCTCGCAGCCGAGCGGGGCGAGCAGGGTCTTGCCGTGACCGACAAGCTCTATATCGCCGACGGACAGGTCTACGTGACCGATCTGGAAGGAAACGTGGAGAGAAGGATCGATCTGCCGGTGCGTCCCGCGGCGCTTGCGGTGGTCGGAGACGTTCTTTACGCCGCCTGCCGCGACAAATTCTATCGCGTGAAGCTCTGACAAGTTGAGACAAGCGCCGGGGAAGGGGGAGCGGACGCTCTTTTTTCCCCGGCGCTTTCCTCTTGCGAAGAGAGGGATCCCTGCGGCAGAACGAGAAAAGAGATCGGAGGACGACAAT
This sequence comes from Clostridia bacterium, assembly GCA_017441705.1. Classification (GTDB taxonomy): domain Bacteria; phylum Bacillota; class Clostridia; order Oscillospirales; family QAMX01; genus RUG11797. The sequence continues at coordinate 27,124 of JAFRWU010000060.1, read as the reverse complement.
GAGAAAGATTACGAGTCTCAACCGCGGATGGCTCTTTCACAGGGGAAGGGCAGACGGGGCGGATTTCATGGGATATGACGACCGGGGCTGGCGGGAAGTGACACTGCCTCACGACTGGTCGGTGGAAGAGCCGTTTGACAAGGCGAACTCCAGCGGAACCGGTTATCTGCCGGGAGGCAGCGCCTGGTACAGGAAACACTTCGATCTTCCGGAGGAGGCGTCGGGGAAAAGGGTCCGGATCACCTTCGGCGGCGTCTACAAGCACGCCCGCGTCTGGATCAACAGCAACTACCTGGGCTTCCGGGCGTATGGCTATACCACCTTCACCTTTGACGTTACCGGTTTCGTCCGCCCGGGTGAGAACGTGATCGCCGTCTCGGTGGAGCATGAGGAGACCGCGGATTCCCGCTGGTTTACCGGAAGCGGGATCTACCGGGACGTGACGCTGGAGATCACCGACAGGATCGCCTTCCGGCAGGACGGGATCTTCATTTTGACGAAGGACGCGGAAAAAGACGGCGAAGCGACTCTGGAGATCCGTTACGAGACGATCGGCGCGGACGGCGCGCGATTCGTTCTCCTCGACCCGGACGGCACGGCGGCGGGCGAGACCGGGAGCGAGGGAGAAAGCGGGACGGCGATTCTGCGGCTGGACCGCGCGAAGCTCTGGTCGCCGGAATCTCCTGCGCTTTACACTCTGAGGGCTGCCGCAATCAGGGACGGGAAGGAATACGACGCGGCCGGGATCCCGGTCGGCATCCGGACGGCCGTATTCGACCCTGACAGAGGCTTCCTCCTGAACGGAACGGAAACCAAGCTCCGCGGGGTCTGTCTGCATCACGACGCCGGCGCGCTGGGAGCCGCCGTACCGGCTGCCGTATGGGAAAGAAGGCTCAAAAAGCTGAAGGAGGCGGGCGCCAACGCGCTGCGTACCGCGCACAACCCGCCCGACCCTGCGCTGCTCGAGCTCGCCGACAGGATGGGCTTCCTGGTGATGGACGAAGCCTTCGACGAGTGGGAAGGCGCGAAGAACAAATGGTGGCAGGGACACAACGTCTATCCGCCGAAGCGCTTCGGCTACGCCGAAGACTTCCCCGAATGGCACCGGTTTGATCTGGAGAGCATGGTGAAGCGCGACAGGAATCATCCGTCGGTGATCCTCTGGTCGATCGGAAACGAGATCGATTATCCCAACGATCCCTACGTCACGCCGCTCTTCGACGAGGTGCTCGGCAACAACGACAACGGCAAACCCGCCGAGGAACGGCGGTATGATCCGAGAAAGCCCGACGCGGGCCGTCTCGCTGCGGTGGCGAAGGAGCTGCGGGAGATCGTACACGGTCTGGACGAGACGCGGCCGGTCCTCTCGGCGCTTTCCTTCCCGGAGCTTTCCAACCGCACCGGTTTTGCCGAGGCGCTGGACGCGGTGGGATACAATTACCGGGAACGCTTTTACGAAAGGGACCATGCGGACTATCCGGACCGGATCATCCTCGGAAGCGAAAACGGGCACGCGCCGGAGGCATGGTACGTCGTGCGCGACACTCCTTACGTCGCGGGTCAGTTCCTGTGGACCGGGGTCGACTTCCTCGGCGAATGCCGCGGATGGCCCTGGCGCATTTCCCAGGCGGGCCTTCTGGATCTCGCCGGATATGAAAAGCCGCTGTATTTCCAGCGCAAGGCGCTCTGGACGAAGGCTCCCTTTGTGAAGATCGCGGTTTCCTCCGGCGACGGGAAATGGGCCGGACCGTGGACCGACCGCTTCCTCTATACCGGGACCGAGGGGGAGCCGGTCAAGGCCGCTCTCTATACCAACGCTCCGGAGGCGGAGCTCTTCCTGAACGGCGAAAGTCTCGGGAAAAGGACGCTGACCGACGCCGACGGAGGAAGGATCGTCTATGAATTTTCGTACCGTCCGGGCGCGCTTCTCGCGCGCGTGCCCGGGGCGGAGGACCGGCTTGCGACCCCCGGAAAGGCTTCGCGCATCGCGCTCCGCCCGGATAAACCGGCGATCCCCGCCGACGGGGAAGCGGCGGCGCAGATAGAGGCCGCACTTCTGGATGAAGCCGGAACGCTTGCGGCGGGGGACGACCGGCGCGTCTTCTTCCAGATCGCCGGAGACGCTTCGATCCTCGGGATCGAAAACGGCAGACCTGACGATCTGACGCCTTATGCGGAAAAGAACCGGGAGACCTTCCGCGGACGGGCGATCGTCTACCTCCGCGCGGGGCTCCGCCCGGGAAAGGTCACGCTTACGGCCTTCACGCGGGACGGATTGTCCGCGTCGCTTACCCTGGAAACGACGTAAAGACGCAAAGAAGAAAAAAGCCCGGGAGGAACGCGCTCCGCGTTCCTCCCGGGTTCGGCTTTCTGCCGGAAAGCGGCTCTATGGATTCAAAACGTGGGAAAGCTCCTTCCGGAGCTTTGTCACGATCTTTTTTTCCAGACGCGAGATGTATGACTGGGAGATCCCCATCCGGTCGGCGACCTCCTTCTGGGTCAGTTCCTTCTGCCCGTAAAGACCGAAACGCATGGCGATGATCTTCTTTTCCCGCAGAGGAAGCTTTTCCACCGCTTCGTAAAGAAGCTCGCGTTCGGCTTTGTCCTCCACCGGCTTGACCGCCGTGTCCTCTTCGGTGCCGAGGACGTCGGAGAGCAAAAGCTCGTTGCCGTCCCAGTCGGTATTGAGCGGTTCGTCGATGGAGACCTCGCTTTTCATGGGAGAGATCTTTCGCAGATACATCAGGATCTCGTTCTGGATGCAGCGGGAAGCGTAAGTCGCAAGCTTGATCTGCTTTTCGGGACGAAAGGTTTCGATGGCTTTGATCAGGCCGATGGTGCCGATGGAGATCAGATCCTCGCCGGAGGCGGGGGCGTTTTCATACTTGCGCGCGATGTAAACCACAAGCCGCAGATTGTGCTCGATGAGGAGACGGCGCGCCTCCTCGTCGCCCCGGCAAAGAAGGACCGTTTCCTCCTCCCGGGAAAGGGGAGCGGGAAGACTCCGTCCGCTTCCCACGTAGTAGACGCCCTCCGGGATCCCGGTCTTCAGAAAACGCCAGAATCTTCTGAGCCTGCCGTACAGCTTCCAAAGACGTCCCGAACCGTATCGATGCATTCTCATGACGAAAGACCTCCCGCTATTCGCATCCGATGATCCCGTCGAACCCTTCGGCGGGCAGAAATCCTTTTCGCGCCAGCGCTACCGCCGCTCCCTTTTTCTCCCGGCCGTCAAGGGTCACCCGATCGGCCGAAAAGCCGAGCAGCATCTCTTCGCCCGCCGCCGTGCGCACCGGGAAGAGCCGGAAAGAGATCCCCGCCTGCCGCAGAGCCAGCATCGCGCGGTCGGGCGGCTCTTCTCTCAGAATCCGCTCTTCCTCCGGGGAGAAGACCGGGGAAAGCGCCGCAAGGTCCACGATCGGCGTCAGACGGTTGCTGTGCGGATCCCGCAAGGCGGAGCCGGTGTCGATCAGAAGCTTCAGCCGCGCGCTTTTTCCCCGCAGCGTCACGACCGCGTCCCGCGTCGCCCCCGCTTTTGTGGGCACGACTCCCCGGAACAGCCGCGCCACCAGATACCATAGAAGGGAAGAAAGCACGGCGGCGGCCCGCAGCGATACCGGAACGTACGTCCCGCGGGCGAGGTAGAGCGGACTGCGTCCTTCGCTCAGCGAGGCGAAGGCCAGGACCGCGCCGCCGAAGAGCAGCGTCAGGAAGAGAAACAGCGCCGCCACGCGGAGCGTCTTCCGCCGGATCCCCGCGGCGACGGCGGAGAAGAGCAGGAGAAAGAGGATCCGCACCGGCAGTATGTAGAAGGCGCCGAGAGAGGGGAGAAGGGCAAAGAGAGAATAGACCGACGCCAAAAGAGCGGAAAGAAGGATCCGGAACCTGCGTACCTCCGCTCTGGCGAGCAGAAGAGAGGAGAGCATCAGGAAATAATGGATGACGGTGTTCAAAAGCAGGACCTCGTCGGCGTACAGCGTATAGGTCATTTCCGATCCCCCTTCCGCGGGAACAGTGTAGCATGACTCCGCTGCGGCGGCGGTCGAAAAGCGTATGGGAAAGAAATAAAAAAACTGCACAAAACCAAACGGGTCGTTTCGATACTTTCGACGATTTAATAAAATGTACAAAATAATTCTTGACAAGGGAATATGTTTGTGTCATAATAAACCACGATGCAGTGTGCGTATGCGTATTCTTCCTTCCCGGAAGTCGAAAGGGCGAAAATGGCATTGGACGAGAGAGAAGAGCCCGGCTTTCCGGACGAGGTCCTGACGCTGATCCGAAAGGCGCAATCCTCCGATCCGGACGCGGCGGAGGCGGAGACCGAGCTGGTCAGAAGATATCTTCCTCTGGTCAGATCGCTGGCGCGGCCGCTGTATCTTGCCGGATGGGAAGCGGAGGATTTCCTTCAGGAGGGGACCCTGGGTCTGATCAAAGCGATCCGGACTTACGATTCCGCGCGTTCTCCCTATTTCGGCGCGTACGCAAAGACCTGCGTATACAGAAAGCTTTGCCAGGCGGTGGAAAGAAACAGCCGGAAGAAAAACGTACCGGAAGAAGATCTGCTCCCGCTGGACGAATCGTCGGAAACGCTTTCGGATCCCACCGAGCTCCCGATCGACGAGATCGTGATCTACCGGGATGAAATGGAGCGGCTGGTGGCGGAGATCCGCAAGACGCTTTCCCCGTTTGAAGACCGCGTGCTGACCTCTTATCTGGAGGGGTACAGCTTCGATGAAATGGCCGTCCGCCTGAAAAGCGGAAAAAAGGCCGTCCAGAACGCCATGTACCGGATCCGGACCAAATCCGAAAAGATCCGGCCGGCGCCGTGATCGGCGTAACCGGGCAAAACCCGTTATGCAATATATTTTAATGCCCTTGGCAGAAGACCCGCGGAAGAAGAAGCAAACGACGCATCTATCAACGGGTTCGAACCCGTTCGGGGCACCAAAGAGAGGTTTACCAAATGTACCAGGACAAGACACTCGTATGCAAAGAATGCGGAGCCGAATTCGTTTTCACCGCCGGCGAACAGGAATTCTACGCTGAGCGCGGCTTCCAGAACGAGCCCCAGAGATGCAAGAACTGCAGAGCCGCCCGCAAGAACGCGGCCCGCGGTCCCCGCGAGTATTTCACCGCCACCTGCGCCGCCTGCGGCAAGGAAGCGAAGGTTCCCTTCGAACCCAAGACCGACCGCCCGGTGTACTGCAGCGAATGCTTCGCGAAGATGAGAGGAGAAGCCTGATCGGCTTTCCGGGAATCTGAAAGAAAGACCCCCGCGGCTTTCAAAGCCGCGGGGATTTTCCTTCCGCGCATCGTTTCCCTCTGCGAACGCTGAAGGATCCGAATGAAAAGCTCCCCGGCCGGAAAGGGCCGGGGAGCAAATCGTTTTTGAGAGCGCTGAAAAGGATTACGCGTTGATGGCCTTGTCGACCGCGACGGCGGTGGCGACGGTGGCGCCGACCATCGGGTTGTTGCCCATGCCGATGAAGCCCATCATTTCGACGTGCGCCGGGACCGAGGAGGAACCCGCGAACTGGGCGTCGGAATGCATGCGGCCCATGGTGTCGGTCATGCCGTAGGAAGCGGGGCCGGCGGCCATGTTGTCGGGATGCAGGGTACGGCCGGTGCCGCCGCCGGAAGCGACCGAGAAGTATTTCTTTCCGAGCTCGGTGCATTCCTTCTTGTAGGTGCCGGCCACGGGATGCTGGAAGCGGGTGGGGTTGGTGGAGTTGCCGGTGATGGAGATGTCCACGCCCTCTTTATGCATGATGGCAACGCCTTCACGCACGTCGTCCGCACCGTAGCAGCGAACCTGCGCGCGGTCGCCGTCGGAGTACTTGTATTCCTTGACGATCTTCAGCTCGCCGGTGAAATAATCGTATTCGGTCTGCACATAGGTGAAGCCGTTGATGCGGGAGATGATCATGGCGGCGTCCTTGCCGAGACCGTTCAGAATGACCCGCAGGGGATTCTTGCGGACCTTGTTGGCGTTGTTGGCGATCTTGATGGCGCCCTCGGCGGCCGCGAAGGACTCGTGGCCCGCCAGGAAGGCGAAGCATGCGGTATCTTCGGACAGAAGCATCGCGCCCAGATTGCCGTGGCCCAGACCGACCTTGCGGTTGTCGGCGACCGAGCCGGGGATGCAGAAGGCCTGAAGGCCGATGCCGAGTGCTTCGGCGGCTTCGGCGGCGGTTTTCACGTTCTTTTTGATGGCGATGGCCGCGCCGACGGTGTAAGCCCAGCAGGCGTCCTCAAAGGCGATGGGCTGGGTTTCCTTCACGATGGTGTAGGGGTCGATACCGACCGACTTGCAGATCTCGGCGCATTCTTCCACGGAGCCGATCCCATATTCGGCGAGGACGGCGTTGACCTTATCGATTCTTCTTTCGTAATTCTCAAAAAGTGCCATGTTTTCGTCCTCCTCCTTATTCTTTTCTGGGGTCGATATACTTCGCGGCTTCCTTGAAGCGGCCGTAGGTTCCGGTGGCGGCCTTCAGAGCCTCGTTGGCGTCAACGCCCTTTTTGATGGCTTCCATCATTTTGCCCATGTGGACGAATTCGTAACCGATGGTCTGATTGTCCGCATCCAGAGCGACGCGGGTGACGTAGCCTTCGGCGATCTCCAGATAGCGGGCGCCCTTGGCGCGCGTGCCGAAGTTGGTGCCGACCTGGCTGCGCAGGCCCTTGCCGAGGTCTTCGAGGCTGGCGCCCACGGGAAGGCCGTCCTCAGAGAAAGCGGTCTGGGTGCGGCCGTAAACGATCTGCAGGAAAAGCTCGCGCATGGCGACGTTGATGGCGTCGCAGACGAGGTCGGTGTTCAGCGCTTCCAGGATGGTCTTGCCGGGCAGGATCTCGGAAGCCATGGCGGCGGAATGGGTCATACCGCTGCATCCCAGGGTTTCCACAAGAGCCTCTTCGATGACGCCGTTTTTCACGTTCAGCGTGAGCTTGCAGGCTCCCTGCTGCGGGGCGCACCAGCCGACGCCGTGCGTCAGGCCGGAAATGTCTTTGATCTCGGTTGCTTTGACCCACTTGCCCTCTTCGGGGATCGGAGCGGGACCATGGTTTGCGCCTTTTGCGACGCAACACATGTTTTCAACTTCACTGGTGTAGTTCAATTTGAAGAACCCCTTTCATAACGATTGCCGCCATGCATCCATAATCCGGAAAACGCGGCGCATAACAGCGTTTTAGCTTTTGTATTATATCATCAACCGATACGCTTGTCAAGAATGGCGGGCGGGCTTGACGCGTCATTTTCCCTTCTTTCGCGCGATAGAAACAACGCTTTGCCGCAGGAAATCCCGCCGGGATTTCTTGCGCGGAGGGGATTTCTGTGATAGAATAAAAACAGCGGGCCCTCTGCTCCGGCAAAGCGGAGCCGGCCCGTCCGCGGACCCCTCTATTTTCCCGAAAAAGGAGAAAACGATATGATCTACGACGCCAAAAAGACCGAAAAGCTTTCCCCGGAGCTTTTCAGGAATCCAACCTCCGATTTCCGCGGCGCTCCCTTCTGGGCGTGGAACTGCGGGCTGGAAAAGGACGAGCTTCTCCGCCAGATCGAGGTCCTGAAGAAAATGGGCTTCGGCGGCGCGCACATGCACGTGCGCACCGGCATGGCCACCACCTATCTCAGCGACGAATACATGGATCTGATCAAATCCTGCGTGGAAAAGTTCAAATCCGAAAAAATGCTCGGCTGGCTTTACGACGAGGACCGCTGGCCCTCCGGAGCGGCGGGCGGTTACGTGACCAGGGATCCGGAATACCGGGCCCGGTATCTCCTTTTCACACCGCGTTCCTACGAAGAGGACGGCGCCTCCTTCGACACGCTCTCCTCCTCCGCCAAAGCGGTGCGCACCGGGAACGGGAAGCTCGTCGCGCGTTACGCCGTCAGACTGGACGAGGCCGGCTATCTCTCCTCCTATAAGCTTCTTGCCGACGGGGAAGAGGCGGAGGGCGACGTCTGGTACGCCTATATGGAGACGCCGAATCCCAATCCCTGGTACAACAACCAGACCTACGTCAACACTCTCGACAAAAAGGCCATGGACCGCTTTATCGATATTACCTACGAGGCCTATCTCAAGACCGTAGGCGACGATTTCGGAGGAGCCGTTCCCGCCATTTTCACCGACGAGCCGCAGTTCTCCCACAAAACGACCCTGAATTTTGCGCACGACAAAACCGACGTCACTCTTCCCTGGACCGACGATCTGCCCGAGACCTACCGCGCCGCCTACGGCGACGGGCTTCTGGAAAAGCTGCCGGAGATCATCTGGGACCTTCCGGGAAGCGCGCCGTCCGTGACGCGCTACCGCTATCACGACCATATCGCCGAACGCTTTGCCTCGGCGTTTGCCGACAACTGCGGCAAATGGTGCCGGGATCACAATCTGATGCTCACCGGCCACATGATGGAGGAGCCGACGCTGGAAAGTCAGACCGCTGCGCTGGGCGAAGCCATGCGCTCCTATCGTTCCTTCGGGCTGGCCGGCGTGGATATGCTCTGCGACAGGTATGAATACACCACCGTGAAGCAGACTGCCTCCGCCGTCAACCAGTACGGCATGCCCGGCGTGCTTTCGGAGCTTTACGGCGTCACGAACTGGGATTTCGATTTCCGCGGACACAAGACGCAGGGCGACTGGCAGGCGGCTCTGGGCGTCACCATGCGGGTGCCGCACCTTTCCTGGGTCTCCATGAAGGGGGAGGCCAAACGCGATTACCCCGCTTCGATCAACTATCAGGTGCCCTGGCATGAAAAATACGCTTACGTGGAGGATCATTTCGCCCGTGTGGCCGCGGCCATGACCCGCGGCGAACCTCTCGTGAAGATCGGCGTGATCCATCCCATCGAAAGCTACTGGCTCCACTGGGGCCCGGGAGAACAAACCCGCCTTGCCCGCGACAGGATGGACGAGAATTTCCAGAACTTCATCGAATGGCTCCTTTTCGGCACGCTGGATTTTGACTACATCGCAGAATCCAATCTGCCCGGACTGTGCGAAAAAGGCGCGGCTCCGCTCCCGGTGGGGCGGATGCAGTACGAAACCGTCGTCGTCCCCGACATGGAAACCATCCGCTCCACGACTCTCGACCGCCTGGAGGCCTTCCGTGACGCGGGCGGGCGGCTGATCTTTGCCGGAAGGATCCCGCATCTGGTGGACGCGGTCCCGAACGACCGGGCGAAGAAGCTTGCGGAGAGAAGCGAGTGCGTTTCCTTCGACAAAATGGCGCTCCTGGAGGCTCTGGAAAGCGAGCGCATGGTCGGGATCCGCGCGGCCAACGGCGCGATGACCGAAAACCTTCTGACCCGTATGAGAAAGGACAACCGGGGGTACTGGCTCTTTATTGCGAACGGCCGCAAGCCCGAAAACCCCGACATCCCCGCGGGACGCGACGTGACCATCCGCCTCGCCGGAGAATTCAAAGTCACCCTTTACGACACCCTGACCGGTGAGATCGGCCCCTGCCCCGCGGAGACCGGGAACGGGATCACCACGATCCGCGAGACCCTCTTCGATCACGATTCCCGCCTCTACTTCCTGGAGGAGGGCGGAGAACCGGTCCCGGCGGAGAAGAAGGCGGCCGAAGGGGGCAAAAAGCTCCCGGTCCCGGCGCTTCTCGACTACAAGCTGGACGAGGAGAACGTCTTCGTCCTGGATACGGCGGAATACGCCCTGGACGAAGAGGATTTTCATCCCGCGGAGGAGCTCCTGCGCGCCGACAACAAGATGCGCAAAGTCCTCGGCTGGCCGTCCCGCATGGACGCCGTGGCCCAGCCCTGGGTCATCCCGGAGGAGCCGTTCCTGCACACGGCGCATCTTCGCTTCACCTTTGAAAGCGACCGGGAATTTGCCGGCGTACGCCTTGCCATCGAGGACGGCGATACCTCGGCCATCGCGCTGAACGGGGAAAAAGTGCCGAACGTCGTGACCGGGTTCTATACGGACAGATCGATCCTCACGCTGGATCTGCCTCCGATCCGGAAGGGTGAAAACGTCCTCACGGTGGATATCCCCTTCAATCGCCGCGCCAACATCGAAAACGCTTTCCTGCTGGGCGATTTCGGCGTGGAGCTTCGCGGGAAGAACGCCTCCCTGACGGCAAGACCGGAAAAGATCGCCTTCGGCGATCTCGCGGCAGAGGGATTCCCCTTCTACGGCTCCAGCGTCACCTATCTCTTCGACGCCGAGACGGAGGGCGGCGACCTTTCGTTCCACGTCCCGCAGTACCGGGCGGGACTCCTCTCGGTGGAGATCGACGGGGAGGATAAGGGCAATATCGTCTACGCGCCGTATACGCTGACCGTCGGAGGCGTCCCCGCCGGGAAACACGTGATCGGACTCAAGGCGTGGGGCAACCGGGTCAACTCCTTCGGGCCGCTCCATCTTTCGGATCCGAAACGCAGCTGGATCGGACCCGACGCTTTCCGCTCCGAGGGCGACGCCTGGTCCTATCAGTACAACCTCAAAAAATTCGGCGTCCTCACCGATCCCACGGTGGAAGAGCTGTGAGTCAATTAAGGGCGATGCCCTGAGCGGCGCTTCGAAAGGAGCGTTTTTGAGGGCGAACCCCGGCTTTGACGAATAGGAAACAGGCGTGACCATGGCGGTCACGCCTGTGTCATCTCTTTGCTTTGGGGAAAGATTCTGATACCCGATATATCTGCGGACTACGTAAGGCTTGCCGGGCAAGCCGGTATTTACTTTTTCAACGCTTCCCATTCTGAGCGTGTGATCGCATAAGCAAAAGAAAGGGCATTCTTCGGATCAGTGTATTCTTTCACTTTCTTCATGCCTATGGCGCAAGCCGTGGAACAGGACGCGACGTTCGTATGCTTCATACAGGAATAAAGCGCGTCATACCGCGTGTTCTGGAAACCCCAGTCTCTGACGGCCGCTGCCGCTTCTTTGGCATACCCCCGTCTCCAATGCTTTTTGTGGACGTGATACCCGATCTCCGGGAGCGTTTCCCCGTCAATATCCTGGAGGGTGATCCCGCAGTCTCCGATAAACGCCCCTGTTTCCTTCAAAACGACGGCCCAAAGTCCGAACCCGAACTTCTCATAGTTTGCGAGATTCCACGTGATCCAACCCTTTGTCCTGGCCTTATCAAAAGGCGCCGGGTAATGCCGCATGGTCTCAGGATCCGAAAGGATCTCATAAAGCGCCTCAAAATCATCCATGGTATATTCTCTCAGCAATAAGCGCCTGGTTTCGATCATCTTTATCACCTCTCACCAAAACGCGATCTGATTGAATCGTTATCCTGCCGACGGCCGGAGCAGCCGCTTATCTGTCTTCAGAAACAAAAGGCAGCGCATCCTCGCTTTCTTATGAAGCGCCGCCCACCGCGGAACTCTGCGGAGGGCGGTTATTCGCATATACCTTACTTCTCAAGATGGGCGAGGATCGCGTCCCAGACGGCGGTATCCTGCGCGGTCATTTTCTCCCAGTCCCAGGAGGAGCGGAAGGCCTCGCGCTGCTCCGCGGTTTTTAACCGGCCGCCCTTTCTCGCCTTGGCAAGGGCGGAGGAGAATTCGGCGAGAACCCCCACCGCTTCCCGGGTGTAATTGGGGTTGTGGAGCTTGCCCTTTTCCAGACGGAAGGAAAAATTCTCCCGTCCCTGAAAAGCGCGGACGAGGGGATCGTAGTGAAGCTCCTTTTTGATCAGCGGATCGTTTTCGGAGTAGATGAGAAGGATATTCGCGCCGCTCCCGGAGAGAGAGGAGATCGCGTCGGAATCGGCGTAGCCCGGATTGGCGTCGCGCTCCAGATCCATCACGGCGCCCCGGTAAGGCTTCAGAAGTCCCTTGAACTGGCTTTCCACCAGAAGCGGGACTGACAAGAAGCCGGAAAGCGCCGTCACGGAAGACAGGAAGGGATGATACCGGGAGATATTCAGGGCGGCGAAGGCGCCCCAGCTGTGGCCGATCACTGCGATCTCGCGGTCGCGGATCCTGTGCGTCTCGCCGAGATAGGCCAGAGCCTCGTCCAGGTCGGCAAGCGATCCCGACATCCCGCGGGTGGAAGCCCCGCCCGAGGCCATGCATCCGGTGTGGTCGTAGGCGAAGACACGGTATCCTGCCTGAGCGATCATGACGATCTCCTTCATATACGACCGGTGCCCGCCGCCCATACCGTGATCGAACACCACGAGACGGTCCTTTTTTGGGTCGCCGTACGAATAGAACCAACCGGCGAGCCTGTCTCCGGCCTTGTTGGAAAAATTGACCGGCTCGGCATGAAGTCCGGGAAAATCCTCCGGACCGAAGTAGCGCGCGACGCCGGTATCGTCGTACCGGGCAAAAGCGGAGGCGCGGTAACGGGCAAGAATCTGTTTCTCAAAGATCACGGCGGTTCATCCTTTCCTCGTCCTGTTTCGAAAGATAGATCTCAGCGGTCGCTTTATCATGCTCCACGGCTTCCCGGAGCTCTTCAGGGGAAGAAAAGCGCCTTTCCCGCCGTAATAGCTTTTCAAAGCCGATCTCCACGGTCTTTCCGTAGAGATCGCCCCCGAAACCCAGGAGGTGCGCCTCCAGCACCACGCCGCCGGGGCCGAAGGTCGGACGCCGGCCGAGATTCAGCACGGCGCGGAAGCGCCGACCGTCCGGCAGGGTGACGTATGCCGCGTAGACGCCGAGAGGCATCGCGACGAGCCGCGCGGGATAGGGAAGATTGACGGTGGGGAACCCGAGGGTCCTTCCGATCTGTCTTCCGCCTTCCACAGTCCCGCGGATCATATGCGCGTGCCCGAGAAGGGCGTTCGCTTCGGGGATGCGGCCCTCCAGAAGCAGGGACCGGACCCGTGAGGAGGAGAACACGCCGTCCTTGTCGCCCGAAAGGGGAAGAACGTCGGCGGACAGGCCCTCCTTTGCCGCGAGAGAGGAAAGATATTCTGCGCCGCGCCGGTCGGAGCCGAAGGTGAAGTTTTCGCCGACCACGAAATGGCGGGCGTCGAAGCGGGCGAGAAGGTATTCCCGGAAAAAGCGTTCCGCCGAAAGCGCGCACAGACCGTCGTCAAGCCGCAGGGAATACACGCCGGCGTCCGGCGAAACGCGCCGGATCAGAAGGTCCCGGTCTTCGGGAAGATTCAGCTCGCCGGCTTCCTTGACGGCACGAAGACCGTCGAAGGCCAAAACGGCAGGAGAAAGCCCTCTTTCTGCGGCGCGGGCGTCGGCATACCGGAGAAGCGCCGCATGTCCCCGATGGACGCCGTCGAAAAAGCCGATGGTCAGAAGAGTACTCACGGCGCGATCCTCCTTTCGGTTTCGTAAAAGCCCTTGATCAGCCGGCATTCGCCTTCCAGGATCTCGCAGATCCCGATAAACTCGCCGGATCCCGAAAAGGCAGCCGCGCGCCCCGGTTGGAGAGAGGAGGGAAAACGCCGGCCGAAGCGCAAGTCCGTCTCCTCGCCGGGAGAAAGGATCATACGCGGGAAATCTTCAAATAAAGTCTCCACCGGGCGGATGCAGCCGGCAAGCAGCCCCTGCTCTTTTTTTGCTTCCAGTTCTTCCAGAGTAAAGCATTCGGAAAGCTTGAACGGACCGCTTTCGGTCCGGCAGAGAGAGGTCATCACGGCGCCGGGACCGAGAAACACGCCGAGATCGTGACAGAGCGTGCGGATATAGGTCCCCTTGGAAACCGAAAAATCGATTTCCGCTTCCTGAACGTCCTCCCGGAAGGAGAGGAGCTCGGCGCGGAAAACCGTGATCCGGCGCGGCTCGCGCTCGGCTTCCACGCCGGCGCGCGCCAGATCGTACAGACGGACGCCGTTTTTCCTGATGGCGGAATACAGGGGCGGGATCTGCGTCCGCTCGCCGAGGAAAGAGGCGAGCGCGTCCCGAAGATCGCTTTCCGCCACGCGCGCACAGGAGCGCGAAAGCACGTTTCCCCAGACGTCCTGCGTGTCGGAGGTCATGCCGAAACGGATGCCGGCGCGGTAGGATTTGTCCGCGCTCTGGGCGTAATCGGCAGCGCGGGTCGCCCGGCCGAAGAGAATCGGAAGGACGCCGGTGGCCATTTCGTCGAGGGTCCCGGTGTGACCGACCTTGCGCAGACCGAGAAGCTTCCGGATACGGTTCACCACGTCGTGAGAGGAGAGGCCGGCGCACTTGTTGACCGGGATCAGGCCGGAAGAGGGGATCATAAGTGTTTCAACGCCTCGGTTTCCATCAGTTTTATCGCTTCGTTCATCGTAACGCCGGAAAGGGTGCAGCCCGCGGCACGGACGTGTCCGCCGCCGCCGAACGCCGCGGCGATCTCTGCGGCGTCCGCGAAAATGTCGGTGCGGACAGAAACCTTGATCCCCTCCGGCACTTCGCGGAGCAGGATCCCGATCTCGCATCCCTCGGGCGCCACCGTCAGGGAAGCGAGTCCCGCGGTGTCGTCTTCGCTTGCCGCATATTCCGCTTCCTTTTCGGCGGGCAGAGGCGCGAGGATCAGCTTCCCGCCGGCGCGGGGGAGAAAACGGGAGACAAGATAGGCCTCCAGCGCCATGCGCGCGGGAGAGGATTTGATGAAAAACTCCCTGGCAAGCCCGCTGGAGTCGGCGCCCGCGTCGATGGCGTCGGCGGCGGCCCGGTGCGTGCGGGAGGTGACGTTGGAAAACCTGAAGCAGCCGGTGTCGGTCATCACGCCGAGATAGATCCCCTCGGCGCTTTCGTCCGTCAGGGACAGTCCGAGAAGGCCGATGACGTCCCGGACGATCTCGGCTGTCGCGGCGGCGGTGGCGTCCACCGCGCGGATCCCCCCGGCGAACCGGTTGTTCCGGTGATGGTCGACGACCAGGGCGGTCTTTTCGCCGTAGGCAGCCGCTTCCGGCGGCAGAAGCTTCGGGTCCGCCACGTCCACCGCCACGACCGTGACGTCTTCCGGAAGAGAAGACGGAGAGAAGCGGGCGTAATAGCGGCGGAATTTGCCTCCGCCGGCAGGATCGGGGAAGAGCCACGCGCGCTTGCCCGCCGTGCGCAGAGCCGAGCAGAGGGCAAAGGCGGACCCGACGGTATCACCGTCGGGGCGGGCGTGAGTCAGAAAGAGGAAACCGTCGTGCGCCGCGAGAAATTCCGCGGCGGTGCGCGCGGCGTCGGTATGCGGGGGAAAGACAGATTCGGGCATCGTTGATTTCCTTTCCCGGTAACCCGGAATGGCTTTCAGGATTCTGCGTTGGCTTTTTCGATCAGATCGAGGATCTTCGCCCCGCGGGCGATGGAATCATCCAGGATAAAGTGCAGCTCGGGGGAAAGACGCAGACGGACTCTCATGGCAAGCTCCCGGCGGATGAACCCCGCGGAGCTTTTCAGCCCCGCGGCGATCTCCCTGCGGTCGGGGACTTGTCCGTCGGTGGGGAAGACGCTCAGATAGATCTTTGAAAGAGACAAATCGCCCGTGGTGTCCACGTGCGTCACCGAGATCATCCCGGCCGACGCGATGCGCGGATCCTTGACCGTGGGCAGTATCTCGGCGATCGCCTTGGCGATTTCCTCGTTGATGCGATCGATGCGGACCTTGGACATGGGGGGACTCCTTTCAAAAAAGACGGATGCGGCGCGAAGCCGCATCCGTCGCTTCATCAATCCTGATAGGCTTCCATGAAGAAGTTTTCGAGGATATCGCCTTCCTTGATATCGTTGAACTTCTCCAGGGTGATGCCGCACTCGTAACCCTGCGCCACCTCGCGCGCGTCGTCCTTGAAGCGCTTCAGGCCCATGAGGTCGCCCTCGTGGATCACGATGCCGTCGCGCACCACGCGGATCTTCGTACCGCGGCGGATCACGCCGGAACGCACCATGCAGCCGGCGATGGTGCCGACGGCGGACGCGTGGAAGATCTGGCGGACCTCCGCGGTCCCCAGCTCCACTTCGCGGAACTTCGGGGCCAGCATGCCCTTCATGGCGGCTTCGATCTCCTCGATGCAGTCGTAGATGACGCGATAGAGGCGGATATCGACCTTTTCCAGTTCGGCGGAGCGTTTGGCGTCGGCGGTGGGACGGACGTTGAAGCCCACGATGATGGCGTTGGATGCGCCGGCGAGCATGACGTCGGATTCGCTGACCGCGCCGACGGCGCCGTGGATGACCCGGACGCGGACCTCGTCGTTGGAAAGCTTTTCCAGGGAGGATCTGACCGCTTCGACCGAACCGACCACGTCGGCCTTGATGATGATGTTCAGCTCCTTCAGCTCGCCCTCGTGGATCTGGTTGAAGAGATCGTCCAGAGACATCTTGCTCTGCGGATGGACCGCCTGCTGACGTTCCTTTTCCAACCTTTCTTCCACAAGCTCGCGGGCCATGCGTTCGTCTTCGACGACGTTGAAGGCGTCGCCGGCGTTGGGGACCGAGGAAAGACCTGCGATCTCCACCGGGACCGAGGGACCCGCTTCGGCGATACGCGCGCCGCGGTCGTCGGTCATGGAACGGATCTTGCCGACGGCGGTGCCGGCGATGACGATATCGCCGGAGCGAATGGTGCCGTTCTGCACCAGAAGGGTGGCGATGGGGCCGCGGCCCTTGTCGAGCCGGGCTTCGATGACGCTTCCGGAGGCAAGACGGTTCGGATTGGCCTTCAGCTCCTGCATATCGGCCTGAAGAACGAGCATTTCGAGAAGCTCGGGGATGCCTTCGCCGGTCAGCGCGGAGATCTTGCAGATGGTGGTGTCGCCGCCCCACTCGTCCCAGAGAAGACCGTGCTCGGTCAGCTGCTGGATGATACGCTCGGGATTGGCGTGCGCTTTGTCGATCTTGTTGATGGCGACCACGATGGGGATCTTGGCGGCTTTGGCGTGGTTGATGGATTCGATGGTCTGCGGCATGATGCCGTCGTCGGCGGCTACCACGAGGATCGCGATATCGGTGAACATGGCGCCGCGGGCGCGCATCGAGGTGAAGGCGGCGTGACCCGGGGTATCCAGGAAGGTGATCTTCCGGCCGTTCACGTCCACGCGGTAGGCGCCGATGGCCTGGGTGATGCCGCCGGCCTCGCCGGCCGCGACCGAGGTTTTGCGGATATAGTCGAGAAGCGAGGTCTTGCCGTGGTCCACGTGACCCATGACGACGACGACGGGATCGCGGGGGAGAAGCTCCTCGGGCTTATCCTCGTGCACGTCGATCAGGCGCTCCTCGATGGTGAGATGCACTTCCTTTTCGACCTTGGCGCCGAATTCCATGGCGATCAGGGCGGCGGTATCGTAATCGACGGTCTGCGAAAGCGAAACCATCAGGCCCTGCTTCATCAGGGCTTTGACCACTTCGGCGCCGGTCTTTTTCAGACGGGACGCCAACTCGCCCACGGAGATCTCGTCGGGGATGGACACCTTCAGCGGCTGACGCTTGGCGGCTTCCTGCTGCTCTCTGAGCTTGCGGAACTTCTCGGCGTCCTCGGCGCGGCGCTTCTGCGACATCGGCGCGTTGCGCCTGGTCTGCTGATTCTTGATTTTTTCTTTGGATGCGCCCGGCTTCGTCACGTGATCGGCCGCCAGGACGTCCAGACGTTCGTCGTATTTGGAAAGATCGGTTTTCCCGCCGGAGGAACGGGTATCCACAACGATCGTCTTGCGCTCGGCACGGGGCTTCTGCGGCTCCCGGGGCTTCTGCTGAGCAGGACGGGGCTGAATCGGAGCTTGCGGCTTCTGCGCTTCGGCCGGCTTCGGAGACGTCGGCTTCTCCTGTTTTGCGGCGGGAGTTTCTTCGCCTGCCGGAGGAACGGGGGAAGCGGGCTTTTCGGACGCGGCCTTTTCGGCTTCGCGGCGGGCCGCTTCTTCAGCCTTCGCTTTTTCTTCCGCTTCTTTTTTCGCCTGTTCTTCGGCGGCCTTCTTTGCCTTTTCCGCTTCCACGGCGGGATCCACGGGGCGCAGAGCGGCATTCATGGCACTTTCGAAATCAGCGGACTGGTTTTTCAGAGTCATGGCGTCGAACACGACGTTCAGCTCGTGATCCTCCAGGACCTTCTGATTGCTCTTGGGCGTTTCGGCATAAGCGGTCAGAAGAGCGGAAATCTCCTTGCTCGGGACGCCGAAATCCTTTGCGACTTCAGCCAAACGGTACTTCACTAAACTCAAATGCGGACACCTCCGATGTGTTTTTCGGCTTTGGCGGCGAAAGACTCCGCAAAGCCCTTGTTGGTGACGGCCGCCACGGCGCAAAGCCCTGTGCCGATGGCGTGACCGAGATCTTGTTTGTTTTCGGGAAGGGTCATGATCCTGACCCCGTTTTTTTCCGCGAGCCTGCGAAAGCTCTCGGCGGTGCGTTTCCCGGCGTCGGAAGCCAGAAGCACCAGCGCCACGTGTCTTGTGAAAAAGGCCTCGCGCACCGACTCCTCGCCGTAGGAGATCTTTCCGGCACGCATGGCGAGTCCGAGAAGGGTCATGTAATCATTCTGAGGCACGTTCTGCCGCCTCCTTTGTGAGCGCGAGAAGCGTTCTTTCGGGAAGGACGCAATCCAGCGCGCGTTCCAGCGCGCGGGTCTTCGCCGCCTTTTTCAGGCATTCTTCCGACCGGCAGATATAGGCGCCGCGGCCGGACGTCTTGCCGCGCGGATCGTATTCCGCCTCGTTCGACCCGGAAGCGGCGGGGACGACCACGCGCAGAAGGTCGCGTTTCGGCTTCATTTCCCGGCAGGCGACGCACATGCGCATGGGGACTTTTTTCGGTTTCGGCGGCACGGCGTCCACCTCCTTTCGGATCGAAGAGAGCAATCAATAAGCGCTGCTTTCGGCCTTGATATCGATCTTCATGCCGGTAAGCTTGGCGGCGAGCCGGGCGTTCTGACCCTGCTTGCCGATGGCAAGGGAGAGCTGATCGTCCGGGACCACGACGCGGCAGATCTTTTCGGGCGCAAGGTGCGTGACCGAGACCACGTCGGAAGGGGAGAGGGCGGCCTTCACGTATTCGGCCGGGTTTTCGGAATAGCGGACGATATCGATCTTTTCGCCGCCGAGATAGGAAACGATGGTCTCCACCCGCGTTCCCTTCGGCCCGACGCAGGCGCCCACCGGATCGATGTCCGGGTTAGGGGACCAGACCGAGATCTTGGTGCGCGAACCGGCCTCGCGGGCGATGTTCTTGATTTCGACGGTGCCGTCGTGGATCTCGGGGACCTCCAGCTCGAAGAGCCTTTTCACAAGGCCGGGATGGGTGCGGGAGGTGATCATCTGCACGGCGCGGAGGCCTTTGCGGACCTCCACCAGGTAGACCTTGATGCGTTCGCCCTCGGTGAGGACTTCGCCCTTGATCTGTTCGTCGGCGCGCAGGATCGCTTCGCTGGCGTCTTCTCTTCCGCCGACCTCCAGGAAGGCGTCGCCGGTCCTCCGGTCGATGCGGGAGACGACGGCGGTCAGGACTTCGTGGGCCTTGCTGGAAAGCTCGTTGTATATGGTGCCGTGCTCCGATTCGCGGATGGCCTGAATGATGACCTGCTTTCCGGTGGCGGCGGTGATGCGGTTGAAGTCCTTGGTGGCGACCTCCACCTGCACGACGTCGCCCACGGCGGCTTTTTTGTTGTAAAGCTTCGCCTGCTCCAGCGTCAGCTCAAGCGCCGGGTTTTCCACTTCCTCCACCACGTTCATGGCGTAGTACATCCGGAAGGTCTTTTTCACCTCGTCGATGTCCACCACGGCGTTTTCGCGCTTGACGGCGGTGAGGAGCGCAGTGCGGATCTTTTCCAGCATATAGTCCTTGGGAATATTCTTCTCTTTTTCAAGAGCGTCCAGAGCCTCGAAAAGCTCGACGTTGGATGCGCTTTGAGCCATAGATCACAGACCTCCGAAATCAAAATCAAAAATCAAAATCAAAGTAAGCTTTGGCTTTCGCCACGTTTTCGCGGGGGAAGGAGACGGGTGTTCCGTCGTCGGATGAGAGGACGATCTCGTTTTCATCCGCCTTCCGGAGAACGCCGATATGCTCCTTGGAGCCGTCGACGGCCCTGTAAAGGCGCAGGCGGATCTTTTCGCCGAGATACGCTTCAAAATGCTCGGGCTTTTTCAGCTCACGCTCCACACCGGGAGAGGAAACCTGGAAGGAATAGCTTTCGTCGATGGGATCTTCGGTATCCAGGATATCGTTCATCAGACGCGACACCGCTTCGCAGTCGCTGATCCCGACGCCTTCGGGCTTGTCGATCGTGACGCGCAGATAATTCTCTCCGCCTTCCCGGAGATATTCCACGTCCCAGAGCGTACAGCCCGCCGTTCTGCAGGCCGATTCGGCCCAGGGACGGACCAGAGCGGCCACAGCCTGCCGGTTCATTGCCATAGATTGTTTCCTTTCATACGTCCGTCAATCGTCAAAAAGAAAGAGCGGGCGAAAACCCACTCAAGCTCCTTACCTTACGTCCCAAAGGATGAAATCATCCTTTATCGTGAAGAGTATAGCATACGCCGATCGAAATTGCAAGGCTTTTTTTCGGAAATACGGTTGAATCTGCCGCGCTCTTCCGGTCGAAAACAGAAAAAAAGGAGAGAACCGTTTTTCCTCCGGCATCTGATTGACAGAAAAGCGGGGAATATGATAAAATGCCGGAAAGCATCGGCGAAGAAAGCTTCGGGGAGGAAGGAAAATGTTCACACTGCGGGAAACAGACAGGAAGCCCTTCGAAAGGGCGCTGGCAAAGGCGAACGCCGTCTATGACGAGGAATGGAAGGCGCCGGCGGGGTATCTGGACAAGGCCAATTATCACACCAATCTTGCGCGTCAGACCGTACACTCCACCCGCGACGCCTTCGGATACGCCGCGGCGCTCCTCGCTTCCGGGAGGGAAGAGGATCTTTCCCGTGCGGAGGAGATCCTTTGGAACGTATCCGCTCAACAGGACAAAAACCCGGCGAACGCGACCTACGGGATCTGGAGCTGGTATATGGAGGAGCCGCTGGAGAAAATGAGCCCGCCGGACTGGAACTGGGCGGATTTCTGCGGAAAGGAGATCCTGCAGGTCCTGGCGTTCCACGGAGACCGGATCTCGAAGGATCTCCGCGCCGAACTGGAGGACGCGCTGCGGCACGCCTGTCTTTCGATCTTCCGGCGCAACATGCACGCGGCTTATACCAATATCTCGATCATGGGCTCTTACGTCACGCTGCACGCGGGGCAGCTTCTCGGATGGCCGTGGCTTTTCTCCTACGGAAAGGAGCGCTTCAGGGGGTTCGTCCGGTATACCCGCGGCAATCACGGCGCGTTCGCGGAATACAACAGCGCCACCTATACGTCGGTGGCGATCGAGGATCTTACGCGGATCCATACGCATATCCGGGACGGGGAAGTGCACGCGATGGCCGGAGAGATGCTGGACGACGCCTGGCGGACGATTGCCGATCATTTTCACGCGCCGACCCGCCAGTGGTGCGGCCCCAACGCGCGAAGCTACACCTGGCTCACGGCTCCGGGCACGCTTTCCTTCCTGGAACAGGCGACCGGGCACGGGATATCCCTGACCGATTTCAACGGGGATAAGTCCCTTCCGCCCTTTTCCTACAGCCTCGGCTGGGCGTACGTGGATCTTTGCTGTCCCGACAAATACCGCAAGGCGTTTTGCGAGCCGGAAGAAAAGGACGTCAACGTCGTCTTCCGCACCGAGGCGGATCTCCGCACGTCCCCGGCCGCCGTCGCGGTCTTCCATAAAGAGAAGGATTTCGCGCTCGGCTCCTTCGCGGCCGTCTCCGCCTGGAATCAGAGGAGAGGATTCCTGGCCTTCTGGGGCGGGGAGAGGCCCCGTTTCCTGAATCTCGCGGCGCTTCACAATCTTTACGATTTTTCATCCGGCATGTTCACGATCGCCCAGGACGGCGGACACGCCCTGATCCTGGCGTCGCTCCGGAGCGACTCTGGAGATACGCACATCAATCTGGACATGATAAAAAACGGCAGGATCAACGCTTACGATCTCCGGATCCGCCTGGAGGCGGGCGGAGCGCTGGAAGGCGACTGGATGATCGAGGACGACGCGGCGTCCCTCGCGGACGGAGGACGGAGGATCGGGGTCCGGCTCATCGGCGCGGAATTCGACGGGGCGCCGTGCAGACTGGAAAAGCGCGAAAGCCGGGAGGAAAAGGCGATCCTCGACGGGAAACCGGACCTTCACCGCCGGTTCACCGGCGCGGAGGAAAGGCGTTATCTCGACGTCGTTTTTTACGAAGGACCGGAGAAGGAAATCAATCTGACGTCGCTTTCAAACGCGTACGCGGCGCTTTTCGTCAGCCTGGACGGGACTGAGCCGGAGGCGACGTCGCTCACGTTCGAGGGGGACAACGTCCTGGCGTGCGCGATATGCGGCGGGACGGTCCTCGAGGTCTCGTCGCCCGTCTCTCCCGCCAGGTCGTCTCTCTGGCGCGGCGAGGCGAAGAAAAACGGCGTGACCTATGAAAAGCTTTACGGGGGAAAATCGTAACGCCCGGGATTTTCCCTTGACAACGAAGTCCCTTTCGGTTATAATGAGGCTGCGTGATGACGCCGTGGGTGACAGGCCGGCGGAGCGCAAAGACAGTTCTATACCGACCTTCAGAGGGCTTCGGAAGGAAGCTGAATTTGGGTGGTACCGCGGAAGCAGAGCTTTCGCCCCAAAACGGGGCGGAAGCTTTCTTTTTTGGAAACGGGCCCGGAAGGCCGAAAGGAGTTATGAAAATGGAAAGAACGATCCTCAGAGAAGCGGTCAAAAAGACCGGCGAGCCGATCCTGGTGCGGGGTTTCGTGGACAACATCCGCAACGGGAAAAGCATGGCCTTCATCGTTTTGAAGGACCTTTCGGGAAGGCTTCAGATCACGGTGGAAAAGGAGAAATTCCCCGCCCTTCTGGAAACGCTCGACGCGATCACGCCCGATTCGGTGATCACCTGTGAGGGAACGGTGTTCCCGAACGAATTCGTCAAGCTCAACGGCTTTGAGATGATCCCCGCGGAGGGAGAGAGCATCCGGATCGATTCCCTGGCGGAAGCGCTTCCCATCGTGCGCAAGGAGATCCCCGCAACCAAGAAGAAAGCCGCTCTGGAACGCTCCAACATCGACCAGAGGATCGATTACCGCTGGATCGATCTGCGCACCGACGAAAATCAGCTGGTGTTCAAGGCGCAGACGGCTCTGGCAGCCGCGCTGCGTGAATTCCTGCTGGCGAGAGACTTTCTGGAAATCCATTCCCCCAAGCTCATCGGCGCGGCCAGCGAAAGCGGCGCAGACGTGTTCGAGGTGAAGTATTTCGACCGGAATGCGTATCTCGCGCAAAGCCCGCAGTTCTACAAGCAGATGGCCATGGCCGCCGGATTTGAACGCATCTTCGAGGTCGGGCCGGTGTTCCGCGCCGAAAAATCCTACACCTCCCGCCACACCACCGAATTCACCGGGTTCGATCTGGAATTCTCCTACATCGAATCGGTGAAGGACGTCATGAAG
This sequence comes from Clostridia bacterium, assembly GCA_017441705.1. GTDB lineage: Bacteria > Bacillota > Clostridia > Oscillospirales > QAMX01 > RUG11797. Next base: position 3,744 of record JAFRWU010000060.1, on the reverse strand, counting down.
ATGGAGGAGGAATTGCTGACCTATGCACTGGGAAAGGTCGCCGAAAAATACGGGGAGGAGATCGAGGCGCTTTTCGGCAAAAAGGTCGTCGTTCCGACGCTGCCCTTCCCGGTGGTGAAGCTTCACGATCTTTACGACGAGCTGGAGAAGAATTACGGCTATATCCTGCCTGAAAGCGAGAAGAACGACCTGACCACCGAGGCGGAGCAGCTTTCCTATCGGTGGGTCATGGAAAAATACGGACACGAGTTCCTGTTCGTCACCGATTTCGGCCCGGAAAAGCGCGCCTTCTATCATATGCGCGACGAAAACGGCATCCCCATGGGCTACGATCTGATCTGGCGCGGTGTGGAGATCACCACGGGCGCCCAGAGAGAACACCGTTACGAACCGCTCAAGGCGCAGGCGGATGAAAAGGGCCTCGGCGAGGACGTGAAGTTCTATCTCGACTTCTTCCGCTACGGCTGCCCGCCGCACGGCGGCTTCGGCCTGGGACTCGACCGGCTGACCATGCTGCTGTTCGGACTCGGCATCAAGGAATCGATGTTCATCTTCCGCGGCCCCAACCGCCTGAACCCGTAAAGAGGCGGATCCCGGCCGAAGAAAGGAAGGAAACGCAATGTCCCTGGACATTCCGGCTTTGATCAAAAGCCTTGAAAACTGCCCCTGCGGAAAAAAGCACGCGCTCAGGGCGCCGTTCGTCTCCTTTGAAAAAGGACTGACGGCGGATACCGGCGCGATCCTCCGGGAAGAACTCGGAGGGAAGGATCTGCTTCTCGTGTGGGACCGGAACACGGAAAAAGCCTCGCCCGGGCTCCGGGAGGCGCTCACCGGCGCCGGATACCGGGTGAAGGAACTGACTTATGAGAACCTGCGGGAAGCCGAGATGGAGATCTCGGAAGAGGTTATGAGAGAGGCGGAGGGGACCGATCTGATCCTTTCCGCAGGCACCGGCTCCCTGAACGACGTATGCCGCTACGCCGCGTTCCGGCTTTCCCTGCCCTTTGCGATCTTCGCCACCGCGCCGAGTATGGACGGATTCCTGTCGGGTCAGGCGCCCCTGACGGTGAAGGGTTACAAAACGACCCTCGACGCCAAGGCGCCGGAGGTCCTTTTGGCGGACGTGGATATCCTGGCCGCGTCTCCCGCCGAACTGAAGGCGGCCGGACTCGGCGATCTGATCGGGAAATACACGGCCCTGGCCGACTGGAAGATCGCGTCGCTCCTGACGGGAGAGAGCTATTGCCCGTCCATCGCACGGCTGATGCGCGGCGCGGTGGAAAAGGCCGTGAAGCCGATCCGGGAAGGAGCCGATCCCGCCCGTGACGAGGGATACGCGCTTGCTCTGATGGAAGCCCTGACCCTTTCGGGGCTGATGATCTATCTCGCGGGCTCCTCCCGTCCGGCCTCGGGCGCGGAGCATCACATCTCTCATCTCTGGGAGATCCTTTACGCCGCGCGCGGTCTCGCTCCGCTTTATCACGGGACGAAGGTCGGCGTCGCCGCCGCCCTGGTATCGGACGTGTATCACCGGGCTGTGGAAACCCCGCCGGTCTTCCTCGCGCATACTCCCGCGAAGGAGGCTCTCGAAAGGGCGTTCGATCCCCTTTACGAAAGCATCATGCGGGAAAGCCTTCCCGACCCCGCGGAGGGTGTGAAAAACGAAACGATCGCCCGGAACTGGGACGGGATCGCCCGTATCGTCCGGGAAGAGATCCCGACGGGAGAGGAGATCCGTTCCCTTCTCCGGAAAGCGGGAGGAGACGCGACGGCGGAAGAAGCCGGCGTACCGGAAGACATGGCGGAAGCCGGCGTCAAATACGCCTTCTATATGCGGCGCAGGCTGACCCTGATGCGGCTCCTGCGCACCCGCGTCGCACCTTTTTCGGTGACCGAATGATGAAAACGCTCCGGGATTTCACTCTTTTCCTCCTGGATATGGACGGCACCATCTACCTCGGCAATCATCTCTTTCCCGAAACGCCGGGCTTTCTGAAGGCGATCCGGGATCGCGGTGCGCGTTATCTTTTCCTCACGAACAATTCCTCCCGGGACAAAAAGGCTTACGCCGAAAAGCTGAACCGGCTGGGGATCCGGGCGGGGGAAGACGACGTTTTTTCCTCCGGCGACGCCACGGCGATCGTCCTGCGGGAAAAGGGATACCGCCGCCTTTACGTCATGGGCACCGCTCCGCTTCGCGCGCTTTTTGCGCGGGAGGGCTTCCTCCTGACGGAGGAGGATCCCGAGGCGGTGGTCCTGGGGTTCGATCAGGACCTGACCTACCGCAGGCTTCTCCTGGCGCATGAGTTTATCAAGAGCGGGATCCCCTGGATCTGTACGCATCCGGATCTGGTGTGTCCGGTGGAGGGCGGCAGGGACGTTCCCGACACAGGCGCGATGATCCGGCTTCTGGAGGCGTCCACGGGGAAGAGCCCCGACCTGATCGTCGGAAAGCCCAACCGGACGATCATCGACGCGGTCCTCGCCCTGACCGGCGGGGAACGGGAGAAAACGATCATGGTGGGCGACCGGCTCTATACCGATATCGCGGTGGGAGAAAGGGCGGGGATCGCGTCCGCCCTGGTCCTGACCGGCGAGACGAGCCGGGAAGACTACGAGAATCAGAACGAGTTTCACGCAGATTTCGTCTACCCCTCGGTAGGGGAGATGGCAAAGGAGCTGAGTCTATGAATCCATCCGGCCGGAAAAGCGATTCGCCACGCCTCAACGAGCTTGTGCGGCAGGCGGCGGCAAGCGGCACGGGAAAACTCATGATTCCCGCGAAAAACCCGGAGAGCGAGGACGGAAAGTATTATCTTGACGCGCCGATCGTGCTGCCCTCCGGCTTTACCCTGCTTCTTTACAACTGCACGCTCGTCCTGATGGACGGCGTTTACTCCAACATGATCGTGTCCGAGGGGGTTTTCGACGAACACATGACCGCCGGAGACGAACTGCACGACATCCATGTGATCGGCATCGGAAAGGCGACTCTGGACGGCGGGAACCCCAACGATCTGACCGAAAAGACCGCGCACCGGGACGGGAGACCGTCCGTGCTCCGTAACTGTCCGCTTCTTTTCCGGAACGTCGAAGGGATCACGGTCGAACACCTGACGATCACCAACCAGAGGTACTGGGGCGCGACGTTCTACTACTGCCGAAACGGGAAGGTGTCCGACCTGCACTTCTTCGCCGCGAACACCATGCCCAACCAGGACGGGATCGACCTCCGGGTCGGCTGCTCCTATTTCGATATCGGCGATATCACCGGCTGGACCGGGGACGACAGCGTCGCCCTGACGGCGCTCCCCGAAAGCGACGCGGCCATGAAGGTGGAAGGAAAGGATCCGGATATCCATCACGTGGATATCATGCGGGTCTCCACCTATATTTCCGGCGGACATCAGACCGTCCGTCTCCTCAATCACGACGGCGCGAAGCTTCACGACGTCAATATCTATGACATCACCGACGAGATGCTCCCCGGCAAGGCGCAGGCGCGGGCGACCGTGGTGATCGGCGACGATCACTACTACAAGATCCGGGCGGCGGCGGAAGGGGAGACCGACCGGATCCACGTCCGGAACGTGGATTCCCACGCGAAGGTGGCGCTGGAGATCCGGCACAACAACGTGACCAACCTGACCTACACGGGGATCGAGAACCCGGACGGGAAGAAGGTCGTCTTCGCGGAAAAGCAGCGCGGCTGAAAGAAGAAAAAAGGAAGCGGGGGCCGTTGGG
>JAFRWU010000059.1 GCA_017441705.1 Clostridia bacterium | reverse complement strand
TGTTTACCCGACACAGCTTCAGCATCCGGCTCACGGACGAAGGCGTTCTGCTTCGCGACAGAGCGGAAGACCTTGTCAGCATGGCGGATAAAATCGAGAAGGAGTTCGTCTCGCTTGATGACATCTCCGGCGGAGAGCTGTTCCTCGGATTGGCTGAATCCTATCAGATCAAGTATATTGCAGATGCGATTAAAGCCTTGAAGGAGCGATACCCGAAGCTGCAATATCACATCACCAGCGGCGACACAGAGCAGGTTGCGGAAAAGCTGCAGAAAGGGCTTTTGGACTTTGTTGTCCTCGCAGAAGGACCGGATGAAAGCAAGTATGAGTTTATAGCACTTCCTGAAGCGGATCACTGGGGATTGATTCTTCCAGCGGACGATCCTCTTGCGGGGCGGAAGAGCTTCAGCCCTTCCGATCTACGCGGCCTTCCGCTGTTCTGTTCTGAACAGGCATGGCATCAGGAAATAAAGAAATGGGCCGAAAGCGATTTTGATGCTTTTCATCTCGAAGGCTCGTTCAGGTTATCATACAACGGATCAATCTTCGCAAAGGCAGGGCTCGGGTACCTACTGACTTTTGATAAACTGATCGATGTTTCATCCGATAGCGGGTTGGTATTCAGACCGCTTACCCCGCACCTCGAAACGAAGTTATATCTTGTCTGGAAGAAGTATCAACCGTTTACACCGATTGCCGAACGGTTTTTGGAGCAGGTCAAAGCTTCATTTTAGACAATTTTTCTTCCAAAACGAAAAAAGGCGGCTTTCGGGAGAATACATCTCTCAAAAGCCGCCTGAAAACGCAGGGGGCGGTAGTTCAAGTCCTTCGGGCAAAGAAAAATATCTTTTTGTTTGCACCCCAAAATCGGGGCACGAAAAAACCCCGAAACCGCTCGGGTATCGGGGTTTTCCTGTGCAATATCTTATTTGGTTGCACAACATGGCACGTTGCACCAAAAAAGATACTTGCTTTTTTGTGTTGTCGAGGGCATTTTCACATTCATAAACCAGGAGTCAAAAAGATGACTCGTGGTTTATTTCATTTTTCGCCTTAGTTTGCGAGAATGTATCTACTACAAGTTCGTGGGCTATCTGGAGATCCCCTCCCACCTCTCCGCGCCGAATTACAGGGCCGATCTCCGGCAGGGCGTAGCGGTGGAGTACGTCTCCTGCGAGCCGACGGAAAGCGCGCGCGAGCTGTTCGACGAGGACTGCGAGCCGGTTGAAGAAGAGCAATAAAAAACCGGAGCAGGCCGAAACCTGCTCCGGGTACATAAGAAGCTATTTTATCGCTTGCAATAACTTGTTGACATCTTGTATATCATCAACAACATGCATTTTTGTATGGCAGTTTGGACACAGAGCAACCACATTATCTGTACTGTCTTTTCCACCGCGAGAAAGCCAAACAACGTGATGTACTTCTAAGTAGGGTACACCTTTCGAGTCAGAAAAGGGTGCTGGCTTACCGCATAGTTGGCAAATGCCATTTGCGCGAGCTTTGGCAGCCTTAACGACTTCTATGTTCCGCGTGTAAGTATGGACTGTATGAGCTACTCTTTTTGCCTCACCGGAGATAACCCTTTGAACCGAAACCTCAACCGAGCGTTCAATGTCTTGACTATCCTCCTTTGAGGGCTTCCAGTTGATGAATCTATCTTCGTGGAGAATCCAAACAAACGAGTGTGCGTCTATAAGCCTCGCGGGAGCTTTTAACGGGAGAAGGTCATCCATCAAAGCCTGTATATCACGGATAATCGATATGAAGTCGCAATAATTGCTCCAACTGCAATTGAAGGATGTTGTGAAATTGATTCCGAGCAAGCGGAAACTCTTGTCAAAATTGCCAGAGCTTATCGGGAGAAAACGCTCGCTGTCCTTGAGGAAGAATAGAAAGGCAATCGTGTCGTATTTCGCGCCAAATGTTTTAACCGCCATCTCAAAGGCTGCCTTTTCATCTGAACCACGATAGATTTCAAAAAGGACTCGTTCTGCATCCGGACGGAATGATGCATGGGCAGGATTCAATCTGTTTTTGAGGTTTATCTGCTGGTTTTTGTTCACAAGGTTATTTGCCTTGCTGATGGCATTGGAAACCTTGCTGGCAATTTTGCCTGTTCCAATCCAGGACTCTTTCCATTCTTTGATATGCAACTCTGCCCGAGCTTTTTCAGCAATACTTGACTTGTATCCCTCTTCCATTCCGAGGAAACCGTTTGTATCGGTAAAGCTGATCGCATCGGCTGCAGAGTTGTTTAGCAGATGATCTTCGTGATGCACAAAAGCAAGAAAGCGATAAAGATGATGAACGATTGGCGAAATATCTTTTATATATGCGGATTCGTTCATATAACCCCTCCTCTCGTCATTCCTTAGCCAAATTATAGCATTGTTTAATATGGATCTCAACTGGGGTTAGGGCATAAAAAACAGGTGGATGTAACTGAAATCCGTTACATCCACCCGATATGGTTGCGGGGGAAGGATTTGAACCAACGACCTACGGGTTATGAGCCCGTCGAGCTGCCAGACTGCTCTACCCCGCGATAGAAGCGCCGTCTTGTCGACTGCCCATATATCATAGCACAGGGGGGAGAAAAAGTCAACCCCTTTTTTACCCCCTGCTTTCGTCACCGTTCGGCTCCTCCGCGCGCCAGTACCGGCTGCCGTCGCCGGTGCGGAGGAGAAGGCCCGCCTCGATCAATTCCCGCCTGACCAGTTCCGCGTCGCCGAAGGCCATTCCGGCGAGAAGGATCTCGTTGACCTCCTTTTCGGTATAGTCGCGGCCGGTCTCGAATCGCTCCGCCATCTGCCGGAGCGCCGCAAAGCGCGGCCTTCTTTTCCCGGGAAGCCTCATAAGCTTTCCGTCCTCATCGAAAAAAGGATCGTGCTTCGGCCTCTGGGCGTCCGCCAGCTTCTGAAGCAGAGAGCGGAGAGTTTCGCGCTCCTCGGCGGTCAGAACGGCGAAGCGGCGCTCATCCTCCGCCTGGGAAAGAGCTCCGGCTTCCTTTTTTCCCTCCGTGCTGAGACGGAGCAGGGTCCGGCGGCGGTCCTCCGCGTCGGTTTCCCGGATCAGAAGACCTTTGGCCTCCATTTTGGAGAGGAGCTCGCTCAGGCTGCCCGGCTGAACGGCCAGAAATTCCTGCAGGCCGCGCTGACTGACCACGCCGCGGGAGGAGAGAAGGCGAAGGACGCGGTCCTGGCTTGCGCCGTGCATGGCGCCGGGACGCCCGAGCGGGTGAGCGGCACGGAAAAGCAGCGAAGTCAGGGATCCGTCGTCCTGCAGGGGACCGTGCGGGAACGTGTGTTCCCCGTGACGCGGTCCGTGGAAGCGGTCTTCGCCGCGGAACGGCCGGCGGCATTCTTCATCCGGACCGTCACCGCCGTGACGCGGACCGCCTTCATCCCGCCGGAAGCAGCGTTCGCGCTCGGGAGGCGTTTCGCCTTCGCCGTGCGGGCCGTGTCCGCGTCCGGCCGCGGCCGACTCCTTCAGTTCGCCGGGGACCCGGTCGTCGTAGGTGAGGCCGTCGCCGCGTCTCGTATGCTCGTGACGCGCGGGGACCGTTCCCCCGGCTTCTTCCTCTTCGCCGTGCGGGCCGCGTCCGCGTCCGGCCGCGGCCGATTCCTTCAGATCGCCCGGGACCCGGTCGTCGTAGGTGAGGCCGTCGTCCGGCCGTGCGTGATCCCGGTGCGGGGGGATCCGCTCTCCGGCGGCGAAAGCCCGGCCGCGCCCGCACTGCGCTTCCTCTATGAGGCAGGCTTTTTCGCATCCCGGGCAGACGCCGGCGTTTCTTTTCTCTCCGGTCTCGTCCCGGAGTTCTTTTTCAAATTCGAGTTCGTTATTCTTTTCGTTTCTCACGATAGGATCTCCTTTCAGATGCTGTCAATTTGATTAGGTACCTTACGATTAAGAGTATACCACACGTTTTGAGAAATGTCAAGGTACCTAAACAAAAAATTTTTCAAAAAAACCGCCGCCCGTTGTGGGCGGCGGTTTGGCTGCGGAGATCCCGGGAAACGCGGGGGGATCAGATCAGCGAGCGGAACAGCTCCGCGATTTCTTCGACCGAGGTGTCGCGCGGGTTGCCCGGACGGCAGGCGTCGGCGTAGGCGCTTTCGGCGAGGAACTGAACGTCCTCATCCTTCAGGATGCCCTTGAGATCGGCGGGGATGCCGACTCTGGCCGCGAGAGCCTGCACCGCGTCGCAGGCGGCGGCGCGATATTCGTCCTGGCTCATAGCGTCGACGCCCTCGACGCCCATGGCCCGGGCGATCTCACGGTATTTCTCGCCGGTGCAGGGAGCGTTGTAGCGCATGACGGTGGGCAGGAGGATGGCGTTGGCGACGCCGTGCGGGGTGTCGTAAAGCGCGCCGAGGCCGTGGGCCATGCTGTGGACGATGCCGAGGCCGACGTTGGAGAAGCCCTGGCCGGCCACGTACTGCGCAAGGGCCATGCCCTCGCGGCCCTCGGGCTTGCCTTCGACCGAGGCGGGCAGGTACTTCGCGATCAGCTCGATGGCGTGGAGATGGAACATATCGGTCATGTCCCAGGCGGCCTTGGTGATATAGCCCTCGATGGCATGGGTCAGCGCGTCCATACCGGTGGAGGCGGTCAGGCCCTTGGGCATGGTGGCCATCATGTCGGGATCCACGACGGCGACTTCGGGGATGTCGTGAACGTCGACGCAGACGAATTTTCTCTTCTTTTCCACGTCGGTGATGACGTAGTTGATGGTGACCTCAGCGGCGGTGCCGGCGGTGGTGGGAACAGCGATGGTGAAGACCGCGTGGTTTTTGGTGGGGGCGACGCCTTCCAGGCTTCTCACGTCGGCGAAGTCGGGGTTGGCGATGATGATGCCGACGGCTTTGGCGGTGTCGATGGAGGACCCGCCGCCCACGGCGACGATGGCGTCGGCGCCGGATTCCCGGAACGCCTTCACGCCGGCGAGGACGTTTTCAATGGTGGGGTTGGGTTTGATCTCGCTGAAGAGCGCGTAGGGGATGCCCGCGCCGTCCAACACGTCGGAAACCTTTTTGGTGACGCCGAATTTTACCAGATCCGGGTCGGAGCAGAGAAATACCTTCTGATAGCCGCGGGTCTTGAGCTCGTTTGCGATCTCGGCGAGAGCGCCCTTGCCGTGGTAGGAGATCGTATTGAGAACGATGCGGTTTGCCATGATCTTTCCTCCTCGAAATTCGATTCTTTTGTCGCGCGGCGGAAAAGGCGCGTCCGGCCGGACGGTCCCCGCGCAGGATTATTCTATCATATCATGCCCCGTTTGGCAAGACTTGATCGTCCCCGGACGGGCTTTCGCGCGCGATTTGCTTGACAGAAAAGGGCTTCTCCGTGTAAAATAAAAAAAGCGCCGCGAAATGTATCCTGCGGCGCAGCCTTTTCCTCCCTTCGATTGTATACTGTGTGAAAGGAGTGACAGACGGATGGAGAAAGCTTTGCTGCGTACGGACAAAGAGATCGCGGAAATCTACGAACGGAATTTCCGCTCCGTCTGGAACGTTTCTTTCACGCTTCTCAAAAACCGCGCGGAGACCGAGGACTGCGTCCAGGACGTGTTCCTGCAGATGATCCGCAAGGCTCCGGCTTTTGAAAACCCGGAGCACGAGCGGGGGTGGCTGATCCTGACCGCAAAGAATCTTGCGAAGAACCGCCTTGCGCACTGGTGGAGGCGGCGGACCGACCTGGACGAGGCGGCGGAGATCGGGGAGAACGATCCGGAGCCGGACGGGGTCCTTCCGGCGATTCTCACCCTGCCGGACAAGGATCGGATGGTCCTCTATCTGTATTATTACGAGGGCTACGCCGTAAAGGAGATCGCACCGCTTCTGAAAATGCGGCCGGCGACGGTCCGCAGCCGGCTCACCCGCGCGCGGGGAAAACTGAAATCATTGATAGGAGGGATCGACGGATGAAAAGCGAAAAGCTGATCCGCGCTTACGACCGCGCTCTTCCGCCGGAAGAGAAAAAGCTCGGGATCCTCTACGCCGTTCTGCGGGAGAACCGGACTTGTTCGACCTCCGAAAGGAGCAGAATTGTGAAAAGGAAACCTGTCTGGCGCACGATCCTGATCACGGCGGCGATCGTCTCGATTCTCGCGGCCCTGACCGTCGGGGGATACGCCGCCGTCAAAAAATGGACGCTGCCCGATCCCGCGCCTTACACGCGCACCGAAAACGGAAGTGTGGACGTCCATGACACCGTCGTCTACCGTGAGGAGGATCTGGAAAGCGAAGGGAACGGAAACGAAACCGATCCCGCGTCGCCGCAGCCCCTCACCGACGCCGATCTGATCAAGAAGGCGATCGCGCTTCTGGAAACCCTGGGCATGGAAAACGTGAAAAGCGACGAAATGACCGTGACCCATCAGACCCAGCTCCGGTATCCCCGGGAAGAAACCGAGATCCGGTTTGAACGGGACGAGATCCGCACGTCGATCACCTACAACAGCGAAACCGGCAAATTCCTGAAGTTTGACGGCTTCGATTCGGCCTTGCTGCCGGGAGAACCCTGCGCCGATGAAGCCGCGGCCGAAGCGTGCGCCCGTCTCTTCTACGAAAAGCTTCCGGTGGAAAAAGGGTATTCCCTGACGCCCGGAGTGGACAAATTCGACGACGATATCTGGACGTATGAGTTCTGCCGCGAGGTGGAGCCGGGGATCTTCAACGAGTATGAAATGGTGCGCGTCACGATCAACCCGCAGAGCGGACGGCTCGTGATGGTGAACGTGTTCTATTTCCCGCTTCTGGACGATCACGGCGAGGACGCGCCTCTGACAGAGGAAGAGGCGGTCGCACGCGTCGAATCTCTCCGGAATTTCCGTGAGCACAAGCTGATAAGCGCCCAGAAGGGGATCGTTCTGCCGAACTGGTGGTGGAGCGAGGTCACCGATCCCGATCTGGAATACGCGAAGGTCACCCGCTGGGCCTGGGTGCTCCGGTATCAGAGCGAAAACTCCTGGTACGATTGGGACGACGAGGTCTACGTGGATCTCTACACCGGCGAGATCATCGGAGGAAATTCGATCGGATAAGCGCGAATCTCAAACCATGGCCGCGCCGCCCTGTGTGGCGGCGCGGCCGGTTTTTTCTTCTCTTTTCGCGCGGCGCCGCGGAGAACGAAGGCTGAAAAACGGAAGGACCCGACGAAATCGCCTCTGACAAAAAGCCCGGCGCCGGTTTCCGGGGAAACCGACGCCGGGAAAAGGAGGAGAGATGCGTCCCGGGATCAGGCGGGATTCCCGACGATTCCCATGAAGAGCGGTACGCCGGAGGCGCCGTCGGTGATCAGGTAAACGAAGGGCTCGTCGAACGTCAGCTCGATCACGGGCTCGGGCTCCTGGATGCCGGTTGCCTTCATGTCTATCATGGTGGCGGCGGCCGCTTCGGTGCCGTCCTCATCCACGATGATCCGGACCTTCTGCAAAACCTCGCCGATATAGAGCGGCGCGCCGCCCGCGCCGGTGCCCATTTTGGTGAAATCGGCGCCGGAGGGACTGAAGGCCGAGGGAATGCCGAGCTCCGCGAGCTCAGAATTCATATTCATGCTGTATTCAAACCGGAACTTCGGCAGGGAAAGATATACGTTCTGGTCCCGGGCGCTTCCGGAAAGGGAGGCGACGGTCTTGCCGTCCAGCTTTTCCAGAAGCTTTTTCGCGCTGATCCCGTCGGGCTTCAGGGCGATGAAATTCGCCGTCCCGTTCCGGTAGGGAAGGACGACCCCGGTATATCCCTCGCCCTTCAGATAGGACATGTGGCCTTCTGCGTGCATGAAGGGGACGGTGACGGACGAACCGGATTCCGGGGTGAAATCCTCGTCGTAGGTGCCGGTGTCTTTGAATGCGTGCATCCATTTCGCCTTCATATAAAGCGTGTTGATCAGGATCAGGGCCGTCGCGGGATCGGGCGGTTCCGAAAGCATGTCGGGGATCAGGCCGCGGGTCTTTTCCGAGACCCAGTCGTTGACGGCCTTGACGGTCTCCGCGGTGGGAAGCGACGCGGCGTATACGTCGGCTCCGTAGGCGGAAACGAGGGCGTCGAGATAGCTTTTCAGGATCTCGGAGCGATGATCCACCCAGACCGAATTCGCCGTGGAAAAGACGTTCTCTTCGTCGTTTCCGTCCCGGAATTCCTTTTCGAGGGCGGCGGCCGCCTTCTTGAGAAGCTCCGGATCGCCGCCGAGCAGAGCGGCGAATTCGTCGGCGGTTTTTCCGCCCGCGCCTTCCGCCGCCATGGCAAGAGCCAGCCAGGCGGAAAGAGGCGAGATCACGGGGTTTTCACCCTTGGCGCGGAGCAGGAGCCCGCATCCGAGGTCGCCGACCGACGCGAAAACCGGGTCGTCCGGAGCGAGAGGCAGCGGCGCCCCGCCTTTTTCGGCTCTGGCCGAAAGCGAGACCGGTCCGGCGGAAGCGTCGACCCGAAGGGTTTCGCCCGCCGGCTTCGCGCCGGTTTCAGGCGCGGTTTCCTCCGCGGACGACGCGCAGCCCGCCATGGCGAGAAGCATCGCC
>JAFRWU010000058.1 GCA_017441705.1 Clostridia bacterium | reverse complement strand
CTCCTCGGTATAGACCGCGCAGACGTTGGGGGCAAGATCCTTCCGGTCGTGAAAATCGTTTTCGATGACGCCGAGTCCGCCGACGATCTTCTCCCCGTCCAGGCAGAGAAGCCACGCGTATTCGGTTTTCCCTTCGAGATACGCCTGCATCTCGGCCCGATACGCCTCCTCCGGCGCGCCCCACTTGGCGTGGAACCACCGTACGGCCCGGTCCAGAAGCTCCGGCTTTTCGCGCAGCGTCAGGTAAAAAAGCTCCGTTTTCGTTTTCTCTTTGCCTGCATGCTCCCGTTCGGCTGATATCCTGTTCATTGCGGTCTCCCTTCGCGTTCTGCGATCTTTTGATACTCCCCGGCGGCAGGGAGCTTTCCCCGCGGTCCGGCCATATGCGCTCCTTCAGGCCCGGCGCCATGCGCCGTCCGGTCCTTTCGCGCACCGGCCCGGCGGCGGCAATTGGATCCTCCGCTTTTCTCAATCCATTCTCTCCACGGCAGGTATCAGCTCGTCCAAAGAGCGGATCACCGCATCCGGAATCTTCAGCAGATCCGGATCGGTTATCCCCTTTCTGTCGATCAAAACCGCTTTCATGCCGATTCCCTTGGGACCGATGACGTCATCCTCCACGGAATCCCCGACGAATACGGTTTCTTCCGGTTCCCATCCGGTCAGACGGAGGATGTCGGAATAAAACTCCCGTTCCGGCTTATATTTCCGCAGTCTTTCGGAAGTAAAGATCTGTCGAACCCCTTCCAAAACCGTTCCGCGTAAGGAATCGAGCAAAGGAGCGTCGTCGGTTGTTGAACCGATGGCTACACGGAACCTCCTCATGATCTGTTCCATGGATCCTTCAACGTCGGGAAAGAGTCTTCTCCCATATAACGATTCGATCATGGGGGAAATCTTCTCCTCCGCTCTGGCGTCTATCCCTCTCTCGGCGAACAAACGCCTCAAATCCTCCGTAAAGATCTCTTCTTCGGTTTTGAACGCTTTTCGACGCGCGATGTTCTCTTTATGAATCTTCTTCCATCCGGAATAGATCTCCGCCGCGCTTTCATCAAGGCCCCATTCCCGAAATATCTTTGCGGTCGCCGCTATGGATCCGTTTCCCGTCGATACCAGCGTACCGTAAACGTCAAAAATCAAATTCTTTATCATCTTGCTCCGGCTGCGTCATCTCGCAAGGATCGCTGAAAACCCCGCCGGCCTGCACGGATGCGCCGTGCGCCACGGCGCTGTCAGGGGGCGGTCAGCGCGCGTTTGCGGAACGCCTTTTCATGAATGCGCTTTTTTGCAGATAAAAGGACCGGTTTCGCCCTTTGGGGAGGCAAAACCGGTCCTTGACGGCCTGTCTTTCAAGCGAGAACCCGCGGAAGTCCGACGCCTCCCCGAGGCCTCACGAACAAAGGCTTTTCAAGAGATCAGGCTTTCTGACGAATCGCTGCCTGCGCGGCGGCGAGGCGGGCGATCGGCACCCGGTAGGGCGAGCAGGAAACGTAATCCAGACCGATCTTGTGGCAGAATTCGATGGAAGAGGGATCTCCGCCGTGTTCGCCGCAGATGCCGGCATGGAGACCCGGGCGGGTCTTCTTGCCCTTTTCCATGGCCATTTCCATCAGCATGCCGACGCCGGTGGTGTCCAGGCGGGAGAAGGGATCGGATTCCAGGATCTTGTTCTCGTAGTAGGCGGTAAGGAATTTGCCCGCGTCGTCGCGGCTGAAGCCGAAGGTCATCTGGGTCAGGTCGTTGGTGCCGAAGCAGAAGAACTCGGCCTCCTCGGCGATCCGGTCGGCGGTGAGAGCGGCGCGCGGCACTTCGATCATGGTGCCGACCTCGTAGGTAAGCTTCGTGCCGGAGGCGGCGATGACTTCGTCGGCGGTCTTCGTGACGATGTCTTTGACGAACTTCAGTTCCTTGATCTCGCCGGCCAGCGGGATCATGATCTCGGGGACGATGTTCCAGTCGGCGTGACGGGCTTTGACAGCCAGAGCCGCCTTGATGACCGCGCGGGTCTGCATGGCCGCGATCTCCGGGAAGGTGACCGCCAGACGGCAGCCGCGATGACCCATCATCGGATTGAACTCATGCAGATCGGCACAGAGCTGACGGATGGTTTCCACGCTCTTGCCCTGGGCGTCGGCCAGCTTCCTGATGTCCTCTTCCTCGGTGGGAACGAACTCGTGGAGCGGGGGATCCAGGAACCGGATGGTCACCGGATAGCCGTCCAGCGCCTCGAACAGCGCCTCGAAGTCGCTCTGCTGCATGGGCTCGATCTTCGCGAGGGCGCGTTCTCTTTCCTTGGTGGTTTCGGAGCAGATCATTTCGCGGAAGGCGTCGATCCTTCCTTCGCCGAAGAACATATGCTCGGTGCGGCAGAGTCCGATGCCCTGCGCGCCGAAGGCCGCGGCCTGACGCGCGTCGGCCGGGGTGTCGGCGTTGGTGCGCACGCCGAGCCTCTTATACTTGTCGGCCAGGTCCATGATCCTTCCGAAGTAACCGCTGGAGGGATCGGCGGGGACCGTGCGGATGATGGTGTCGTAGATCTTGCCGGTGGAGCCGTCCAGAGAAAGCTCGTCGCCCTCGCGGAAGGTCTTGCCGGCCAGGGTGAAGCACTTCGCGGCCTCATCCATCTTGATGTCGCCGCATCCGGAGACGCAGCAGGTGCCCATGCCACGGGCCACGACCGCCGCATGGGAGGTCTGTCCGCCGCGCACGGTCAGGATGCCCTGCGCGTACTTCATGCCTTCGATATCCTCCGGAGAGGTCTCGAGGCGGACCAGGACGACCTTTTCGCCCTTCTTGCCCTTCTCCGCGGCGTCCTCCGCCGTGAAGACGATGGTGCCGGCCGCCGCACCCGGGGAAGCGGCGATGCCCTTGCCTACCGCGTTTTCCCTGTCGGCCTTCTTCAGGGCTTCGGGGTCGAAGGTGGGATGCAGGAGCATATCGAGGCTCTTGGCATCGATCTGCATCAGAGCTTCCTCTTCGGAGATCTGTCCCTCGTCGATCAGATCGCAGGCGATCTTGATGGCGGCGGACGCGGTCCTCTTGCCGTTGCGGGTCTGAAGCATGTAGAGCTTCTTGTTTTCAATGGTGAACTCCATATCCTGCATATCGTGATAATGATTTTCCAGGATGGAGCAGATTTCGTTGAACTGCGCGAAGGCCTCGGGGAAGACCTCCTTCATCTGATCGATGGGCAGCGGCGTGCGCACGCCGGCCACCACGTCTTCGCCCTGGGCGTTGACCAGGAATTCGCCCATCAGGCCCTTTTCGCCGGTGGCGGGATTGCGGGTGAAGGCAACGCCGGTCCCGGAGGTGTCGCCCATGTTGCCGAAGGCCATCATCTGCACGTTGACGGCGGTGCCCCAGGAATAGGGGATGTCGTGATCCATGCGGTAGATGTTGGCGCGGGGGTTGTCCCAGGAGCGGAACACGGCCTTGATCGCCTCGAAAAGCTGGACCTTCGGATCGCTGGGGAAGTCGTCGCCGAGCTGTTTCTTGTATTCGGCCTTGAACTGAT
>JAFRWU010000057.1 GCA_017441705.1 Clostridia bacterium | reverse complement strand
GCACGGAGGGATGCCCGCAGAAGATCCGGATCCCGGAGATCTTCGAGGCCGTGAACAAGCAGACCGGCGACGGCCAGCTGGAAAAGGCCCGGGAAGCCTATGCCCGCGCCGTCGAAGGGGGCGGGAAAGCGGGCGACTGCATCGGCTGCCGCCGGTGCGAGAACGCCTGCCCGCAGCACCTGAAGATCACGGAGCATCTCAGAACGGCTGCGGCGATGTTCGAAGTATAAACCGAAACCGAGGCGGAAAGACCGATGGAAGACAAGAAGATCTTTGACACGGAACGGGTGATCCCCACCTATTTCAAGCTGGCGCTGCCGGTGGTCTTCAGCATGGTGATCACTCTCATATACAATCTGGCGGACACTTATTTCATCGCGCGGACAAACGACGCGATGCTGGTGGCCGGCGTGTCGGTCTGCGCGCCGCTGTTTACCGTGCTGATGGCGGTCGGGAACGTCTTCGCGCAGGGCGGAAGCCCGCTGATCGCCAGGCTTCTGGGCGGCGGCGACCGGGGAAGCTCCCGCCGGATCAGTTCTTTCTGCTTCTATTACGCGATTTTTGCGGGGATCGTGATCGCCGTTCCCATGCTTCTCCTTCACCGCCCGGTGCTGGAGCTTCTCGGGGCGAGCGAGAACACGTTCGATTCCGCTCTGTCCTACTACGTCGTGATCGTGGGAGGAGCGCCGCTGCTGATCCTTTCCTTCATCCATTCCAACCTGATGCGCAGCGAAGGCATGGCATCCCTGTCGATGACCGGAACGGTGTCGGGTTCGGTCCTGAATATCATACTAGATCCGATTTTCATCAGCGTATTCGGATGGGGCGCGTTCGGCGCCGCTCTTGCTACGGTGCTCGGCTACGTCCTGACCGACCTCCTGTGCCTCCTGTTCGTATTGAAGAAGAGCAGCGTCCTTTCGGTGAATATCCGCCTTTCGCGGATAACCCGGAAGGAATTCGGACAGATCTTCAGCGTCGGCTTCGCCGCCGCGCTGACCAACATCGCCTCCAGCGTATGCATCGTGTTCATGAACAATTTCCTGCTGCCGTACGGGGACAAGAAGATCGCCGCGCTCGGCATCGTGATGAAGGTCACGATGATCGTCGTCCTGATCCTGGTGGGCTTCTCCTTCGGAGGCGTGCCGCTCTTCGGATTTCTCTGCGGATCGGGAGAACGGGACAAGTTCTCAAAGCTTCTGCGCTTCTGCACGGTCTTTTTATGCGGACTTGCCGCCGTGGAATCGCTGGTGGTTTTTCTCCTCTCGGAGCCGCTGATGAGAGCCTTTATCGACGATGAGGAGATCATCGGGGACGGATCGGTCATGATGCGCTGGATGGTCGCGGGCATGGTGTTTGCCGCCGTGGTGCTTCTTTACACCTGCGTATTTCAGGCGGGAGGGAAGCCGGTGCAGGCGCTGATCATGTCCCTGAGCCGTCAGGGACTTCTCTATATCGCCGTGTTCCTGACCGCGACGGCCGTCGCGGGATACCGGGGCTTTCTCGCCGCGCAGCCTGTCTCGGATCTTCTGAGCGCCGCGCTCGCTTTGGGAATGTACCGGCTGACCTTCAGACGGCGAAAACCGAAAGAACGGGAATGACAAGGAGGAAAGATACATGAGCAAAAAATACGTTTTTACCGACTGGACCAACGTCGAACCCGGATACGGCACCTCGTGGCTCAACGAAACGCATCCGCTGACCGTTCCCAGCGGGATCGATCTGCGGGTCCACCGCCCCGTGATCAAGGACGAGCCGTTCCTGACGCCGGATATGCCGTGGGAGGGAGACTGCCTGAACGGTTACGGCACCCTGCTCAGAGAAGGAGATAAGCTGCGGTTCTGGTATGAATCCTTCGGAACGCGGGACGGCTTCAACGACATGGAAAGCTTTCTCTGCTATGCAGAGAGCAATGACGGCGGGAAGACCTTCTTCCGGCCGGAACTCGGCCTTGTGGAATTCGACGGGTCGAGAAGGAACAACATCCTCATGCACGCGCACGGGACCTGTGTCCTTTCCGATCCTTCCGCACCGGAGGAGGAGCGGTACAAGCTCGTCAGAGTCCGGTATAATCCGGACGACCCGGACCGGCACTGGTGCCGGATCATCGGATCGGTTTCTCCCGACGGGATCCACTTTACCGATCTCGAGGAACCGATCCTGGATAATCCTTCCGATACGCAGAATACGCTCACGATCGATCCGGTCACGGGAGAATACGTCCTGGTGACCAGACAGCCCTACGATTACCCTTCGGGCCGCCGCAGCATCTCCATGAGCAGAAGCCGCGATTTCCGGCATTTCCCGCCCTCTGTGGTCCTCGTCAACAACGATCCGCTGGATCCCCCGGACTGGGACTATTACACCTCCGGATTCCGTTTCTGGCCCGACGCGGAGCGCGGCGCTCTGATGCTCGTCGATATGTTCGAACGGATAGAGGATACTTTCAACGTCCATCTATTCTCTTCCTCCGACGGCCGGATCTGGGTCCGTCCCTTCGGACGGGAGCCCTGGATCCCACGGGGAGAAGAAGGCGCCTGGAACGACAAGATGGTTTTCGCCCTGAACGGAACGGCCGATCTCGGAAACGGAAAATGGGCCGTAGTTGTAAACGGAACGAGGCGCGGTCACAACGATTCCCGGGAAGAGTATCCCGAGCGGGCGAGAGGACAGTACCGTCTCGCCGTCTTCCGGGAAGACGGCTTCCTCTCGCTTCACGCCTATGCAAAGGGGGAATTCTTCACGATCGGCACGGAATGCTCCGGCGATCCCCTGGAGGTCAACGCGTCGCTGCCGGTGGAGGGATATATCCGTGCCGGGCTTTACGATCCTTCAACCGAGGCGTACGTTCCCGGCTTCACGCCGGAGGAATGCGATCCGCTCGGGAGGGGAAAGATCTGGCAGACCGTATCCTGGGGCGGGAAGAGCGACCTCTCCGCTTTCGCAGGCAAGAGACTCAGCCTGCGGTTCGAGTTGTTCAAATCCGATCTTTACGCCTACCGGTTCTGAGGATCTGCGGAGGAGAAAAAACGATGGAAAAAACTTCCGAAAGGAGACCCGGCGCCGCGGCCGCGTGGATGAAGAGCTCGGTCGGCGTCAGCTTTCACTGGACGACGCACAGCGTCCTGACGGACGGGACCTCCCTTCCTTTTCGGGAAGCGGCGGAACGGTTCGACGCGGTATCCTTCGTCCGCGATCTCAAAAGAGTCAGGGCCGATCACGTGATCTTCACGCTGACGCATGCCGAACAGTACCTGGCTCTCCCGTGCGGCCCGCTGGAGGAACTGCTGCCGGGAAGGACGGCGGAACGCGATCTGATCGGAGAGATCGCCGCCCGGCTTGCCGAAGCGGGGATCCGGTTTATCGCCTATTATAACCATTCCTGCAACGGCGGGGACGATCCGGCCTGGAAAAAGGCGTGCGGTTACGCTTCCGCGGATCTCGACCGCTTTGCCGGGAATATCTGCGGGATCGTATCCTTTCTGGCCGGACGGTACGGCAAGGCTCTTTCCGGCTGGTGGTTCGACAGCGCCTATTCGGTCGATCCGAGAGGCCCGCACGATACGATCACCTGCGATATGGGCGGGTGGAGGTTCCCCTGGGACAAACTCCTGTCGGCTGCGAAAAGCGGACACGAAGACTGCGCCGTCGCCGTGAACGCAGGGATCGGTTCCAATTTTCTTTATGCCTCCGGCACGGACTATTACGCCGGCGAAACGGTCGATCTGGAGGAGGTCTTCCGGCCGGACGAGATCAATGGCGTCGTCGGACACCGGTGGACCTGTCTCGATAGTACGGACTGGGTATTCCACAGGGGAAGAGGAAGCTTTTCCGCTCCCCGTTTCCCGCTGGAAACGGTCTGCGAATTCGTCAGGAAAAACCTCGCCTCGGAGCGTATGACGACCTTCAATCTGGAGATCGCCCAGGACGGCGCGATCAACCCCGCATCTCTCGAGCTATTCGGTGAGATGAAGAAAAGGATCGGCATGTGACAGGCGGCGGGACGCCCGTCAGCATGTTCCGCGTACGGAGGGCAGACGGCTGGGGCAGAGAGAAAGGCGAAGACGGCAAGAGGCTTCGAAATCATGAAAAATCTTTGAACGACCTCGAAGAAAAGGATCGGTTTCTCTTGACTTCATGGGGAAAAAGAGATAAAATGATTACGTGCAGGGCACTGCATGAGATTGAAGAGAGAGGTGTTATCTGTGAAGAGAATTCTGGCATTTGTCCTGGCGGCGCTGACCGTTCTCGCTCTGGTCGGATGCAATGCGCAGGACACGTATGAAATCGCCGTTGTGACCGACGTCGGTCAGCTGATGGACGGCGGCTTCAACCAGGGTACTTATGAAGGCGTCGAAGCTTACGCGAAGGCCAACAATAAGACCTACAACTACTATCAGCCCGCCAACGGCGCGAACGCCACCGACAACGACCGCATCGCGGCCATGCGTCAGGCGATCACCAACGGCGCGAAGGTCATCGTCGCCCCCGGCTTCCTCCAGGCTGCCGCCATGACCACCGTCGCGTTGGAGAGCAAGGACGTCAAGTTCGTCTTTGTGGACGGCTGGGCGCTTGACGACGGAAACGGCAACGTTCTCCCGAACGTCACCGCCATCGTCTACAAGGAACAGGAATCCGGATACCTCGCGGGTTACGCGGTGGTGAAGGACGGCTACACCAAGCTCGGCGGTACCTTCGGCGGCGGCGGCTCCAACCCGGCCTGCAACCGCTTCGCCTACGGCTTTGTCCAGGGCGCGAAGGCTGCTGCCGACGAGCTCGGCGTTGACGTCGAAATCAAGATCAGCTTCATGTACGGCTCCACGTTCTCCGCTTCCCAGGAGCTGGCCACCCAGATGGGCAGCTGGTATAACGACGGTACCCAGATCATCTTCTCCTGCGGCGGCTCGATGGTGCAGAGCGTTATCCAGGCTGCCAACGAGACGGCGGACGGCAAGGTCATCGGCGTCGACACCGACCAGTCCACCCTGTCCGACCGCGTAGTCACCTCCGCCATGAAAGGCCTGAGCGTTTCGGTGCAGAAGGTCCTCGGCGAGTACTACAACGGCGAATGGGATGCGAAGCTCGGCGGACAGGCCTCCAACCTCGGCGCTGCCGACGACGCGACCGGCCTGCCGATCAAGACCTCCAAGTTCACGACCTTCTCCGAAGCTGACTACAACGCCATCTACGCGAAGATCAAGAGCGGCGAGATCGTTCCGGACGCGAACGTCGACGGATGCGATTCCGCTGAATTCTGGACCAATGCCGTTGCCGGTTCCCACGTCACGGTCATCTTCGAACAGTAATACCATAAAGGCACCCAAAGAAGGAAAGGACTCCGGTTCTTTCCTTCTTTTCAAAAGAACGGGAAACCCCTTTGCGGGGTTTACGGGCGGAACCCAAGGATCCGCCCGCCGTGCGGAAAAACCTCCCGCTTTTCCGCGCCGCGGACCGATCCTTGAATAAGAGCAGGTGAAAGAATATGAACGAACAACCGTATGTGATCGAGATGAGGCACATCTCGAAAACCTTCGGAAGTCTGAAGGCGAACGACGATATCACGCTCCAGCTCCGGAGGGGAGAGATCCACGCCCTCCTGGGAGAGAACGGGGCCGGGAAGTCGACCCTGATGAGCATCCTGTTCGGGCTCTACGACCCGGATTCCGGCGAGATCCTCAAGGACGGGAAGCCGGTGCGGATCAAGGACCCGAACGACGCGACGGCCCTCGGCATCGGCATGGTGCACCAGCACTTCAAGCTGGTGGAGTGCTTCACGGTCCTGGACAACATCATCCTCGGCGCGGAGGACACGACTCTGGGCTTCCTGCAGAAGAAAAAGGCCCGCGAGAAGGTGAAGGCCCTGTCGGAAAAATACGGGCTCTCCGTCGATCCTGACGCGCTGATCAGCGACATCACCGTAGGCATGCAGCAGCGCACCGAGATCCTGAAGATGCTCTACCGCGACAACGAGGTCCTGATCCTCGACGAGCCCACGGCCGTGCTGACGCCGCAGGAGATCGACGAGCTGATGAAGATCATGAAGAACCTGACGGCCGAAGGGAAATCGATCCTCTTCATCACCCACAAGCTGAACGAGATCATGGAAGTCGCCGACCGGTGCTCGGTGCTCCGGAAGGGGAAATACATCGGCACGGTCGACGTGAAAGACGTCACGAAGGAGCAGCTCTCCGAGATGATGGTCGGGCGCCCCGTGCAGCTGCAGGTCGACAAAGATCCCGCCCGGCCGGGAGACGCGGTGCTCGAGCTGAAGGACCTGTCGGTCCGGAGCGTTTCCCACCGCGCGAAGCTCGCGGTGAAGGACGTGTCGTTCAAGGTGCCGGCGGGGGAGATCACCTGCATCGCGGGCATCGACGGGAACGGGCAGTCCGAACTTGGCCTCGCGATCGCAGGCCTTGTGAAGGCGGAATCGGGGCACATCTTCATGAAAGGCGCGGACATCACGAAGGATTCCGTCCGCAAACGTGCCGAGGAAGGCATGAGCCATATCCCGGAGGACCGGCACAAGCACGGCCTCATCCTCGACTTCACGCTGAAGGAGAACATGGTCCTCCGGCGTTACCTGGAACCGGATTTCCAGAAGAGAGGCTTCATCCGTTTCGACGAAGTCGAGGAATACGCGGACAGACTGATCGAGAAATTCGACGTCCGTTCGGGCGAAGGCGCCGACTCGGTCGCGCGCTCCATGTCCGGCGGCAACCAGCAGAAAGCGATCGTCGCGCGGGAACTGGATCACAAACACGATTTTCTGCTCGCGATCCAGCCGACCCGCGGCCTGGATGTGGGCGCGATCGAATTCATCCACAGCGAGATCGTGAAGAAGAGAGATGCCGGCGCGGCGGTCCTCCTGATCTCCCTGGAGCTGGACGAGGTCATGTCCCTTTCCGACCGGATCCTCGTCATGTACGAGGGCGAGATCGTCGGCGAGTTCGATCCGAAGACGACGACGGTCCAGGAACTGGGCCTTTACATGGTCGGCGCGAAGCGCGACACACCGAAAGCCGAACAGGCGTGAGAATACTCCCGCGCCGCGTCCGGCGGCCAAAATCCTTATGAAAGGACCATCGGTATGATACCTGTCAACAAAAGGAAAATAGGCGTCTGCATCCTTTTATCCTTCCTCACGTTCGGGATCTGGGAGATCTACTGGAGATACCTGCTCGTCAAAAACACGCGGGCGCTGAAGAAGGACACGTCGCGCGTGACCGGCGAGATGCTGTGCCTGATCCTCGTCCCGTTCTATTCCCTCTACTGGTGGTACACGAGAGGGAAGCTGGTCAAGGAGAAGTTCGCCGAACAGGGCGTGAACGCGGCGGGGAGCGGGATCCTCTATCTCGTCCTCGGCCTTCTGGGCCTCGAGATCGTATCCCTGGCCATCCTGCAGCACGATTTCAACGTCCTGCCGGCTCCGGCCGCTGATCCGATGCCGCTGCGCCCGGGCATGAAGAGCGTCATCTCCTCGATCCTCTGCATCATCGCGGGCATCCTGGTCGGCTTCCTCGTCATGATCCTCCTGTCCTTCTTCATCGAGCGGACGTCGATCGGAAACGCCTTCAGCGGTCTCTTCATCATCCTCGGCGGCCCGTTCTCCTCGGGCAGGGGAGCGTACATCATCACCAACCTCGGCGACATGATCTTCTACGCGACGCCGCTGATCATGACCGGCGTCTCGGTCGCCATCGCGTACAAGACCGGTCTTTTCAACATCGGCGCGGCGGGGCAATTCCTGATGGGCCTGACGGGATCGCTTCTCGTCGCCCTGAACATCGACACGAAAGGGAACCCCGCTCTGGGCGTTCTGGTCTGGATCCTCGCGATCCTGACCGGCGCGGTCTGCGGCATGCTCTGGGGCGCGATCCCCGGTTTCTTCCGGGCGTATTTCAACGTCAACGAGGTCATCGTCTGCATCATGACGAACTGGATCGCGGCCAACGTCGTAAGCTGGATCTTCGGCGCGATGCCGCACCTGATCAATTCGGGCAGCGGCAAATCCGGCTATCTGATCACCACGGCCGCCACGGGGAACGGAACGCCGACCATCGGCCTGAACAAGATCTTCAAGGGATCGTATATCGACATGGGCATCGTCGTCGCCATCCTGATCGCGATCGGCATTCACATCATGCTGAAGAAGACGACGCTCGGCTATGAGCTGCGCGCCTGCGGCTCCAACCGGGACGGCGCGAAATACGCCGGCATGAACGAGAAGAGGAACATCATCCTCTCCATGGCGATCGCGGGCGGTCTCGCTGCGATCGGCGGCGCGCTGTACTATCTGAATCCGGGCATCGAATTCAAGTTCGACAGCGCCTACGCCACGCTTCCGGACTACGGCTTCAACGGGATCCCGGCAGCCCTGCTCGGAAGCAACAATCCCATCGCGGTCATCTTCGTTTCGCTGTTCATCCGCTTCCTGAACGCCGGCGGCGGAAACCTCCCGTCGGCGGGCTTCAACAAATACATCGCGGACATCATCATCGCCCTGATCATATACTTCGCCGGCTTCTCGAAGTTCTTCAAGGACATGCTCGACAGGAAAAAGAGTAAAGCGGCGATCGGCGCAAAGGAGAAAGCGGCGGTCGCGGCCGCCGGCGAAAAGGTGCTGGAAAAGGCGGAGACGACGGAAGAGGAAACGGACGAGACGGCGGAAACGCCGGAGGAAGATAACCCCGCCCCGGAGAATGCGGAAGGAGAAGGTGACAAGGAATGATATACCTGCTTCAAAAAACGCTCATTTACGCGGCACCGCTTCTGA
This sequence comes from Clostridia bacterium, assembly GCA_017441705.1. Taxonomy (GTDB): domain Bacteria; phylum Bacillota; class Clostridia; order Oscillospirales; family QAMX01; genus RUG11797. The sequence continues at coordinate 2,030 of JAFRWU010000057.1, read as the reverse complement.
TCGTCGCGCTCGGCGGCATGTTTGCCGAGCGGAGCGGCGTGATCAATCTGGCGCTCGAAGGCGAAATGATCTTCGGTGCGTTCTGCGGCGCGATCCTTGCGCGCGCTCTTGCCGTATCGGGAGCTTTTCAGGACAACGTACAGATGCTTTTCCTGATCGCGCTTCTGGTTTCGGCAATATCGGGAGGGCTCTTCTCGCTGCTCCTGTCGTTCTCGGCGATCAACATGAAGGCCGACCAGACGATCGGCGGCACGGCGCTGAACATGCTGGCCGCAGCGGTGGTCAACGCCTTCGCGCTGTCGCTTTTCAACAGCGAAAAGATCCAGATGCCCGCGAATTTCTCGGGCTACGTCATCAAAAATGAGGGACTTCCCGCGATCGTGCAGGTGTTCGGAGACAAGGCGTATCTGTCCACCTATCTGATCGTAGTCGTTTTTATCATGCTTTCGATCTGGATCTACAAGACAAAGACCGGCATGCGGATGCGCGCCTGCGGCGAACACCCCCAGGCCGCCGCTTCTGTGGGCATCAACGTATTCCGGATGCGCTATCTCGGCACGACGATCTCCGGCGCTCTGGCGGGCCTCGGCGGCTACGCATACATCGCGACGGTTTCCAACGGCACCGCGGAATCCTCGGTCGGCGGCATGGGCTTCCTCGCCCTGGCCATCATGATCTTCGGCAACTGGAAACCCGTGGGCATCGCTCTCGGCGCTCTGCTTTTCGGTTTCCTCAAATGCATCGGACCGGTTTCCTCGTCGCTTGATCTTCTGAAGAATCTGAAGCTCCCGATGTACTTCTACAACATCATTCCGTACGTCGTCGTTCTGGTCGTTCTGGCCCTCACGTCGAAAAAGTCCGGCTGCCCGAAGGCGGAAGGCATTCCGTACGACAAGGGTATGCGGTGATCGGATAAGGCACACGAAAAAGGCGGGAAGGATATGGCATTCAGAATGGTCGATCTGATCCGGAAGAAACGCGACGGTCTTCCGCTTACGAGAGAAGAGATCCGTTTCTTCACGGAAGGATATGTCAATAACGAGATCCCGGATTACCAGGCGTCCGCGCTTTTGATGGCGATCTGGTTCCGGGGGATGGACCGCGATGAGATCGCGGAGCTGACCTTTGCGATCCGCGATTCCGGCGAAAAGATCGATTTTTCGGACATCAAGGGCGTCAGAGCCGACAAGCACTCCACAGGCGGCGTCGGCGACAAGACGAGTCTCGTCGTCGCGCCGGTCGTCGCAAGCTGCGGCGTGAAGGTGGCGAAGATCTCCGGGCGAGGACTCGGGCACACGGGAGGGACTGTCGACAAGCTGGAATCGATCCCCGGATTCCGGACCGATCTCTCCGAAAGAGAGTTCATGGACGTCGTGAACCGGACGGGGATCGCGATCATCGGCCAGAGCCGGGACGTCGCACCGGCGGACAAAAAGCTGTATGCGCTCAGGGACGTGACCTCCACGGTCGACAGCATCCCCCTGATCGTGTCCAGCATCATGGGAAAGAAGCTGGCCGCGGACGACGACGTGATCGTTCTGGACGTCAAGACGGGCAGCGGCTCCTTCATGAAAACCGAAGAGGAAAGCGAAAAGCTTGCAAAGCTCCTTGTCGACACGGGGAAGAAGGCCGGGAAGAAGGTCATGGCGCTTATCACCGACATGGACCGGCCGCTCGGAGAATACGTCGGAAACGCCCTGGAGGTCCGGGAAGCGATCGAAACCCTGAAGGGCCGCGGCCCGGAGGACCTCAGAGAAGTGTCCCTCGCGCTCTCTGGCGCGATCCTGATGCTCTCGGGCCTTGCCGGAACGGCGGAAGAAGGGGAGAAACTCGCATGCGAAGCCATCGCGAGCGGCGCCGCCCTCCGGAAACTGCGTGAGATGATCGAGGCGCAGGGCGGCGATCCGAGGGTCACGGAAGACGGTTCGCTTTTCGGAGAGGCCCCGGTTCAAAAGGAGATCCCGGCGAAGAAGAGCGGATATATCGCCTCAATGGATACCGAAGCGATCGGCAGAGCGAGTCTTCTCCTT
>JAFRWU010000009.1 GCA_017441705.1 Clostridia bacterium | reverse complement strand
GTATGAATGGTAAGATTATCGGATTATTGTACGGACATATTTCAGAGAGAGCCTGCCGGGTAGATTATCTTCTTGTTTCCAAGAAACATAGAAAAGCCGGTGTGGGACGTGCTCTGTTTTATAACTATGTGGAATGGTGCAAACATAACGGCATTGATAATGTCTATATATGGCCGGATGGAGAAACGCCCAAAAGAATATACGAAGAAGGCGGCTACAGAGTAGTTGAAATCCGCAAGGCAGGACGCGCAGTATTGGGAGAATAGCAAGGATAAGAAGATAGATAAATCAATTATCCCTGTCATAAAGAAGTTTTTACGGACTTTGGGAATAACGGCATATGGCGAATGCAATAACCTGCATCAGAATCATCTGCAGTATAGTTTTGCTTTTCTGCCCTGGGTTATCGCCGGCGTTCTGCGCCTTGTATATCACTGCCGGGGTCAGCGATATGGCAGACGGGGCAGTCGCGAGGAGAACAGGTACCGTCAGCGCGTTCGGCTCAAAGATGGACACGATCGCGGATATCGTGTTTGCAGCGGTATGCATGATTAAACTGCTGCCGGTACTGCATGTTCCGGTTTGGCTCTATATATGGATTGCCGTCATCGCATTCATTAAGCTGGCGAATATCGCGGCAGGATACATCAGATATAAAGAGCTCATATCGGTGCATTCCTTGCTGAATAAGGCGACCGGAGGATTGCTGTTCGTTTTTCCGTTGACGCTTAAAGTTATGGATCTGAGGTACAGCGCCTTGGTTCTTTGCGCAGTTGCGACTGCAGCGGCGATTCAGGAAGGGGTTCTTGTCAAACGGAAGGTGATGTGTTGAACGAATCCGAACTCTATAAAGAACTCGGGATTCTGACAAAGGATAAGGATAAATGGAAAAAATGCAGAGGATCGGCAAGGAAGCCTATAATGCAGAGCAGATAGAGAAACGTCAGATCCTCGACCGGCTGCTTGCCGAGTACAATGACGGCCGGAAGAAAACACTGTTCTGCCTTGCCGTCAATCTGCTGCCGGCGGAGGTCCTTCGCACGACGTTCAAGGAGGGCGATCTTGAGAAGCCGTTGAAGGACAGGGCCGGAGAGATGGAAAAGCGCCTGAAGGAAAGAAGCAGCGCGGAACTGAAGCTCCGGAAAGTATAACGCAACGACTGCCGGAATCGGGATTTAGGGGAGATACGTTCGCATGGAGATCATAGATTTGAACGAAGCGCAGGTGGAAGACGTCGAATCAAGGCTGAGTTCTTTTGACGAAAAGCACGTCGCCTGTAAAATGGATGGAAGCATTCAGATCGGGATTGAAGACGACGGCAGACTGATTGCGGGGTTGGACGCCTGTATCACGGCATTCAGAATCCTTTATGTGTCTACCGTGTTTGTGGATGAAGAATACAGAAGAAAAGGCGTTGGGACCCGTTTGATCCGCGAGATGGAAAAGCGGGCGGCAGCAATGGGCGTCAACACCATCAGACTGGATACGTTCGACTGGCAGGGGAAAGAGTTTTACGAAGCATTGGGGTATACGTGCGTCGGACATTACGAAAATGCCGAAGACGGCTATTCGGAATACTTCTTTTTGAAAAGAAATCCGTGTGCGGATGCGTAAGATCTTAATAAATCTGAATCAGACTGCCCAATCGCGTATAAGGAGTGGAAGAATATGAACGACTGTATTTTTTGCAGGATTGCATCGGGCGAGATACCATGCATGAGAGTATATGAAGATGAATCCACGCTTGCGTTTATGGATATAGCCAAAGACGTTGACGGTCATATTCTGGTGATACCCAAAGCGCATTTCAAGAATATATTGGATTGTGACGAAGAAACGTTGTCCGCCGTTATGAAAACCGTTAAAAGAGTGTCGGAGCATCTGACGGAAGATTGTGGATATGACGGAGTCAATTTGCTGAATGCCAGCAATGAAAGCGCAGGACAATCGGTACTTCATTTCCACGTTCACATCATTCCGAGAAAGCATGGCGATCAACTTGACGCCTGGCCGAAGTTTGACGGAGCGAAGCAGGATATACAAGACGTGTTTGCCGGAATTCGAATGCGGCAAAGAGACGTTTGACTCATACCCGATCCATAATCGGGAATAACAGACTGCGATCCGGAAGGCGGGGTATTGGAATGCGATTCACTCCTTCCCGGGAAATGAAGATCGACGTTCTGAAAAAACAGGAAGATCTGATATCCTCAAAAGAGTGTATTGCCCGCGCCTGTAAGCGAAAACGTGATCGCTTACGATATCTGGAACGGGATGGATCTGATCGGTTTCGCCATGTTCAGGAAGTATAAAAAGGACGGCTTCTTTCTTTGAAATTACGCGATCGATCACAGATATCAGAACCGGGATCTCGGGACCGAAGCGCTCAACAAGCTGATTGCCCTTCTCCGGAAAGAATACGGCGTGAAGGAAATCGCAGCGACTTATGTCCGGGGCAACGATCACGCAAAGCATGTTTACGAAAAAAATCGGATTTACCGAAACCGACGTCGCGGACGAAGACGGCGTCCGCGAAGTGAATATGATTTATCGTATGGAATGACCGGCATATCTTTTCACGCGCCCAAAGCGCCCGCTGAACAAAAGGAGCGAACGCTCTTTTGAAAGAGAACGAAAGACATGAAAAAGAATCAGAATAAAAACCGATCCCGGTTCCGCACCGCCGTGAAGTGCGCGCTGTATATCGCGGCGGCAATTCTCGTGTTCTGTCTCGCGGCTCATACGGCCGTCGTCATAGACGGATCCTCCCGTATCCTCAAGCTCTCCTTCGCGGAGGATGCGATCACGGCCGGGCTCCCGGAGGAAAAGACCGACTGTATCCTGATCCTCGGCGCAGGGGTTTGGAACGGATCGCCGAGCCCGATGCTGCGGGAAAGGCTGGATCTCGGCGCAAGTCTCTATGAAGCGGGCGCGGCGAACAAGATCCTCGTCACCGGCGATCACGGAAGCGACGACTATAACGAAGTGCAGGCTATGGAGGATTATCTCGCGGAGGAAAAAGGCGTCCCGCGCAGGGATATCGTCAAGGACCACGCGGGCTTCTCCACCTACGAAAGCATGTACAGAGCCAAAGAAATCTTCTGCGTGAAAAGCGCCGTGATCGTCACACAGAAGTACCATCTGTTCCGGGCGGCGTTTATCGCTTCCCGCCTGGGGATCAAAGCTTACGGCGCCGATGCGCAGAAGACCTCGTTTTCCGGAAGAGAAAACCGGGAGATCCGCGAATGCCTTGCCCGGATCAAGGACTTCGTTTCCTGTATCGTGAAGCCGAAACCGAAATATCTGGGGGAACCGATCCCGATCGGCCGCTGAGCGAGAATTCCTGCCGCGGCGTCTCCGGGAAGGTCCGGGTATCCGGTCTGTCCCGAATGAGGAAAAGGCGGCGTCTGCAATGCGCGCGAAAAAGAACTTCAAAAACCGGAAACGGAAAGGAGAAAAAGATGGTCGGGAAGTATAAGGTCGTGACTCTGTGCGGCAGCACCAGATTCCGGAGCGCCTTTGAGGAGGCGCAGAAACGCCTGACTCTCGAAGGGAACATCGTGATCAGCGTCGGGCTTTTCGGACACGCCGGCGACGAAGAGGTCTGGGAAGGCATGCCCGAAGATACGGTCACGAAGACGAAAGAAATGCTGGACGACATGCATAAGCGCAAGATCGACATGGCGGATGAGATCTATGTGATAAACGTCGGCGGATATATCGGCTCGAGCACGCGCTCGGAAATCGCGTATGCCGAATCACACGGGAAAAACGTGCGCTATCTGGAGGAAAAGGAACCATGAGGGCTCTTGTGATCAACTGCAGTCCCGTCAAAAACGGCGCGACGGCAGAGGTCGCGCGGATCGTCGCCGAAGAGATTGCAGAAAGATACGAAGTGAAAAGCGTTTCGATCGACGATTACCGTTTCAGCTTCTGCAGGGGATGCCGCGCGTGTCACAAAACGGGCGTATGCGTTCAGGACGACGACGCGGCGCTTCTCATGCGCGAATTTGAATCGGCGGACGTCATCGTCGCCGTCTCGCCTTCCTATTGGGCGGACGTACCCGGACAATTCAAAGCCTTTATCGACCGGTGTACGCCCTGGTGCAATACGCACGAGCCGCACGCGTCTATCGGCACCGGCAAGAAGGGGTACGCCGTCGCCCTGCGGACGGGTCCGAACATGGCTGAGTGCGAAAGAATCATCCAGACGATCAAGCACTTTTTCGGTCATCTGGAAATCGCGTGCGCGGGAAGTCTCGGGCTCTGCTCCATAGAGAGCAATGCGGACGTGGGACCGCGAAAAGAGGAGATCGTATCGTTTGCGGGAAACATCTGACGCGGTCTGAAAAACCCGCTTGCCGGGCGGAGGATTACGGGATATAATATACAGGAAAAGAGATTCGGAAGGATCCGACTAGGAACCTGAGGGACGGTATGCGTTTCAAAAGACGCGGCGGCTCTGCCTGCGCATTTTTGAGAGGGAAAGGAAATGCTATGAAGAATACGTACAAAAAACCGTTGGTTATGCTCCTTGCCGTTCTGATGCTTTTCTACACGCTGTTTCCGGCATGCGGCAAAGAAGCGCCTTCGGAAGAAATCAGAATAGAAGGTCTTCCCATTCTACATGAGGAAGAATTCGGCGGCGTGTATATCAAGATCACCATCGACGATTTCAACAAGCTGGGCTTCCGGTACGGCGACAGCGTGAAGGTCGTGTTCTCCAACGGCTATACCCTGGATGACGTGCCTTACTACAACGGCTATTACGTAGATGTCGGCGAGCCGCTGCTCATCGCATATCCCGGCTACGATTACATCAAAGCGGCCGTCAACTACGGGGCGGATCTGTGGGAAGAAGGGATGCTTTACGCAGGCAGGGAGGAGAAGGTATCCCTCTATTCCGAAGCAAGCCTGGACGAGCACTGCACGGCGAGCGTATATCTGAACGGGCACGGCGTTTACCTGGACGTTCAGCAGGCGAGGGACATCCACTACTCCGACGATCGCAAGGATTTCAAGAGCGACGAGATCTTCGCGAATTTCAGGAACGTAAAGCTCGGGAACATCGGAGAAGGGATCCTGTACCGCTCCGCGTCCCCCTGTGACAACCAGCACAACCGCGCGCCGTACGTGGACGCGCTCATCAAGGAAGCCGGAGTCGGATGCATTCTGAATCTGTCGGACAATGAGGCGAAAATCGAAAAGTACATTGCGATGGAAGACTTCGCGTCTCCGTATTTCCTTTCGCTGTATCAGGACGGCAGCGTCATTCCGCTCGCCATGAATATGAATTTCACGTCGGACGAATTCCGCGAAAAGCTTGCGGACGGCTTCACCGCCATGGCGGAAAAGGAAGGGCCGTATCTGGTGCACTGCACCGAAGGGAAGGACCGGACCGGCTTCGTATGCATGCTCCTGGAGGCGCTGGCCGGAGCGAGTTATCAGGAAATCGTAGACGATTACATGCTGACCTACGACAATTATTATCAGATCAACGAAAAAACAGACAAGGCGAAATACGACGTGATCCTGGAAAAGAATCTCATCGCCATGCTCTATACCGTGACGGGGGACAAAACCGTCGATCTCAGAACGACCGATCTCTCCCTGTATGCCAAAAGCTATCTCAGATACAACGGTATGACCGACGATGCGATAAACAGGCTCCTTACGCGTCTGGCCGGATAAACGAAAAAACCGCCGCAAAAGACTGACAAGCCTGATGCGGCGGTCGGCTCTGATCATGCAGCCCGGGAGAATAGAAGGAGAAGACGGAACATGGCGAAAGAGATATGGGACGCTTACGACAGGGATTTGAAACCGATCGAAGGAGCGTCGCTGATCCGCGGCGAAGAGATCCCAGACTGCGTCTATCATCTGGTCAGCGACGTCATCGTAAAGCATGCCGACGGGACCTGGCTTTTGATGAGAAGAGCGCCCGAAAAGCATCTCGGAGGCATGTGGGAAGCGACGGCCGGCGGATCGGCTCTGCGGGGAGAATCGCCGCGCGCATGCGCTGAAAGAGAACTGCTGGAAGAAACCGGCATCCGCTCTTCCGACCTCACCGAAGTCGGAAGAGTCACCGACGACGAAAACCATACGATCTACGTGGAATTTCTTTGCGTGACCGACGCCGAAAAAGACGGCGTGAGGCTCCAGGAAGGGGAGACGGACGACTACCGCTGGGTCACGAAAGAAGAACTTCTGCGCATGGAAAAAGAGGAGCTTGTGACCGAACGTATGCAGCGCTATCTTGACGAGCTCAAAGCGCCCCTATACCGGATCAGGCTCTTTTCGGAGGAATACCGGGATGATCTGATCTTTATGATCCTGCAGGCAAGGGAAGCGCTCGGGATCGGACCGCGGATCCGGGAAGACCTGCTGGATATCCGGAAGAACTATTTTGAAAAGGGAGACCTTTTCTGGGTCGCCGTCGATGCGGAGGACCGGGTGATCGGGAGTATAGGCTTCTCCCGCATCGGTGATACGGACGAGGCGTTTCTCCACAGGCTTTTCATCAAACCGGCCTGCAAACGCAAAGGGATCGGAACGGCTCTTCTTCAGACGGCGGAAAAAGCCATGAAAGAAAAAGGCATCCGCACGGTCAGGGTCCATCTCGGAGGATCGAAGGAGATCTGGCACGAGTCCTACGCCTTCTATCCGAAACACGGCTTCACGGAGTACGAGCCGCGCTACATGAAAAAGGAGCTCTGAAAAATCCCGCCGCGCATCGCTGCACGGCGGGATACGGACAGACTAAATGCGCCGAAACGGCGCGCCTTCACTTCTGAGCTTCGGCGATCATACGATCGAGCCTGCGCTTTTTCCGCCAGTCGAGGATCATCAGCACGAAAGCGGCCAGGATGAATCCGGAGCCGATCACGATGACGACCAGGGTTTCACCCAGGGTGTTGATCTCGAAATCGCCGTCTCCGGTGTAGTAGACGTAGATTGTCTCTTTTTCTCCTTCCTGATAGGACCCGTCAAAGGAGGATTCGGTCTCGGTGTAGTAGGTGCGGTTTTCCTGCCGGACGGGGTCGTAGAATCTCCAGTTCAGCTTATAGGCGTAATACTCCTCGAAATTGCTTTCAAAGGGATCGTTATCATCCTGTTTCGTGCTTTTCTCCCGGTAGTGCTTCGAAGATTCGACGCTCACGAGCTCCGCTTCCGCCCTGAAACGGACGTCGGCGGAAAGATAATCCTTCCACATGAACGGAATGATCAGAAAAACGAGGATCCCTATCGCGACGAGGACGACGTACCATACGGCACCGGAACGCTTTTTGTTCTTCTTCACGGTATCGGACTCCTTTCGCAGTGATATCCTTTGACAAGAGAATACCATATTCAAAGAAAAGATGCAACGCTTTTCCGCCGGAGGCGGGAAGCAAAGAATAAGACAAGCAAAAGGAGAATGTGACATGTATACCGTACGTTTGTATCCCGAACGGGAGCTGGGACCGATCCGGGATCTGCACGGCGTGGGCGGAGGCCCGGTGGGGAACAACTTCACCTACGACGCCACCGAGGATTACCGGGAGGCCGGGATCCCCTTCTGCCGCACTCACGATATCGAGTATCCTCTCGGAGCGGGGGAATACGTGGACATCCACTGCATCTTCCGGGACTTCGACAAGGACGAAAACGATCCGGCAAGCTATAATTTTACCTTCACGGACGAATACCTGAAGAGCATCGAAGCCTCCGGTGCGAAGACCTTTTACCGGATGGGCTCCACCATCGAGCATCAGCCGGTCAAGCTGTACATCAAACCGCCGAAGGATCCGGCCAAGTGGGGCAGGATCTGCGCCCATATCATCTCCCACTACAACGAAGGCTGGGCGGACGGGTTCCATATGGGGATCGAGTACTGGGAATTCTGGAACGAGCCGGAGATCGCGCCGTGCTGGACCGGGACGCAGGAAGAGTTCCTGGACTTCTACGCGGCCGCGGCGCCGGAGATCAAAAAAGCGCACCCGACGGTCAAGCTCGGCGGCTGCGCGTTCTGCAGTCCCGTAGGCCCCCTGCAGGAGAAGTTCCTCGCGCGTGTCCGGGACGACAAGCTGCCTCTCGATTTCTATTCCTGGCACGGGTATCTCCACGATCCCCGCAAAGCGAAACAGCTGGCCTTCGACGCGGAGGCGATCCTGGAAAAATACGGCCTCGGCGGGACCGAGAGCATCTACGATGAATGGAACTACGTGGTGAGTTTCCAGGAGAACATCGAAGCCTGCTACGATCTGCATCACCGGGCCTTCATGTGCTCCTTCATGGCCGCCGTGATGTCGTCTCTCCAGGATTCTCCCGTCGACAAGTCGATGTACTACGACGCGCAGATGATCGCCGCCGAATCCTGGAACGGCGTGTTCACCTACGCTCCCGCCGGTCTGCATGCGGCGATGCGCCGTCCGAAAAGACTGCCCGGCTATTATGCGCTCTATACGTGGAATGAACTCAAGAAGCTCGGCACGCAGATCGGCGCGGAAAGCGACTGCGGGGATCTTTTCCTGACCGCCGCAAAAAACGACAGGGGAGAGACCGGCCTGCTTCTCTCGTACTTCAACGACGACGCCTTATACAACAGCGCTCCTCCCGCACCGGCCGAATTCCGGATCGGCATGCCCGGCATGAAAGCGGAGGTCCGGATCATCGACGAAGGCCGCACCTTCGAGCCTGCGGAGGCGCCGGGCGGCGTGCTCCGGATGGAGGGGAACTCCGCTGCTTTCATCCGCTATACATCCGAGATCTGAAAAGACCGGAAAGGAAGGGCCCGGCGTGCGCCGGGTCTCTTCCGCCGGGAAGAAAGGAGGAGACCCGCCGTGTCCTGGATCGGATCCTATTTCCGGAGCAGGAAGAAAGAAGTCTGCCCAAACTGCCGGAGAACGGTAAGGCACGGCCAGCTCCTGCTGGTCTCAGGAAGACCCTGCTGTGAATACTGCCGCGCAGAGGCGGAGAAGAGCATCCGGCCCGCGCCTTCTCCCGCGGCTGCGGAACCCCCCGAGGAGACCGCGAAGCCGGAAAAGAAAACCGAGCCGATCCGTCCGCCCGCCGTCAAGGCGGCTCCCGTCTTCACGGAAAGACGGAACGGCTACGTCCACCAGTACAGCGTGTATTCCGTGACGTGCTCCGCCTGCGGCAAGACGGTCTCCTGCCGGAGCGACGACATCCCACGGAAGTACGAGAACTGGGAGGGAAAACGATACTGCAGGGCGTGCTGGGAGAAGAAGGAAAAGGAAATCACACAGCCCTGCGCCGGATGCGGAAAGCCGGTCTCCCTTTACGACCGCAGGACGAACGGAAGGAAGGGATACTGCCCGGCCTGCTGGGACAGGCACATGATCGGTGTCCGGGAGCGCTTCGGACGGTACGAGAAGATGCTTCTGGACTTTCTCGCCGGACTGGGCGTCTCCGCCGTGGGATCCGGGCGGGACGGCCTTCTGCCCTCCGGGAAGCCCGTCGGATACGTAGGGTTCGAGGAGCGGGATCACGATATGATCCGCCTGCGGCAGAGCGAATATGCGGCAGCGGATTTCAAGATCGGAAAAGGATGGTTCGCCCTCCCGGAGAGCGGCAGCCATCTCCGGTACATCGTCCCGTCTCCGGACGGAAAACTGATGGAATTCCTCGCCGGGATCCGGGAGACCGTCCTGGCGGCCGCCGTATGGGACGGGAACGCCGCGTTCCTTCTGGAAAACGGCACCGTCCGGTCGACCGACCCGTCGGTCGACGGCGCGGAAGCCTTCGACAAGGGAACGATGATCCGCAAGACGGCGGAGAGGATCCTCGGGGAGGAGGCAATCCGGAAGAGCCGGGAGGCCTTCTCGTCGCCGGGGATCCGCAGCATCGCAGACCGGTTCTTCTACGACGGGGAGAAGAAGGCGTTCTTCTCCATCGTCACCGACGGGAACTACTATCACGGCTACGACGTGTTCTATCCGGTCAAAAGGAAGGACGATGTCCTCAGGACGCTCGTGCGATACGAGCAGCTTGTCACGGTCGAGGAGAACTGTGAAAAAGGGATCGTACCCGCTTCGGTCATCGCGGAAGGGCTGGAAGACGCGGAGAATCCGAACTACTCACCGCCGGACGATTTCGGACGCGGCGAGTATTATATCTGACGGATCCTCATTCGAAAGGTTGCAATCCGTCGGAATATTGAGTATAATCTTTTCGGAAGAGATACGCCGGTTCGGTTCCCGTGACCCCGGTGAGGTTTGGAATACTGTTTCGGACGGTGCCCGCGGGCATTGCGTCAGGAAAGGAGACGGGACATGAAAAAGACCCTGAAGCGGATCACGGCAGTCTTTGCGCTCTGCCTGATCATAACGATGACGATTTCCTCCTGTTCTCTCATCCGGTCCCTGCGCTCCCTTCTGGACGGGGACGGAGAGGATCCCGGCAGCCCCTTTGCAACGGAAGGAGAGGTAGACGTGCAAAAAGTGAAACTGAATGATCTGAAAGGAAAATGGGTCGACGTCAACAGCTCTACGACCATAGAGTTCAGAGGCGATACCCTGACCGTCCGTTTCGGGGAATGGAAGGAAAGCTACAAGATCGTCCTGGAAAAGACGGAATACAGCACCACGATCAAGGCGAAAGAGGGATACCTCGGCGAGATGAGCGAGATCTCGGTCAACAAGGACGGCAGCCTCACGGCCTACGCGATGATCCTCGACGGACCTTCCCGTCAGTACCGCTTCGTGCGCGAGAACGCGCTCGCGGCGGAGACGGAGATCCAGGATCTTTCCAAGGACGAACCCAAGACCATCGAATCCCGCGAGATCAAGACCTTTACCCTTTCCTTCGCAAACGGCATCGGATCCTACGGCCTCGACGAGGACTGGGCTTCCGGCTATTACAGCTGGGAGATCGAGAAGGGGAACGACGGCTACTGGATGAATTTCCATATCTACGGCGATTCCATGATCATCCTGGACTTTTCGGAAGAGGTGAGCGAGGAATACGTGCGCGGCCTCGCGGATCTGATCGCCGAGCTGAACATCGCCGAATACAACGGATATTATAAAAAGAACAACGTACAGCACAAAGAGCTCTACCTGTACGTGCGGTATGAATCCCGTGAGAAGATCACGGTGCGCGCGGAAGGCGAAGCCGCGGCGACCTGCCCCTTCGACATGCCGACCCTGCTCGATTACGCCTACCAGGCGACCGGGCGGAAGGGCTGGGACTGGGGCGACTGATCGGCGCATGAGGACGAAGGACGGACCCTCCGTCTCCCGGAGGGGAGAGCGTGCGGAGATGCTGTTCCGCGAAGGATACAACTGCGCGCAGGCGGTATTCTGCGCATTCGACGATCTCACGGGATTCGACCGGGAGACGTCGGCGCGCCTTTCCTCCTCTTTCGGCGGCGGGATGGGCCGGCTGCGGGAAGCGTGCGGTGCGGTGAGCGGCGCGCTGATGACGCTCGGGATCCTTCTGGGATACACGGATCCGAAGGACAGACGTGCAAAGGCGGATCATTACCGCCTTGTGCAGGAATTTGCGGCGCGTTTCCGCGACAGGAACGGTTCCATTGTCTGCCGGGAGCTCCTGGCGGGCGTCGACACCTCTCCGGGTCCAGAGCCGCAGGAGAGAAGCGATGAATTCTATCAAAAACGTCCCTGCGCGCGTCTGGTGCGTCAGGCGGCGGAGATCGCCGCGGAAATGCTGGAGGAAGCGGGTGCATCGGCCGCCGCGGAAAGAGAGAACACGAAATGATCAGACACATCGTACTATTCAAGATCAAGGACGAATACAAAGACGAGATCCCGCAGTTGGTTCAAAACTTTCTGAATATGAAAGGACGGATCGAAGGGATGCTGGATCTGGAAGCCGGCGAAGACCTCCTCGGAAGCGAAAGATCCTATGATCTCGGGCTGGCGGCAGTTTTTGATTCCATGGAATCCTTTCGCGCTTATCAGACGCATCCTGTGCATATGCCGGTGAGAAAACGCATGCACGAGGTCCGCTCCGCCTCGGTGTCCTGCGATTTTGAAATCTGAATAGGATCGAAACGGGGGAGATTTCATGTCTTTTTATCGCGAAAGAGCGACGGCGCTTCGCGCACAGGCCGTGCCGCATATCAACTGCGCCCAGGCTGTGGCGGCATCCTTTGCCGCGGAGGCCGGCGTAAAGGAAGAGGACGTGATGAGGCTTGCCGCAGGATTCGGCGGCGGTATGAAGAGGGGCGCCGCATGCGGAGCGCTGACCGGAGCGATCATGGTCCTCGGACTTTTCGGGCTTGGGGATCCCGAAACGATCGGGACCCTTCACGGGAGATTCCGTGAAAAAACGGCGGGGAATCTCGACTGCGCCGATCTCCTGAAAAGAGCCGGATCTCTCGGCGTCGAAAAAAAGCCGTACTGCGACGGATTGGTCCTTCTGGCGGTGGATCTGGCAGAAGAGATCCTGCGGGAAAAGGGAAGGTTGCCCTCGGACCGTACGGAAGCGAAGGAATAGAAGAATCGTCTGGAGGTACCATCAGTGGCTAAGATCCTGATCCTGAATACCGGCGGGACCATCGGAATGACGAAGACCGAGGACGGATACAGGCCGGACGGCGCGTGGTTCCGGGATACGGTCGGACGGATGGATTCGCTGAAAGCGGCCGGCATGCCCGCCTGGGACTTTATGGAAACCGTTCCGCTCCTGGACTCCAGCAGGATGTCTGTAAAGGAATGGAACAAAATCGCCGGGATCATCGCCGAACGGTACGACGACTATGCCGGATTTGTGATCCTTCACGGCACCGATACTATGGCTTATACCGCATCGGCTCTTTCCTTCATGCTTTGCGGTCTTTCCAAGCCGGTGATCCTCACCGGATCGCAGATCCCCCTTTGTGAAATCAGAAGCGACGGAAGAGACAATCTGATCACCTCCATGATCATCGCGGGAGAGGGCAAGATCAGGGAAGTCTGCATTTATTTCGGAGGCATTCTTCTGCGCGGCAATCGCGCCACGAAGTATTCTGCGGACGGCATGCAGGCGTTCGTATCTCCGAACTACCCGCCGCTGGCCACCGCGGGCATATCCATCCAGTATCATGAATCCGCTTTTCTGCAGCGGCGCGCGGAGAAGTTTGTGTGCCGCAGAATGTCGGACGTGCCGATCGGCGTTCTGAAGGTGTTTCCCGGCATACCGTTCCGGGCGTTCGAGCCGCTTTTGACGGAGACCCTGCGCGGCCTCGTGCTGGAGACCTTCGGATCCGGGAATATTCCCGACGACGGAGGCGTATTGCTTCCGATGCTGGAAAAGGCAAAAAAACACGGAACGGTCGTGACTGTCTGTTCCCAATGTCCGCAGGCCACCGTCAACGTCACGGCTTACGAGGCAGGAAACGCTCTGGCAAAAGGCGGCGCCGTTTCGGGCCGCGATATGACGACGGAAGCGGCTGTGACAAAGCTTTACTATCTGTTCAGCGTATACGACGACGCGGAAATCGTTAAGTTCAACATGGAAAGGGACGTCAGGGGCGAGCTGACTCCGCGGGATGATCTTTGACGTATGAAAACGAGAACGACAGACGAGACCGAACGGGTGATGGACGATCTCCGGAATCTCCGTGAAACCTTCTGGGTGAATCCTGACGCAGCCGGATTCCGGAAAGGCGAAGGGATCGTCGATCCGGAAGAGGCGGAATCGCTTCTGCGCCGCTTTGCGCCTTTCCTTGCAGAGCTCTTTCCGGAAACGGGGAACGGGATCGTAGAATCGCCGCTTCTCGAGATCCCGTCCATGAAAGCCGCACTGGAAGCGGGAACAGCGGGGATCCCGAACGATACAAAAGCACTGCCGGGCCGGATTTTTATAAAATGCGATCATATGCTTCCGATCGCGGGATCCGTCAAAGCGAGAGGCGGCGTATATGAAGTCTTGAAGTTTGCGGAGGAGACTGCGCTCCGGGAAGGAATCCTCCGAAGGGGAGACGATCTGAGAAAGCTCGGCGCGCCGGCGTCAAAACAGATCCTGTCCCGGTATCGCGTCGCGGTCGGCTCCACGGGAAATCTCGGGCTATCCATCGGGATCATAAGCGCGGCGATCGGGTTTTCTGCGACGGTACATATGTCTTCGGACGCAAAGGAATGGAAAAAGCGGCTCCTCCGCGAAAATGGCGCCGACGTCCTGGAATACGCCGGCGATTACGAAAAAGCTGTGGCCGCAGGGAGACGCGAAGCGGCAAAAGACCCTTTTTGTCATTTCGTTGACGATGAAAACTCCGCCGATCTTTTTGCCGGATACTCGACTGCCGGCAGAAGACTTGCGGATCAGCTTGCCGGCATGGGCCTCCGCGTCGACCGAAAGCATCGGCTGTATGTCGCGATCCCTGCGGGCGTCGGCGGCGCGCCGGGAGGAATCCTTTACGGGCTGAAGGAAATCTTCGGCGACGACGTTATCGTTGTAACCGCGGAACCGACGCATGCGCCGGCGGTGATCCTGGGACTGGCATCCGGAAAAGGAAGCGGGATCTCCGCCGGAGATCTGGGGATCGACGGCGACACGGCGGCGGACGGCCTTGCGGTGGGAAGACCTTCAGCGCTTGCTTGCAGAACGATGAAAACCAGATTGAACGGAGCCTGTACCGTTGACGATGAAAGGCTCTTTGCCTTTCTCGGTCTGCTGTGGAAAACCGAAGGGATCTTTTTGGAACCGTCCGCAGCCGCCGGCTTTGCCGGGCTTTTGCACAATGACATGAGGGAATACCCGCCGCCAGACGGGAATTCGATCCGCGTCGTATGGGCTACGGGCGGCAGTATGGTTCCCGAAGCAGAAAAACAGGTTTATCTTTCCCGCGCTTTATCGGCGCTCGCCGCACGGGATTGAGAGATACGCATTCGGATCCCGCGGGGATCCTGTCGAAACCAAAAAGAGAAAGGACGTCAAACGCATGAACAAAAGAGCCAAACTCATTCTGGGAGAAGTATTTCTGCTTCTCACTCTCATCCTGATCGTGATGCTGCTCACGGTAGACGTAGAACCTATCGGACCCGCCGGGACCTCGATCGGATTCTCGCATCTGAACGGCGGAATCTTTCATCTTTTCAGCGGCAGCCGTTTCTTTTCGCTTGTCACAAAAGTACTCGGAATCCTTGCGATCCTCGTCGCGGCAGGCTTTGCGCTTCTCGGCCTGATGGAGTTGATCCAAAGAAAAAGCCTGAGGAAGATCGACAGCGAGCTATATGCATTGGGCGGCCTTTACGTCGCCATGGGGATCGTTTACCTGTTCTTTGACAAGATCTTCGCCGTCAACTACCGGCCGATCCTGAAGGCCGGCAGCACGCTTCCGGAAGCTTCCTTTCCGTCAACGCATACGCTGCTTGCCTGCGTCGTATTCGGCGGCGCGATCCTCGTGCTCGGCAGATACCTGAAGAATCGAAACGTGCGCCTGATCGTTGGCGCCGTACTTGGTTTTCTGGCTGCTCTGACGGTGATAGGAAGACTCTTGACCGGGGTTCACTGGTTTACCGATATCGTCGGCGGCGTTCTGATCAGCGGATTCCTGCTTTCGGCTTTCTCCTATGCGCTTGACGTTATGAAAGAAAAGAGAGGAAGGTAAAGACGGCTTCCGCATCTTCCGACGTATGTTCCGGATACCTGCCGCCGCAAAGCATAAGGCTTTGCGGCGGCGTTTTTATAAGGCGATACCGGAAAAGCTTTCCGTCGAATGACGCGGGAAACGGTCCTCCTTGCAATCCCCGTCCGACTGTGATAATATGGGAAATGAAAGCAGGACAATCAGGAGCGGTTCCGCATACGAGCCGGAGAAAAAAGCGGGATGTAAAGAGCATGCCGATCAGATTTCAGGGGAGACGAAACGAATGAGAACAACGGAGGAAATGATGCGGCTTATCACGGAAACCGCACGAGACGACGACCGGATCCGCGCGGCGATGCTTTCCGGCTCCCGCACCGATCCGGACGCTGAACCGGATGATTTCCGGGATTATGACGTAGTGTACTTTGTGCGGGACGTCGCTCCCTTTCGGGAAAACGACGCATGGATCGAAAAAGCGTTCGGGAAACCGTCTCTGATGCAAAAGCCGGAGAGCATGCGCCTGATCCCGCCGGACGGAAACGGGGACTTCGTATATCTGATGCTCTTTCCCGACGGAAACCGCATCGACCTTACGTTCACCGCGGATCCGTATGAAGACGACGGTGAACCGGCGGAGATCCTTCTGGACAAGGACGGGATGCTCCCGCCGCTGCAGGTGAGACGAGACTACTGGTTTGTGAAAAAACCGGATCAGAAGCTCTTTTCGGACTGCTCGAACGAGTTTTACTGGTGCATGCAGAACGTCGCGAAGGGACTTGCGCGCGGGGAGATTTCCTACGCTCTGTATATGCGCGACGGACCGGTGCGGGATATGCTGATCCGGATGATTTCCTGGAGGATCGGCGCGGAGAGGGATTTTCGCGTATCGGTCGGGAAACGCGGGAAACGATTCGGGATCCTTCTGCCGGAAACCGAATACACGCTGTTTCTTGCGACCTATTCCGGTGCGGACAGGGAAGGCGCGTGGAAATCGGCGGAGAATATGATCGCGCTTTTCGGGAAATGCGCAAGATTCACGGCGGACAAGCTTGGATTTCGTTTTGACGAAGCGGAAGAAAAGGCGGCTTTGCTGTATCTGGAAGAAACGCATAAAAAGCAGAAAAACTAAAAGAAAGAAGGGAATCCCTTGGATCTCGGTGCATTTGACGAAAGAGTGAAACCGCTCGGCGTGCTCGGATATATCGTGACGCGGGATGGGGAAGAGATCGCCTCGGAACGCTTTGACGAGGAGTGCCGCAGAAACGTCTATTCCGCATCCAAAAGCTTTACCTCCGCGGCGGTGGGACTTGCAGAAAAAGAAGGACTTCTTGACCTCGAAGAAAGGATCGTGGACGCTTTCCGCGAAGATCTCCCGGACCGGATCGTGGGATACTGGGAGGAGGCGCGGGTGCGCGATCTCCTGACCATGTGCCTCGGGCAGGAGAAAGCCGCGCTGATGGGAGGGCAGAGAGTTTTCATTCCGGAGAACGACTGGGTAAAGCTCTCGCTTTCCATCCCTCTCGTCACGCATCCCGGCGAGAAATTCGTCTATAACAACGTCGGGCCTTATCTGGCAGGCGTGCTGGTGCAGAGGAGGGCGGGATGCGATCTCGTTTCCTATCTTGCTCCCCGGCTTTTCGGGAAGCTTGGCATCCGCCGTCCGACCTGGGAAACGGATCCTCTCGGGTATACCTTCGGCGCCGGAGGTCTTTTTCTTGCGCTTTCCGAACTGCATAAGCTGGGGATCCTTTATCGGGATCGCGGCGTATTCGGCGGCGTACGGATCCTGCCGGAAGACTGGGTCCGTGAGAGCGTGAAAGCGCATGATGATCCGGGATACGGATATCTTTTCTGGCGCGGAGAGCATGATTCCTTCCGCGCAGACGGCAAATACGGCCAGCTCAGTATCGTATTCCCGGAAAAGAACGCCGTCGTCACGATCGCTGCGGAATGCCGCGACACGCCGTCTCTTTTCCGCGCGGTCTATGATATCCTTTACCCGGAAATCCCGTGAACGAGAAAGTGAGCGGCAGATTGACATGAGAGTATATTCCGGCATCGACAGGATCCCGAGCGGGCAGGCTTCCGAGGATTTGATCGAAGGCTGCCTGGTTCTGGAGGGCGGCGCTTTCCGCGGACTCTATACCCAGGGCTTTCTGGACGCCATGATGGAAAACGGATTGAATCTGTCGGCGGTGATCGGCGTGTCGGCCGGCGCCCTCGGCGGCGTCAACTACGCAGCCGGCCAGATCGGACGCTCAGCCAGGATCAACCTGACCTACCGGCACGACAGCCGGTACGTCGGTCTTCGCGCTTTTCTCAAAAGCCGCAGCATCCTGGACGTCAGCTTTCTGACCGAAGACAGAGGGGTCCTGGAACCTCTTGACGAGAAGCGCTTCATGGATCCGAAAAGGAGATTCGTTGCCGTCGCGACCGACTGCTTAAGCGGAAAGACGGCGTATTTTGAAAAAGGGAATTGCGCCGATATCGGCGAGATCCTTCTCGCCGTACGCGCGTCGGCGACCATGCCGTATATTTCTCCGCCGGTGTATATAAACGGCAGACCGTATTTCGACGGCGGCTGCTCCTGCAAGATCCCGTATCAGTGGGCGATGGACAACGGTTATCGCAAGATCGTCGTGATCCGCACGCGGGAAGCCTCCTTCCGCCGGCAGGATTCCGGAAGGCGAGGCGCCGAAAAGATCTACCGCAGAAAATACCCGCTCCTTGCCGAAGTCCTTTCCCGTGAAACCGAGATTTACAACCGGCAGCTCGAAGAGACGACAAAGCTTGACAGGGAGGGCAGGATGCTTGTTTTCTGTCCGTCGGAGGAGAGAGAGATAGATCTCGTCGAAAAAGACATGGAAAAGCTCGGATCTCTTTACTGTCTCGGACGGAGCGATTGCCTCGCATCGCTTGAAAAGCTGCGGGACTATCTGGATGCATAAAGGGAAAAGACAAAGCCGCCGCGGATAATTGAGACGCGTCCGCGGCGGTTTTTTCTTGCATCTTTTTCCGGTCGGGGGTATGATAAAGAAAAGAAACGTTCTTTGAATGAGGAGAAGGGACCGTGGAATTATACGAGGGAAGACCCGCTTCCGCAGAAGGCAGAGAAGATAAGGAAATCCGGGTATACGACCTTCTGGACCGCCTTGGCATCCGGTATCAGAGAACCGATCATGAACCCGCCGATACCATGGAAGCCTGCAACAGGATCGACGCGGTGCTCGGCGTTCTGATCTGCAAGAACCTGTTCCTGACCAACCGGAACAAATCGAAGTTCTACCTTCTGATGATGCCGGGAGACAAACCCTTCCGAACGAAGGAGCTTGCCCGTCAGCACGGTCTGCAGCGGCTGTCTTTTGCGTCGGCGGAGGATATGGAAAAATACCTGGACATCCATCCGGGCTCCGTCAGCGTGATGGGATTGATGAACGATACCGAACACAGAGTGCAGCTTTTGGTGGACGAAGACGTTTTGAAGGAAGAATACTTCGGCTGTCATCCGGCCGTCAATACGTCAAGCCTGAAGCTCCTGACGAAAGACGTGTTCGACGTGTTTCTGCCCGCTGTCGGGCATGACGCATGGACCGTCAGCCTGGAAGGAAAATCCGGCAACTGAAGAAAGGATAAAGCGATGGAAGCGTTAGAAGCGATCATGACCCGGCGCAGCACCAGAAGGTTTCAAGACCGGGCGGTTCCGGAGGAACTCCTCGGAAAAGTGATCGAAGCGGGAAGGGCGGCTCCGAGCGGCGGCAACAACCAGACTACGCATTTTTTTGTGATCCGGAACAGGGATATCCTGGATAAACTTGCTTCGATGGCAGAAAGAGCGTTTGCCGCCATGGAGATCACGGAGAATACGTATAAATCCACCGTACATTCCATTCTGGCGTCGCGCAAAGGCGGTTTCGTGTTCCATTACGGCGCGCCGGTCCTGATCCTGACGGCGAACCGGATCGCATACGGCAACGCGATCGCCGACTGCGTATCCGCCGTGGAGAATATGATGATCGCCGCCAACGCGCTGGATCTCGGAAGCTGTTATATCAATCAGCTCAAATGGCTGAACGAAAACGAAGAGATCAACGCCTTTCTGGAAACCCTGGGTCTTATGAAAAACGAACGGGTATGGGCGGCGTTGGCTCTCGGATATGCCGCGGGAGAAAGCGGTCTGCCGCAAAGGACTCCGCTCCCGCGCACGGGTAACCCGGTGACCTATATCGATTGAAAGCGGGGATGTGAATGCTTTGGGACAAAAACGACGCGCTGATCCGCACGGCCGCCGCGGAGCGAACCGACGCGGCTCTTTACGGGATCCTGCGTCTGTTCAGCGCATCGAAGACCGAAAGAAAGCTTCTGAAAAAAACCGCACGCGCCAAAAAAAGGGATGCAAGGCGCATCAAACGACTGACGGGTGAAAAAAGCCGCGCCGATACCATAGCGATCCTTCTGGGAATCGGAGAGTATCTTCTGTTCGGCAAGGAGGCCTTTTACCGGCAGGAAGCCGTCAAGGAAAGACGAAACGGACGACGCCTTGCTTCCCGGCTGGAAGACATCCCGAAGCTTGAAAGGATCGTGATCCACAGCGAAAAACGCGCGAGACGCGAAGATAAATATTCCGGCCGTATCGGAAAGATCGCCGTCAAAGAGGGGAAAAAGAACGAAAAAAGCGCGGCACGGAGAACCAGACGCGCAAAGCGGCGCGTCGATCGATATTTCAGGAGGCGTAAGTGAGACAATACGACATTACGGGGATGAGCTGCGCGGCCTGCAGTGCAAGAATAGAAAAAGCCGTGGGAAAGGTGACGGGCGTGACGTCCTGC
Source organism: Clostridia bacterium (assembly GCA_017441705.1). Taxonomy (GTDB): domain Bacteria; phylum Bacillota; class Clostridia; order Oscillospirales; family QAMX01; genus RUG11797. The sequence continues at coordinate 82,070 of JAFRWU010000009.1, read as the reverse complement.
GCCGTAAGTCTTCTGACGAATTCCATGGGAGTTGAAGGCACTGCAGACGACGGCGCGATCATCGCGGCTGTGGAAGCGGCCGGATACGGCGCTTCACCAAAGGGCGGAAGGTCAACGGAAACGGGACGTGCGATCCCGGGTGAGGAAGCGCTTCGCGACAGGGAGACGCCTGCGATTCTCAGAAGACTGGTCGCATCGATAGGATTCCTTCTTGTGCTGATGTATCTTTCCATGGGTCATATGATGTGGGGATGGCCGCTTCCCGCCTGGCTTTCCGAAAACCACGTCGCTCTGGGACTTGCGGAACTGCTTCTCGCCGGGATCGTTCTCGTGATCAATCAAAAGTTCTTTGTCAGCGGCTTCAAGAGCCTTCTTCACGGCGCGCCGAACATGGATACGCTGGTTGCGATGGGAGCGTCTGTCTCCTATATCTGGAGCGTCGTCACGCTTTTCCGGATGTGCGAAGCCGCGAGGCTGGGCGATCACGCCGCGGTCATGCGGCTTTCAAGCGATTTGTATTTCGAATCCGCGGCTATGATACTGACCCTGATCACGGTCGGAAAAATGCTGGAAGCGCGTTCCAAGGGAAAAACCACCGACGCGCTGAAAAGCCTGATGCGGCTTGCGCCGAAGAAGGCCGTCCTGATTCGGGACGGTAAAGAAGTGACGGTACCGGTTGAACAGGTGAAGACGGGGGACGTTTTCGCCGTTAAGCCGGGAGAGAGCATCCCGGTGGACGGCACGGTGCTTTCGGGATCCAGTGCCGTAAACGAAGCCGCTTTGACCGGAGAAAGCATCCCTGTGGACAAAAGTGAAGGCGATCCGGTTTCCGCCGCTACCATCAACGAGTCGGGCTTTCTCTTCTGCCGTGCGTCGCGCGTCGGAGAGGATACGACTCTTGCCCAGATCATAAAAATGGTCGGCGACGCAGCCGCGACAAAGGCTCCGATCGCCAAAATCGCCGATAAGGTCGCAGGCGTATTCGTCCCCGCGGTGCTCGGGATCGCTCTTTTGACTACGTTGATCTGGCTGATCCTCGGGGCTCCTGCGGCGGACGCGCTCGCACATGGGATCGCGGTGCTGGTCATCAGTTGTCCCTGCGCTCTCGGACTCGCCACGCCGGTGGCGATCATGGTGGGAAGCGGAGTCGGAGCCAGAAACGGGATCCTTTTCAAAACAGCGGTTTCCCTGGAGGAAACCGGAAGGATATCCATCGTCGCGCTCGATAAAACGGGGACGATCACGGAAGGCGCGCCGCACGTTACGGATATCCGCCCTGCCGGCGGCTCCGGCGAAGAAGAACTGATCCGGAGCGCCTTCGCCCTTGAACGAAAAAGCGAGCACCCGCTGGCGAAAGCCGTCGTCGCATACGCAGAGGAATTCTTAAGCACGGAAGCGGAAGAGCTTACGGATTTTGAAGCGCTGCCGGGGAACGGACTGACGGGAAGGATCGGAGAAGATTTGCTTTACGGCGGCAGTCTCCGGTATATGGAAAGCGTCGTACCTGTTGACGACGCGACGAAGCTTGCGGCCGAAGGGTTTGCCGACGAAGGCAAAACGCCTCTTCTGTTCTCCAGGAAGGGGCGCCTTCTCGGCATCATTGCGGTTGCCGACGTCATCAAGACAACGAGCGCGGAAGCCGTAAAGGAGCTCCAAAACATGGGGATCCGCGTCGTCATGCTGACCGGCGACAACGAAAAGACGGCCGGTGCGATCGGGAAGATCGCCGGAGTCGACCGCGTGATTGCCGGCGTGCTTCCGGACGGCAAGGAAAGCGTGATCCGTGCTCTTCGGGAAAAAGGCAAAGTCGCCATGGTGGGCGACGGGATCAACGACGCGCCTGCGCTGACAAGAGCCGACGTAGGGATCGCCATAGGAGCGGGAACCGACGTGGCCGTGAACGCCGCCGACGTAGTTCTGATGAAAAGCGATCTTTTGGACGTACCCGCGGCGATCCGGCTCTGCCGGGGAACCGTTCGCAATATTCATGAGAATCTGTTCTGGGCATTCATCTACAATCTCATCGGGATCCCCATGGCGGCGGGTCTTTTCGGACTCACGCTCGATCCCATGTATGCCGCGCTGGCCATGAGCCTTTCCAGCTTCTTCGTAGTGTCAAACGCTTTGAGACTGAATCTCTTGAAAATCCATCGTGCGGGAAAAGACCGCCGGCTGAAGAAAGAGGCGGATATCGCATCCCTTTCGTTCGGAGGAGAAAAAGATCCGGAGCAGGAAAAGGCCTCTATGGATCGGAAAGAGATCGTAATGACGCTTCGGATCGATGGGATGATGTGCGAACACTGTGAAGCGGCGGTATCCAAAGCGCTTCTCTCGCTGCCCGAAATCGTAGAAGCGAAGGCGGATCATCAAACGGGGAAGGCAGTAGTTCGCGCACTTCGGGTGCCGGATCCGGAGGCAATGAAAAAAGCCGTCGCGGAAGAGGATTACGAGCTTGTCGGCATTGATGAAGCCGTCGTATCGAACCGCGCGGATCCTTTATCATGACTCTGAATCGAAAGCGGGGACAGCATATGAAAATCGCCGTCGTCACCGGAGCGTCCAGCGGTATCGGGAGAGAGTTTGTCCTGGCGCTGGACCGGGAAGGAAAGTATGACGAAATCTGGGCAGTCGCCAGGAGAGAAGAAAAGCTTATCGCGCTTCGGGAGGAATGCAGGACGCCTGTTCGCCCCGTTCGGATGGATCTTTCCCGGGAAGACGCCGCAGACGAGCTTGCCAGAAGGATCTCCGGGGAACAGGCTGAGGTCTCGATGCTTGTCAACGCCGCGGGATTCGGCCTCTTCGGCGAGTTCAGGTCGCTTCCTCTCGACGAGCAGAAGGATATGATCGATCTCAATACGAAGTCTCTCACGGCGGTGACATATGCGATTCTTCCCCACATTCCGGAAGGAGGCAGGATCGTGAATCTTGCATCCAATTCCTCCTGGCAGCCGGTGCCGTATATGGCCGTGTATGCCGCCACCAAAGCGTATGTGATGAGTTTTTCACGCGCTCTCGGGATGGAGCTGCGGGACAGAAGGATCGGCGTCACGGCGGTAGCGCCCGGCTGGATCAAGACCGAGTTCTTTGATCGGGCAATCCGGGATGATACCATTACCTACTATGATCGGTTTTACACGGCTCGCCAGGTCGCGGAACGCGCCATGAAGGATATCCGGAAGGGGAAAGAGGTATCGATCCTCGGCTTCCCGGTCAGGATGCAGGTACGGCTTGTCAAGCTGCTTCCGGTGAGATTCGTGATGAACACCTGGTGCAGGCAGCAGGGGAAATCCCCGAAAAAGTAAGGAGACTGTTAGATGATCGTACTGATGACGGGCTTCGATCCCTTCGGCGGAGCCGCGATCAATCCCGCGTGGGAAGCGGTCAAAAGGATACGCGCGCCGGAAGGGGTGACTCTTCTTAAAAAAGAGATCCCGACGGTATTCCGAACGTCCGGCGAGATGCTCCGCTCCTTGCTTTCTGAATACGATCCGGATCTCGTGCTTCTGATCGGCCAGGCCGCCGGGCGAAAGAAGATCTCTGTGGAACGGACGGCCCTCAACCTGGACGATGCGCGCATCCCCGATAACGCGGGCGATCAACCGGAAGAAAGGCCGATCGAAGAGACGGGTCCCGCGGCATATTTTTCACGCCTCCCGGTCAAAGCTCTTGCGCGCGCCATCGGGGACGCGGGAGTTCCCGCGGAGGTATCCCTTTCGGCGGGAAGCTTCGTCTGCAACCATCTCTTCTACGTTCTTCTTTACGAGCTGGAAAAAAGAAAAAGCGGCGCGCACGGCGGGTTTCTTCACGTCCCCGCCGTCCCGGAACAGCTTCCGGGCATGCCGCCGGGAACGCCCGCCATGCCGCTGCCGGAGATCGTGAAGGGGCTTGAAGCCGCGCTTGTTTTTCTGACGGATAATCATACGAATACACGATAAAGGGAGATACAAAATGACAATCACGGAAGAAACGCTGCCTTTGTTTGCATACACGAACCGACGTCTTTTGAATGGAGCGCCGAAAGGGATCGTCCTGCAGTTTATCGGGCTCGGGGGGAATACGCGTATGATCCGCGAGGATTCTGACGAAGCCGCGCTATACGCTGAACGCGGGATCCTCTTTGTCATTCCCTATATCAACCCGTGGGCCTGGATGAACAAGGAAGCGGTTTCCCTGACCGACGAAGTGATCGACTGTCTTTTTGAGCTCTATGCGCACCCCGAAGGCTTCCCTCTGATTTCAACGGGCGGGAGCATGGGCGGGCTGTGCGCGCTTGCTTATGCATATCACGCAAAAAAGACGCCGACTGCCGCCGCGGCCAATTGTCCCGTATGCGATCTGCCGTATCATTATACGGAGAGGGACGACCTGCCGCGCACGCTGGTATCCGCTTTCGGGGATTACGGTATGCCGCTTGAAGAAGCGATGAAAACGTCTTCGCCTCTGCATCTCGCCCAAAATATGCCGGACATCCCGTACTTCGTCGCGCACTGCGAAAGCGATCTTTCGGTCAACAAAGAGAAGCACTCCGACAGATTCGTAAAGCTTCTTTCCGAAACGCATACGGTCACGTACTGCGAGGTTCCGGGAAGGGGACACTGCGATCTTTCGCCGGAAGCGAAGGAGCTCTGGTACGGATTTATTTTTGACGCATGCAAAAAGTAACCCTCCGCTCCCGAGGGATGCGGAGGGATCGCGGCGCCGTTGAAATCAGACGATGAGATCCGCCGTTTTGACAGAGCGGAAAGAAATCAGATCTTCAGGCCGGATCAGAAGCTGAAGGCCGCGCGCGCCGGCGCTGAGAGCGATCTCCTCCCAAAGAAGAGCGCTTTCATCCATAAACACCGGATAGTCCTTTTTCATGCCGATCGGGGAACAGCCGCCCCGGATATAACCGGTGACCTGAAAGAGCTCCGACAGTCTGAGCATCTCGATCTTTTTGGCGCCGCACGCGGCGGCGGCCTTTTTGAGATCAAGCTCGTAACCGACCGGGATGCAAAAGACGAATACGCCGTTCTTGTCTCCCACAGTAACCAGCGTCTTGAAGACGCGTTCCGGATCGAGTCCAGTTTTGCGCGCGACGCTCGTGCCCGAAAGGTCGTCCTCGTCAACCTCGTATTCGATGAGTGAATAGGGAACGCCCGCTGCTTTCAAAAGGCGTACGGCATTGGTCATCGGATGTTTTTCCATGGATACGACTCCTTATAATGCACGAAGAAATGTGAACGGGAACTTACATACGCAATTGACGACAGGAAAGGAAAGGGAAAACATGGTACTGCAGTATAAGCTGTCCGCCGACGATTATGAATCCTACGGCAAATATCTGATGGAGACCGGGGACTTCAAAAAGCGGATCCGAAGTCAAAGACTGATCGCCGCCGGACTGGTATTGCTGTGCGGAGGGATCGCGATGGCGATTTTCCGCCGGGATTATCTGGTTACCGCCCTGGCTGCGGCGGCCGGCGCGGCGATCATTGCGCTGCTTTTTCCCCTGATCGCCAAAGCAGGAACCAAGGCGGCGCTCGTCAATTCCATCAAGCAGGACGACGGCAGCATGTTCCGGGAACAGACGCTGACGGTCGACGACCGGGGCGTGCGCGTGGAAAGCGGCGACGGAGAAGAGATCTATCAAAAAGAGTTTACTTACGATGAAATCGAAACGCTCACCCCGTTTGAAGGGATCTATCTCCTGCAGTTTCAGAACGGAAATCTTCTGATCGTTCCGAAAACGGCCTTCGGGGAAGGGGAAGAAGAAGCGTTCCGCGCCTGTTTCACAAAAAAACCTGATGCGGAATAACGATACCAGTATAGCATGTCTTCGCTCAAGAGACAAGCGCTCCGGAAAAAGAACGACGGGAATTCCGGCAAACCGCAATTTGGCACTTCCATTTTTTGCGGGTTTATGATATGATAAAAAAGGATACGACCGTCCTTTGCGGACGGTTCGAACCCGCTGCAGCGGACAAGGAGACGGAACGTGAAGCCGATACGTTTTTGGGAAACAATCAAACAAAGGCTCACTTCGGTCTTCGGACCCAAGGGGAAACACGGGAGCCCGAAGCACTCAAGGCCGGCCTATGATACACAGAGACTCACGGAAGACGGAAACCGGCACGCCGTAAAGGAAAGACGCGGCTTTCTTTCCTTTTTGCATATGCGCGGCGGACGTCATTCCAGCGGCGCGGTGTTTCAAGGCGTTCTGACTTTCCTCGGGGCGGTCAGAAACTATTTCATCAGCATAAACTGGCCGCTGCTCCTTCTCTCGGTACTGGCGTCGGTATACGGACTTTTCATGATAGCCAGCACGCACGTCACGTCCCTGACCGTACAGATCGTCTCGATCGTTCTCGGCGTTACGGCATATTTCTTCATCGCCATGTTCGACGTTTCCCATCTGACGGTTTTCTGGCGCATCGTGATGGCCGTCGGCGTACTGACTCTTCTTTCCGTCCTTGTGTTCGGGCGCTCGGCAGGGATCAACACCGGATGGATCCGTTTCAGGATCGGTTCGCTGGATCTCGGCGTACAGCCTGGCGAGGTGGTAAAGATCATCATGATCATCACGTTTGCCAAAAGGCTGGATATGATCGGAAGCGGCATCACGAAGTTCAAGGGCGTTCTGATCGCAACCCTGCATTTTGCCGTATATGCCGCGGCGCTGCTGCTTTCCAAAGACGACGGCATGCTTCTCGCTTACGGCATCCTGTTTGCGGTCATGATGTTCGCGGCCGGGGTCAAGCTTCGTTACCTTGCCTTCGGCGCAGGCGCTTTGGTGCTTGCGACGCCGCTCATCTGGAACTATCTTCTCGACTATTATCAGAAAATGCGCATATTGGTGGTATTGGATCCCACGCTGGATCTGGAAGGCAAGGGATATCACGGCTATATTTCCAAGATCGCCATTTCACACGGCGGTCTGACGGGAATGGGGTATGGCAAAGGAGCCGTGACGCAGTATTCCAATCCCGGCAACCTTCCCGCCAAGCACACCGACTTCATCTTCTCGGTGATCTGTGAGGAGATGGGCTTTTTCGGTGCGATCGCCGCGATCGGTATCCTGATCGGAATCGTCGTGATCTGCCTTCTGGTAGCCAGAAAGGTCCGTCACGACAAATTCTCCTATCTGGTTGCGGTCGGAGTTGCGACCATGATCATCTTCCAGACGTCGCTGAACGTCGGGATGTGCATGGGCGTCGTGCCGGTTATCGGACTGACGCTTCCGTTTTACAGCCACGGCGGTTCGTCTGTCCTGACCATGTTTGTTTCGGTGGGCATGGTGGCCAGCGTAGGGGCTCATATCCGCCCGCGCACGCTTTCTGATATCTATTGACCGATCCCGGTACGACCGGGAACAAGCGCCTCTGGAAACGGCGCTTGTTTGCATTGTGTTTTTGCGGAAGTCTTTTGACTGAATGAGGAAAGGAACCGCATCTGCGGGTTGACATAGAGAATGAAATACTTTGGGAAAATCGCTGCTGCAGCGCTTGCCGTATCCCTTTGCTTTTCGCTGACCGCGTGCCGGCGCGGCGGAGAAGACGCAGATACGAAAGGGAACGATACTTCGCCGACCGAGACCGTCACGGAAAGCTATACTGATCGATATGACTGGAGCGTTCTGAATACGGCCTCCAACGGATCGGGGGAAAAACGCCGCGGCGGCGTTCCGTATTCTTATCTTGTGCCGGAAGAATACTACGTCACATCGGAATCGGACCGGGTCAGGGAAGGAGTCAGACGGATCTCTTACGGGATCAAGCTGACCGGGCTGAAGGACTCTGAATTGATGGCCAATATAAACTCGGCAGTCTCCGAAGCGCAGACGGCGATCCTCGCCGATCAGACCTGGATCGACGAAGGCGAAGAGAATGCCCTGAAAAAGAACTATCCGGATGATTACGGAATCGTTCCCGTGAATTACGCGGCTTCCGACGTGACGGTAATGGGAAACGTCCTGAGCGTCAGCATTCTTTTCATACACTCCTACAACGTGAAAGACGAAGCCGGAAACGTCGTGGACGACGTTACCGAAAGAGAGGGCAGATATCTCTATAACTTTGATCTTGCGACCGGCAGGGTCGTAAAGCTGCCCGAATTATTCGACTCGGACGTGAATTACGTCGCTCTTTTGACTCGTCTGATGAACAGCGTCGGGGAAGAGGTCGGTTACGAATTCCGGCAAAGGATCAGCGGTCTTCCGGATGGCTTCGATATTTACTGTTTCTCCGAAAGCGGGCTTGTGATCGGACTTCCGGACGGGAACCCGTTTGTCGAAGGAGAAAAATGGTTTTCGATCCCCGTATCGGAATTGATCGGATCGATGTCGCTGGATCCGGAAGAAACCGCCGTCTACTTCAAAGAAGACGTCGTCCTGAAGCGGATAGCTTTTCGCGTCCCGAATCTGATCGTGCGGGAAGAGAGCTTTGAAGAGCCCTTCGGCGGCGAAAAGATAAGCCTGCCGACGGTTTCCGGCATCACATCCGCAGACAGGATCAACAACGATCTGCGTTCCTGGTATCGGGATATCACGGCGCGGACCTATTTCACCGAAGAAGAACTGGCCGGAGGCGGCACCTACAGCGCGCAGGTGGAAGCGCCCGCCCGCGTGATCTGCGTAACGGTATTCGTCTACTGCGCCTCCAGCGGCGAATACAGGACGTTGTCGCACGTATACGACGTGCGCACCGGCAACCGCCTGACGGTGGGAGATCTGCTGACGGACGAAGCGAAAACGCATTATCCGAAAGCCGTCTTGTCCACGGTGAATTTCCGGATCAGCAGCGAATTCCTCATCGGAGTGCCGGAGCAGACCGGCATTGAAGAGTATACGCTTACGGAAGCGGGAGACGTCAATCTCAGCTATTTTGAAGGATGATCTGTATCATAGAAAGGACAGAAAATGGCTTACAAGATCCTGAAACGTGAAGAATTGAACTCACAGGTGATCCGTATGGATATAGAATCGCCTCCGGTCGCCAGAAAAGCGCAGGCCGGCCAGTTTATCATCCTGCGCGTTGATGAATTCGGAGAACGGATCCCTCTCACCGTAGCGGATACCGATCCGGAACGCGGAAGCGTCACCATCATCTTCCAGACGGTGGGGAAAACCACCATGAAACTTGCCGGGAAACGGGAAGGGGAGACGATCGAGGATTTTGTCGGACCGCTCGGCCGTCCCACAGAAACGGAAGGCCTGAAAAAAGTCGCCGTGGTTGGAGGAGGCGTCGGATGCGCCATAGCGTATCCCGTGGCAAAAAAACTCTCCTCACTCGGATGTACGGTCCATTCAATCGTCGGATTCCGCAGCAGGGATCTCGTCATTCTGGAAAAAGAGTTCCGCGCGGTCTCTGATCGCTTTGTTCTCACCAGCGACGACGGCACCGCCGGAGAAAAGGGACTCGTGACGGACGCCTTGAAGCGCCTGATCGAAGCGGGGGAGGCGTACGACGAGGTCATCGCCATCGGTCCCCTGATCATGATGAAATTCGTCGCGCGTCTGACGAAAGAGTATGGGATCAAAACCGTCGTGAGCATGAATCCCATCATGATCGACGGGACCGGGATGTGCGGCGGATGCCGCTTGAGCGTCGGCGGAGAGACAAAATTCGCCTGTGTGGACGGCCCCGATTTCGACGGCCATCTGGTGGATTTCGACGAAGCCATGGCGCGCAACGCCGCCTATAAAGAGACAGAAGCGCGCGAGCGGGAGGAATACTGCCGCCTTCTCGGGAAATAAGGAGAAGAGTCATGCCCAATATGCAGAAAGAAAAACACCCCATGCCGACGCGTTCGCCGGAAGAAAGAAGGTCCACCTTCGGAGAGGTCGCGCTCGGGTACGACGAAGAAACCGCCGTCAGTGAAGCGGAACGCTGCCTGAACTGCAGGAATCCCCTCTGCGTCAAGGGATGCCCCGTGATGATCAGGATCCCCGATTTTATCCGTAAGGTGTCTCTCAGAGATTTTGAAGGCGCTTACGCGATCATCCATGAATCCAGCTCGCTTCCGGCGGTATGCGGACGGGTATGCCCGCAGGAATCCCAGTGTGAGAAGACCTGTGTGCGCGGACTGAAGGGCGAAAGCGTAGCAATCGGACGTCTGGAGAGGTTCGTTGCCGATCGTCATAACGCCGCTTCCTCCGGTCAGATCGAGGAGAGAACAAGGATCTCCAACGGGCACAAAGTCGCGGTCGTCGGCTCCGGTCCGTCCGGACTGACCTGCGCGGGCGATTTGAACAGACTCGGTTACGACGTCACGATTTTTGAAGCCCTGCACGTCGCTGGAGGCGTTTTGGTTTACGGCATTCCGGAGTTCAGACTTCCCAAGGAAATCGTGCGGAAAGAGACCGATGAGCTCATCCGGAACGGCGTGGAAATCAAAACGAATACGGTAATCGGAAAGACGATGACCGTCGACGAACTGATGGAAGATGGATACGAAGCGGTATTCATCGGCTCCGGTGCCGGCCTTCCGCGCTTCATGTCGATCCCGGGTGAAAACCTGAAGGGCGTGTATTCCGCCAACGAATATCTGACCCGAGTCAATCTGATGAAAGCGTATCTGCCCGAAAGCGATACGCCGATCCGCCGGGCAAAACGCGTGGCTGTGGTGGGAGGCGGCAACGTCGCCATGGACGCGGCGCGTTCCGCCCTCCGTATGGGCGCCGAGGAAGTCAGCATCGTTTATCGGCGCGGCGAAGCGGAGCTTCCCGCCAGAAAAGAAGAAGTCGAGCACGCCAGGGAAGAAGGGATCGTCTTCCGTCTTCTGACCAATCCCAAAGAGATCCTCGGCGACGAGCACGGCGAAGTCCGGGCGATCTCCTGTGTGGAAATGGAACTCGGCGAACCCGATGCGTCGGGAAGACGCAGACCCGTGGAAAAGAAAGACAGTCTTTTCACGCTTGACGTGGATACCGTGATCATGGCAATCGGAACTTCTCCGAACCCGCTGATCAAAAGCACCACCGAAGGTCTTGTCACGGAAAAATGGGGCGGGATCGTCGCCGATGAGGACGGCCGCACCTCGCGCCCGGGCGTATTTGCCGGCGGCGACGCCGTGACGGGCGCGGCGACCGTGATCCTCGCCATGGGCGCGGGCAAAAAGGCGGCGGCCGCGATCGACGCATACATCAAGGAAAAGAACGCAAAGTGATTTTAAAGGAGTGATACGATGCTGAAAGGAATTCCTTCGATCATCAGCCCGGAGCTTTTGAAGATCCTGGACGAAATGGGGCACGGCGACGAGATCGTCATCGGAGATGGCAATTTCCCGGCCGCCTCCATAGGCGCGCGGGTCGTCCGGGCGGACGGGCACGGCGTCCCGGAGCTTCTGGACGCCATCCTGAAGCTCTTTCCGCTGGACGCCTATGTGGACGCCCCCGTCGCATTGATGGAAGTCGTCACCGGGGATCCGGTCGTCCCCGTGATCTGGGATGATTTCAAAAGGATCGTGGACGAGCACGGCGGCGCACGAATCGAGCATATCGAACGCTTTGCCTTTTATGAAAGAGCCAAAAAGGCTTATGCGATCATCGCGTCCGGCGAAAGCGCCATCTACGCCAATGTCATCCTGAAAAAGGGCGTTGTCAAAGAATAACGGACAAAAAAAGGCTCCGGTCTTGACGATCGGAGTCTTTTTTATTTATACCGGATTTCGCAGCTCCTTCAGGAGCTGATAATCCTCCCGGAGCGACCGGTATAGCTTTTGATAAAGAACGTGCGCTTTCCGGTAATAGGCGGCTGCCGCGGGATCCGGCCGGACGGTGTTTCCGGTAAACACCGTCACGTCGCACGCCTCCGGAACGTCCTTGTAAACGCCTGCGGCGACGCCTCCGAGAAGCGCCGCTCCGAGCGCGCCGGCTTCCGAAGAATTGGTGGTCACGACGGGCGCCGAGAACATGTCCGAAAGCATCTGCCGCCAGAAGGGAGAGCGGCCGCCTCCGCCGGCAGCGCGTACTTCCCGCGCGTCGAATCCGAGCTCGCGAATGATATCGTAGCAATCGGTCAGGGAATGACCGACTCCTTCCATAACGGCCCGCAGCAGGTCCCGTTTCTCGTGGGAGGCGGTGAGGCCGAAGAAGACGCCGCGCGCGTCCGGATCCAGGTGGGGCGTGCGCTCGCCCATGAAATACGGCAGGAAGAGAAGCCCGTCGGCGCCGATGGGCGAGAGGGCGGCTTCCCGATCGAGGATCGAATAGGGATCGACGCCGAGGCCCGCGGCCACGCGCATCTCCTCTCCGCAGAAGCGGTTACGGAACCACTGGAGGGAAAGGCCCGCTCCCTGGGTGACGCCCATTACGTGCCACGCGCCTTTGACGGCGTGGCAGAGGGTGTGCACGCGTCCCTGCGGGTCGATGGAAGGCCTGTCCGCATAAGCGAACACCACGCCGGACGTTCCGATCGTGGCCGAGATCACGCCGGGACGCACGATGCCGCTTCCGACGGCCGCGGCCGCCTGATCTCCTGCACTGCCGGCTACCGGCGTACCGGGAAGCAGCCCCGTTTTTTTGGAAGCTTCCCGGGAGATGCGGCCTGCTGTCTCGCTGGATTCACAGAGCGGCGCAAGCAGGGAAAGATCGATGCCGAGAGCCGCGCAGACCTCGTTCGACCAGCGTCGGTTCGGAACGTCCATAAGCTGCATTCCGGAGGCGTCGGAATAATCGGTCGCAAACTCGCCGGTGAGTGCAAAGCGCACGTAATCCTTCGGCAGAAGGATCTTTCTCGTTTTTTCATAGATCTCCGGCTCGTGCTTCTGCACCCAGCGGATCTTCGAGGCGGTGAACCCCGTGACGGCGGGATTTGCCGTGATCGCGATCAGCTTTTCACGCCCCAGGATGCGGGTGATCTCCTCGCATTCCTCGCCGGTGCGCTGATCACACCAGATGATGGCGCGGCGCAGCGGTTCGCCCTTTTCATCCAGAAGCACCAGTCCGTGCATCTGTCCGGAAAGACCGACCGACAGAACCGAATCGGGGGATACGCCGCTTTTGGCGATCACGTCGCGGATGGATGCGAAAGCGGCTTCGGCAAAATCGCGCGGATCCTGTTCGGCATAGCCGTTCTGCGGCTGATAGAGAGGGTATTCATATACAGAAGAAGCGACGGGTTTTCCGGAGAGAGTAAAGAGAACGCTTTTCGTTCCGGAGGTTCCGACGTCGCAGCCGAGAAGATAGAAATCGCTCATAACCCACCTCGAAACAGATTGCATTTTTTCACCGACTCGTCTATAATAGAAATACGGTCGGCTTGTCTGTTTGTATTATAGACCAATTCCCGACGGCGCGCAAGCGGGAAAACCGCACAGACCGGGAAGAACGATTGTGAGGAGATGCGCGATGATCAAAATTGCCCCCTCTCTGCTGAGCGCCGACTTCAGCGATATGCGCTCCGGCGTCGAAACTGCGCTGAAATACGGAGCGGACTGGCTTCACTGCGACGTAATGGACGGAGTCTTCGTCCCGAATCTCTCCTTCGGATCCAAAATGATCGCGGATATCCGACGCTACGTCGGAAAAGACGCCTATCTGGACGTTCATCTGATGATCGTAAAGCCGGAGCGCTATCTGGAACGCTTTGCCGAAGCGGGAGCAAGCCAGATCACCGTCCACGTTGAGGCGACCGAAGATCTTCAGGAAACGATCCGCAGGATCCACGCTCTCGGCGTCGACGCGGGCGTATCTCTGAATCCTTCCACCGACGAAACCGTTATCCTGCCCTTTCTTGAGGAGATCGAGACCGTGCTTTGCATGACCGTCGTCCCCGGATACGGCGGTCAACGGCTGATCGGTTCGGTGATCCCCAAAATCCTGCGCCTTGCGGAGAGAAAAAAGGAAAACGGGTATTCTTTTGAACTGGAGGCAGACGGAGGCGTCAGAGCGGACAACGCTTCCGTCCTGCGGGAAGCAGGCGCGACCGTGCTCGTCGCAGGAAGCGCTTTTTACGGCGCAGAAGACAAGAAAAGCCTGCTGCGTAAACTAAAGGGGGAAGAGGATTAAAACGCTGTACGTGCATTCTCGCACGTTTACGCGGGTCTTTCGGAGGAAAGTAAGAAATACAAAAGAGCTGACGGATAAAACGTCAGCTCTTTTTGCAGTCAGATCGAGATTCCGGGGAAGAATCTGGCGACAAAATCCACGTTGCGGAATACAAAGCTTCTGCCGGAAAGATACGCAAGGGAAGAATCTGCCGGTACGGCCGTGAAGGAAAGCCTGTAGGAGAAAAGCGCCTGATATTTCATGCGCGGATCGGCCTTCCCGTATTTTCCGTCTCCGAGAAGCGGATATCCGGCAAAAGCCATCTGCGCACGGATCTGATGCGTACGTCCCGTGAAAAGGCGGCATTCACAGAGTGCAAGACCGTTCCTTCGCGCAAGCGTACGGAATCCCGTGACGGCCGTCCGCGCTCCGGGGACGGGCGAGGAGAAGACCTCGACGCGGTTTTCGTCACCGCGTTTTCTGATATACGATTTCAGCGTTCCGCTTTCCGGCGGATCGCCCACTGCGACGGCAAGGTAGTATTTATCGATTCTGCGGTCACGGATCAATGCGTTCATATCGCGAAGCGCTTCCGCCGTTTTGCATGCGATCACGATGCCTCCGGTGTTGCGGTCGATGCGGTTGGCAAGGGCAGGAGCGAAAGAATGCTCGCTTGCGGGATCCCAACAGCCCGTTCTGACGCAATACGCCTTGATCCTGTTGATCAGCGTATCCGGGCTCCCGCTTTCATCCTCATGAACCGAAAGACCGGCTTCCTTGATCACGAGAAGAATTTGATCGTCTTCGTAAAGGACGACCGGCGATCTGGTGATCAGCGTATATGCGTCGTCATCCTTCGCGGTCAGGAAAAATTCATCGTTGATATAAAGGGTCAGAACGTCTCCCTCCGAGAGCTTCTGCGAAAGCTCCGCCCGCTTCCCGTTCACCCGTATGGCTTTGGTACGGACATACTTGGCTCTCAGTCCCGGAGGGAGCGCCGGCAGCGATTTGGCCAGGAATCGGTCGAGACGCTGGCCGGAATCGTTGAGATTGACCGTGATCGTTTTCATAAGAATCCCTTCTTGAAAACAGATGAATTTTGGCTTATAATGAAAGAAACAGTCTCAAGACTGCTTGCAGGATTGCGGAATCGGACAGGGTGAGGAAAGGGTATGAAAGAAAGCATCCACGATGGACACAGACAACGCATGATCTCGAGATTTCTGCTGGATGAGGGCTTCGACGGATTTGCGGAGCACGAGATACTTGAGGTCCTTTTGTATTACGTGATACCGCGCGCCGATACCAACCGGATCGCGCACGGCCTGCTCGAACGCTTCGGGAGTCTGGCAGCTGTGTGCGAAGCGCCGATGGTCAGTCTTCTGGATTCCCCCGGGATCGGAGAACGCGCGGCGGCTTATTTGAAAATGATTCCGGCGACGTCAAGGGCTTATAACGTATCGAAGGTCAAAAACGTACGGGTGATCAATTCCACCGAAGAAGCCGGCGAATTCATGCGTCCCTATTTTATCGGGTGTAACGTGGAAAAATTCTATCTTTTATCTCTGGACAGCGCGGGAAAGGTCCTGGGAGTGACTCTGATCTGCGAAGGCGATATCGACCGTGCGCTGGTCAATCTGAGAAAGATCGTGGAAACCGTGATCATGTACAATGCGACGAGGGTGATCGTAGCGCACAATCATCCGCGTTCGGTGGCGCTGCCGTCCAATGAAGATATTTCCTGTACCAGAAAGATCAAAAACGCCATGGAATGCATCAACGTCCGGCTACTCGATCATCTCATTTATTCCTACGGGCTGGAGGAAGACGAGGCGGAAGGGGAATACGTATCTCTGGCTGCAGACAATCTGATTTTTTGAGGAAGGAAGAAAAAAGCCGTCGTGCCTTGGCGCGACGGCTTTTTTATGCCGCTTATTCTTCCTCGGCGAAGGTCAGTTCACGTTTGCGGGCGACCCAGCCCACGTCGTTTTCACGGGAGTTTTCGGGATCTCGCCACTCCGGCATGCCGGCCAGGATCAGACCGCCGTCCACACGGAGCGTGATGCCGGTGATATAGGAAGCCTCGTCGGATGCAAGGAACACTACGGCGGATCCGATATCGGCCGGTTTGCCGGTGCGAAGACACGGGATCTTTTTGGCAAGCACATCTCTGGGGTTCGGCATGGTGGGATCGATCTTGATGCCAATGGCGGCGAGCCGTTTGATGTATCCGGAGAAATCGCGGACGTCGGTCGCGCCGGGGGCGACGTTGTTCACGCGGATCCCGTAGGGACCGAGATCGATCGCCATCGACTGAATGGCGCGATTGAGACCCGCCTTGACGCCGCCGTAAATGCAGTCGCCGGAATAGGCACGTTCGCCGCGGGAGGACGTCACGTTGATGATGGAACCGGTGAGCCCGCGTTTGATCATAAAGCGGGCGGCCGTCTGTGCGTTGAGGAGATAAGTACGGAAATCCAGACTGACCAGATAATCCATCGTTTCGATCGGCATATCCAGGATGTTGCCCATACGGGTAACGCCGGCGTTGTTGACCAGAAGATTCAATCCGCCGAGGTCGTGCGCGGCTTTGTTGATGAACTTCTGACCAACGTCGGGCTTGTCCAGAGAAGCCTGATATACGAAGCATTTCCGTCCGAAATTGGTTTCGATCTTGTGGGCAAGCTCATCCGCTTCCTGAGACGCGGTAGAATAGTTGGTGGCGATATCATAACCGGCCGCCGCAAGCTTCAGGCAGATGCCGTTTCCGATCCCACGGCTGCCGCCGGTGACGATTGCTTTTTTGTTTTCCATCGTTGAGTTATTCTCCCTTCTTGATTGTTCAGGCTGCGGTCAGGCTCTGAAAAACTTGACGCAGACGCACGCGGGGATTTTTTCCTCGAACAGAGCCTTGCCGACGCCGGTAACGGGATCTCTGCTGAGGATGTTCAGCGTACCGTTCTGATTGGCGACTGCGATGAAGCGATCGTCAGGAGACAGAGCGAAGGAGCGCGGGAATCCGCCCACAGAGGGGAAGGATACGAGCTTTTCGAGCATGCCGTCTTCACCGACTTTGAAAGCGACCAGTTCGTCCTTGCCGCGGTTGGACATGTAGAGCATGGAGCCGTCTTTGGTCAAATGGATATCAGCCGCCGTATTGGGCTTGTCATAGCCTTCGGGAAGAGTGGCTATCCGCTGCTTTTCGCTCAGGCTGCCGGTTTCAGGGTCGTACGTGAGGAAAATGACCTTTGCGCCCATCTCGGTGACCAGGTAGAGCCAGTTTCCGTTCGGATGAAATTCCATGTGACGCGGGCCTTCGCCTCCGCCGATTTCGGTGTAGGGAACGTCGTTCGGGATCAGGGAACCGTCCTCCAGGATCTTGTAGATCATGATCTTGTCCATGCCGAGATCACAGGCGAAGGCATATTTCCCGTCGGGTGAAACCGTGACGGAGTGGGCGTGCTGAGCCTCCTGGCGCCTGGGATCGGTGCCCTTGCCCTCGTGAGCGATGGTGGTAAGTACTTTCCCGAGAGTGCCGTCTTCGTTGACCGATACGGCGACGATATGTCCGGAGCCGTACATGGAAGTATATACGGCGTTGGAATCCCGGGAGGGAACCACGTGACACATGGCGGTGCCTGCGGTACCGACCTTGTTTTCAAAGGTCAGCTTTCCGGTCTCGGGGTCGATCCGGTAGGAAGAAACCGAAGATTCGCGGCCTTCGCTGACGGCGTAAAGATGCATTTTATCTTCGGAGATCGTGAGGTAGGAGGGATTCGGCGTGTCGGAAACGGTCTGGAGCAGTTCGATCCGTCCGGAATTCCGGTCGAAATCGTAAACGTAGATCCCTTCGGCCTTTTCGCCCTGCTTGTTCGGGAAGGTGTAGCTGCCGACGTACAGATAGGTGCTGCGCAGATCGGCGTCGCGCGGAGGCATGTGGCCCCAATTCATGTCATAGGTCGTTTCGTAGCGCGGCCAGGGAGCTCTTTCGGGCTCGCCGGAGAGGATCAGTCCGCCGTCTACGCGCAGAGTGATGCCGGTGATGTAGGAGGCCTTTTCGGAAGCAAGAAAGACGATCGCGTTGCCGATATCCTCGGGCGTTCCGATACGGCCGAGGGGAATGCGTTCTCCGAGCTCGCCGAAGGGATCGTCGCCCATTTCACTGACGTCGATGCCGAGGTCCGCCCATTCCTTTATGGCGGCCTTCATCTCTTCTTTGCTTCTGACCTGTGTCGCGCCGGGAGCGACGTTGTTGACGCGGACGCCGTAGGGTGCGAGATCCAGAGCAATGGACTGGATCGCACGGTTCAGCGCGGCTTTGACGGCGCCGTATACCGTGTCTCCGGGATATGCCCGCTCGCCGCGGGAGGAGGTGATATTGATGATGGATCCCTTGATCCCGCGGCTGACCATGTAGCGCGAGGCAGCCTGCATATTGTGAATATACGCCTTGAAATCAAGATTGATCAGCTTGTCAACCTTGTCCACCGGCATATCGGCGATGCTTCCTTCAATGGTAAGCCCGGCGTTGTTGACCAGAAGATCCAGCCCGCCCAGATCGCGGATCGCTCTTCTGATAAAGGGCTGCGCATTGTCCGGATCGGTGAGATCGACCTGATATACAAAGCATCTTTGCCCGTATTCCTTTTCGATTTTCTCCTTCACGGCGTCTGCGGAAGCCGAAGCGGTGGCATAGGAGATCGCGACGTCGTAGCCGGCTTCCGCCAGCTTGAACGCGATGCCGCGTCCGATCCCACGGCTTCCGCCGGTGACGATTGCCTTTTTGCTCATGATTCAGTTACCTCTCTATCTTTGTATTTCTTGTATTTGATGTTGAAAACCGCTCCGAAAAGGAACGAGTAGGAGGACATATAGAGCCAGATCAGCAGGGCGATCACCGTGCCGAGAGCCCCGTAGAGAAGTCCGTAATCACCGACCTTATCGAGATAGCCTGCGAACAGGACCGTCACCGTAAGCCATGTGACAAAGGAGATCGCCGCGCCGGGCGAAACGTCGCGCGCTGAGAAGACGTGGTAGGTCGAAAAACGGTAGGCTACCGCAAGAAGACCGTACATGACGAACGCAACGATCGGAAACCGGATGAATCTCCAGAGCCAGATCAGAAAAGTCGGAAAGCTGAACATACCCTGCAACGATATCAGTATATTCTTTCCGAATACGATTGTCAAGAATAAGATTGGGATCGAGATCAGAACGATCAGCGTCGTAATAACGGCGCGCGGGAGCCTTTTCAAAAACGGAGCGGGGAAATCCGGCGTATAGATCACCGAGAGCGTGTAATTCAGATAATCTACGAGCCTGTACAGGAACCAAACCGAAAAAACGGCTCCGAGGATCAGGAAACCGGTGCTGTTATTGGAAGAAGCGTATCGGAAATAGGCGATGATCCCGTCGCGGATCTGCGGCGGAAGAAACTGATTCATCCTTGTGATAAGGGCTTCCGAGGATCCGAAAAAATTACTCAGCGCGCTCAAAAAGATCAGAAGAGGGAAGATCGAGAAAAGCGCGTAAAAGCTTGCTGCGGCGCTGGACCGGATCACAGTTGCGTCGATGCTCGCTTCCAGAAAGATCTTCAGGATCGCCCGGACGCGGCGGAAAAAGCTTTTCATCGTCTTCCTCCTTTCCCGCTCTGCGGGGCAGAGCTTTCTTTCTGACGCCTGTCCTTATGATACCATGAAAACGAGAAAAAATAAAGAGCAGTCGAACCAATTCGCTTGTAATTCTTTTCCGCCTTTGCTATAATGATACAGGAAAGGATGTGAAAGGATGAAAATCACCTCGCGCTTTGCCATTCTTCCCGTAAATCGAAGATCGCCCGGCGTTATGGTCCTGAAAAATGGCGAAAAGGAGGTATACGCTTTTCACATTTCCTACGCTCCGGATGATCCGGAATACCTTGTCTACGCCGATCTCCGCAGCTTTCTCGGGCAGGATCTTTCGTTTTTCTATAACGGCAGGAAAATCGCACCGCCGTCGCTGTCCGGCGAAGCTTCTGTCGACAACGGTGACAGACCTCGCGTCCACTTTACGGCGCCATGGGGATGGATCAACGATCCCAACGGTCTTTCCTTTTACCGCGGGAAGTATCGCCTTTTCTGTCAGCACAATCCCTTCGGAGACGTGTGGGGGAATATGCACTGGGGATATGCCGAAAGCGAAAATCTTCTGACCTGGACCTGGAAGGGAGAAGCGCTTTATCCCGAAAGGATCGATTCAACGGAGTTTTCCGGTTCCGCCGTGGTCGATGAAGACAATACCGCGGGCTTCGGATGCGGCGCGCATATCCTGATTTACACCGAAGCCGACGAAACAAACGGCTTTACGCAGAATCTTGCCTGGTCTTCGGACGGCGAGCATTATGAAAAATATGCGGGGAATCCGGTGATCCCCACGATATGCCGTACGAACCGGGATCCCAAGGTGATCCGTCATCCGGATACGAAGCGATGGATCCTCGCTCTCTATCTTGAAGGAGACGAATTTGCGCTGTTTTCCTCCGACAATCTTCTGTCATGGCAGATGATCCAGCGTTTTTCTTTCCCGGAAGCCAACGAGTGCCCGGACTTTTTCCCGCTTCAAACGCCGGAGGGGGAGGAGAAATGGGTCTTCTGGGAGGCGGGAGGCAAATACCTGATCGGCGATTTTGACGGAAGACGCTTCACCTTTGAAAACCGGAGAAGGGAACTGACCAAAAGGAATGCGGAAACGGCGGCATACGCCGCGCAGACGGTATCCGGAGATCCGAAAGGCCGAAGACTCCTGATCTTCTGGGAAAAAACGGAGATGAAGGGCCTTCCTTATACCAGTCAGCATTCCATTCCGCTTTCACTTTCGCTGATCCGGGCCGACGGCGAATGTAAACTTCGCGCGTCTCTTCCTTCCGAAATCACAGAACGCCTCGCTGCGAAAAACGCGGGCGACGATCTGCCTTTCGTTTTCAGGACTGCGCTGAACGACCCCGTAAGGCTCGGTGCTCATCTCCTGACGAGGACCGAAAACGGGATTGCGCTTGACGGAAAGCCTGCCGAAGCGGGAAGCGGAGAGATCCTCTTTATCGCCGACAGGCATTCGCTGGAATTCCTGGCAGACGGAGGTACGACGTTCGGCCTGTGGGAAGCCGGGATCGATCTCAAAGAACTCCCGGAAGGAGCCGAAGCATATTCCATTCAAATCTGATCACAAAAGAAAGGAAATACAGAAAATGGTTACGGAAGCTTACATCGGTTTGAAAAACAACCGCCTGAAGGTGGAAATCGCGAAGCCGGGCACGGTATACGCGGGCTCGCGGTTTGACTGGACCGGGTTTATCACCCAGGTTTATCTCGACAAGAGGCATACTTTCTGCGCGTATGAGGATGTTGTTCCGGGGATCGGCTCGGGCGGTATCGGATTCTGCAACGATTTCGGCCTGAATACTCCCGTCGGCTACGAAGAGACCGCCGTCGGCGAAGGGTATATGAAGATCGGCATCGGCACCGTCATCAAAGAAGACGTGCCCATGGGCGCGACGCATATGCTTGCCATGAAAATCAGCGAGCATGCGGATATCTCCTATCGTTACGGGGAGGATTTCGCGGAGTTCCATTCGATCAATCCGGAAATCAACGGATACAAATGCGAGCTTCTGAAAAGGGTCTCGATCGAAGACAACAATATGACGGTGGATTATAAACTGATCAACACGGGTTCCAAGAAGATCGTCACCGAAGAGTATATCCACAATTTCGTCTGCATAGACGGGCAGTACGTCGGCCCGAACTACCGCGCGGAGGTGGCTTTCTCGCCTGATGAAAAGATGTTCCGTATGATGCAGGCGCGCCAGCAGGATATGGTGTTTGAAAACAACGTCATCACCTTCCGCAAGACCTTTGAAGGACGCGCATTTTACACCAAAGGCTTTGACGTAAAGGACTGCGGCGGCGCGCACTGGAAGATCACCGAGTCCAATTCCGGCTGCTCTGTCAGTGAAACCGACTCCTTCCAGGCTCCTTACATGGCTTGCTGGGGCACGAAATACGTGATATCGCCCGAGGCTTTCCTGGCGATCGATCTGGACGCCGGAGAAGAAATGACCTGGAGCAGAAGCTACCGCTTCGAGAGTGCCGAGTAAAAGCCGGACAGTATCCGGGAACAACGAACGCCGTGCGGATCCAGACGGGATCCGCACGGCGTTTTCTCTTTCAGCGGTCAGCAAGGATAAGACGATTCAGCACGTCTGTAAAATAGAGAGGGAGCTCCGATTCGAAGGATAGCGTTTCGCCCGTGACGGGGTGCACAAAGGAAATGAACTTTGCATGGAGGCATTGTCCGTTGAGCTCGGGAAAAAGCTTCTCCGAAGCGCGGGATCCGTAAACGGGATCTCCGAGAACGGGATGCCCGGAATGGGAAAGGTGCACACGGATCTGGTGTGTGCGTCCGGTTTCAAGATCAAGGCGAAGATGCGAAACGGGCGTTTTCTCAAAGGCTCTTATGACCCGGTAATGCGTCACCGCGTTTCGTCCGTCCGGTACGACCGCCATTTTTTTCCGGTCAGTGGGATGACGACCGACAGGATCCGTGAAAGTCCCGCTCTCCTCACGAAACCTGCCGTATGCCAGACACTCGTATGAACGGAGAAAAGAATGGGTCTTGATCTGTTCAGCAAGCCCGACGTGCGCGCGATCGGATTTGGCGACGATCAAAAGGCCGCTGGTGTCTTTGTCTATGCGATGGACGATACCGGGACGCAGAACGCCGTTGATCCCGGAAAGAGAATCGCCGCAGCGGTATAGAAGCGCGTTGACGAGCGTGCCGCTCTCATTCCCGGCGGCGGGATGCACCACCATGCCTCGGGGCTTGTTTACCACCAGGAGATCCCTGTCTTCGTATACGATATCGAGCGGGATAGCTTCCGGTTTCGCTTCCGGCGGTTTGGGATCGGGAAGCATGACCTCATACTCTTCTTCTTTGATCCGGTCGTTCTTTTTGACCGGTCTTCCGTCAAGAAGAACGCAGCCGTCGTCAAGAAGTCCTGCGGCTGCGCTTCGCGTCAACTCCAGAGCTTCCGCAAGCCATACGTCGGCCCTCCGGCCGACCGATTCTTCATTCGCCGTCAGTCTTTTCGTCGTCATGCGTTTCCTTGCTTTCTTTCACAGCCTCGCCGGTTTTGGAGGAAAACTTATGCTGGAAGACAAAATAAACGCCGATCAGGACCGCGCCGACCGTGATAAAGCTGTCCGCGACGTTGAAAATGGCGAATCTTACGAAAAGGAATTCGATCATATCCACGACGTATCCGTAGATCAGGATGTCCAGTACGTTTGAAATCCCGCCTGCGATCGCCATCGAAAGCCCGAGATAGCCGAGGGGCTTCTGCATGTTGCCGGAAAAAAGATAGACCGCAAGGAAAATAAGGCCCGCGATGCGGAGAGCAAAGAGGAGCCACGGCAAACCGGAGAACAGTCCGAAAGCCATACCGGTGTTTTCGGTATAGAAAAGGCCCAGAATTCCGGGAAGCAGGACGACCCGCCCCTCGCCGCGCAGAGAAGCAAGAGCCGCCTCTTTTGAAAGACGGTCCAGAACGATAACGGCAAGGAAAGTCAGCGCCGGCAACAGGAAACGAAGCCGACGCGTGACGTTCGGAGCTTTTTTGAAGAGTGATTTCATGGGATGATTCTCATTTCTGAACGATCAAACGGCGCAACCGGGGAGGCTGCGCCGTTTGAAATTTGTTTTTCTTATACGAAGGGTTTGATCGCCTCGCGGCAGCGTGCGCAGAGCGTAGGATATGCAGGATCGGAACCGACGTCAGGTGTAAAGCTCCAGCAGCGTTCACACTTGCTGCCGTCGGCCGGCAGGATCTCCGCTGTAAAGGTATTTCCCTTTTCAAGCTCGACGCCGGAGGTGATGAAGACGGTGGGGAGAATGCTCCTGACGCTTTCCAGAAAGTCGAATTCCTCTCCGTCTGCTCTGAGAAGGATCTTGACTTCGAGGGATTTCTGAACCTTTGCGTCCTCCATGGCCTTTTTGACACGGTCGCGCAGCTCGAGGAGTCTTGACCACTTCCGATCCAGCGCTTCGTCGGTCCAGAGCGGATTGACTCTTGCCATGTCGTTATAGACCGCGGCTTCGGCGTTGACGTCGGAGGTATGCGGCATAAAGGTCCAGATCTCGTCGGAGGTGAAGGCCAGAACCGGCGTCAGAAGACGAACCATACCGTCCAGGATCCAGTACATGGCTGTCTGCGCGCTGCGGCGAAGCCTGCCGTCCCGGGTTTCGCAATAGAGACGATCCTTGATAACGTCGAGATAGAAGTTGGAAAGCTCCACCACGCAGAAATTCCGGATCGCATGATAAACCACGTGATACTCGTAAGCGTCGTAACCCGCAAGGCATCTTTCCACAAGAACGTTCAGACGCCCCAGAATCCAGCGGTCGATTTCTTCCAGTTCTTCGAAGGGAAGGAGATCGGTATCGGGTACGAATCCCTCAAGATTTCCGAGAAGGAACCGGCACGTGTTGCGGATTTTGAGATACGCCTGGGAAAGCTGCTTGAAGATCTCGTCGGAAACACGGACGTCGACCCTGTAATCGCTGGAGGCGACCCACATGCGGAGCACGTCTGCGCCGTACTTCCTGACGATCTCTTCGGGGGCGATGGAATTCCCGAGGGATTTGTGCATAGCCTTTCCTTCGCCGTCAACGACCCATCCATGGGTCAGGACTTCGCGGTACGGCGCTCTGCCGAGCGTCGCTACCGCAGTGAGAAGAGAAGACTGGAACCACCCGCGGTACTGATCGGCGCCCTCCAGATAAAGATCTGCCGGCCAGTGGGACTCGTCGCCTTTTTTGAGTGAGGCGATATGCGTGGAACCGGAATCGAACCAACCGTCCAGCGTATCGGTTTCCTGGCGGAAACGCCTGCCGCCGCAATGCGGGCAGGAAAAACCGGAAGGAAGGATCTCTTCTGCGGGAAGCTCATACCAGGCGTTGGAGCCCTTTTCGCCGAACAGGCGGGAAACCGCGTCGATAGAGGCGCTGTTGCATACCGGCTTGCCGCAGTCTTCGCAATAAAAGACCGGGATCGGAAGGCCCCAATGACGCTGGCGGGAAATACACCAGTCGGCTCTTTCGCGAACCATGCTCTGAATGCGGTCCTTGCCCCACGAGGGGATCCAGTTCACGTCCTCGCAGGCGCCTGCGGCTTCTTCCTTAAAGGCGTCCACCGAACAGAACCATTGCGGAGTGGCTCGGAAGATGATCGGGTTCTTGCATCGCCAGCAGTGGGGATAGGAGTGAAGGACTTTTTCGGAAGCGAACAGAGCGCCGCTTTCGGTCATATCCTTCAGGATGGCATCGTTGGATTCTTCGTAATACATACCGGCAAATTTGCCGGCGTCGGCGGTCTGATATCCGCGGTCGTCCACGGGAACGATCAGATCCATCTTGTATTTGCGGCCGGTAACGTAGTCTTCCGCGCCGAAGCCGGGAGCGGTATGAACGCAGCCGGTACCGGAATCCATGGTGACGTAATCCGCGAGTACCACCAGACTCTCCCGATCAAGGAAGGGGTGCGCGGCTTTCATCAGCTCCAGATCGCTTCCGCGGAATTCCTTAAGGATCTCGTAGGACTCCACGCCGCCCTGCTTCATGGTCGCTTCCACAAGCGGCTCCGCGAGGACGTAGCAGTCGCCGTCGGAAGCCTTCACAAGAGCGTAGATCTCCGCCGGATTGACGGCGATGGCCATATTGCCGGGAAGGGTCCACGTAGTCGTGGTCCAGATGATGAAATAGGTCTTTTCCGGATCTGCAAAGGGGGAGAGGAGTCCTTTATCGTCGGTTACGCGGAATTTTACGTAGATCGACGTGACCGTATCGTCCTTGTATTCGATCTCAGCCTCCGCCAGGGCGGTTTCATCGTGCGGACACCAATAGACGGGTTTCAGGCCTTTATAGATATACCCCTTTTCGTACATGGTCCCGAACACTTTGACCTCTTCGGCTTCAAAGGCGGGATCCATGGTCAGGTAGGGATGCTCCCAGTCGCCGAGAACGCCGAGCCGGATGAATTCGCTGCGCTGACGGTCCACAAAATCGGATGCAAACTTCTGACACGCAGAACGGAATTCCGGTATGGACATCTTTTTCCGGTCGAGCTTGTTCTTTTTGATGATGGCGCTTTCAATGGGCATGCCGTGGTTGTCCCATCCGGGAACGTACGGGGCTGAAAAACCGCTCATCGACTTATAGCGTACGATAAAGTCCTTCAGCACCTTGTTCATCGCGGTGCCCATGTGGATATCTCCGTTGGAGAAGGGAGGACCGTCGTGCAGGATATACGGCTTCCTGCCCGCGTTCTTCTTTTGTAGATTGCCGTAGAGATCCTTCTTCTTCCAGTTTTCCAGGGCGATGGGCTCCCGCTGGGGAAGACCGGCCCGCATGGGGAAATCCGTTTTGGGAAGGTTCAGGGTTTTGTTGTAATCCAAAGACATGGTATAAAAAGTATCCCTTCGGTTGATTGTAGATTAATGAATGGTAACGTCAAATTCCTTTCCGAACTTCAGAGAGGAGGCGTCCGGCGTCTCGGTCTTGGGAGCCGGATTGCTGGCGGTCTTCAGACCGATGATCTCGTCCCAGCTCATGCCGGCGCCGGAAGGTGCCGGAGCGGGCGCGGGTGCTGCGGGCTCGGCTGCCGGAGCGTTCTGAAGGATGCGTCCGGCAATTTCGTCGGCAACGGAAACCGTATCGTTTCTGCGCACGGGTTCGGAGACGGGAGGAGCGGGCTCGTATACTTTGGCGTCCTGGATCGTTTCAAAAGTAAGGGGGGCGGCCTCCTGCGGCTCTGACGGTGCGGCAGGCGCCGGCTCAGGTTCAAAAGCCGCGGGTTCGGGTTCCTTTTCCGGCGCCGGAGCGGGTTCGGCGACGGGAGCGGTTTCGCTGACCGGAGCAGGGGCGGCCGGCTGGTAAGAAGAGGGTTTTACGTCCTCGATGTGCGCGCGGGTCTTGATCTTCGCGATCATTTCCGTCTGGGTGGTCAGCTCGCCGACGATCAGATCGATGAAACCGGCGGCTTCTTCGCGGGCTTCCGCCAGCTTGGCCTTTTCCAGAGCGATGGATTCTTTGTATTCGCTGATCTTGCTTTCGCCGAGTGTTTTTGCGGAGCTGAGAAGCTCTTCGCTCTTGCGTTCGGCGTCGGCAACCATGCTGTTGCTCTTGGCGGTAGCTTCTGCGATCATATCGTCGCTCATCTTCTGAGCGCGGATCATGATCTCGTTGAGCGAGCCTTCCCGGGCGCGAAGCTCTTCCACCTGGCTGGTGAGCGCGCGGATTCTCTCGTTGAGGATGGCGTTTTCCTTGGTGAGAGAATCGATCGTATCGGAAGCGCGATCCAGAAGCTGGTCTACCTGTTCGGGCTTGTAGCCGCGGCGCATCGCGTATCCAAAGGTTGCGTTTTTGATTTCGGAAGAGGTGATCATAGCCATGGTTCGTTACTCCTTATGTTCAGAATTGGTCGTCAGAAATACATGCCGTTGTTTTCGAGTTCGTCGATCAGATCGCCGGAGATCCCAACGTTGTACGGGGTGATGATATAGGTGTTGTTGGCAACTCTCTTGATCTTTCCCTGATTGGCGTATGCGACGCCGGACAGGAAGTCCAGGATGCGGCGCGCGATATCCTTGTTGGTCGACTCCAGATTCAGGACGACGGTGCGCATGGCTTTCAGCGAATTGGCGATCTCAATGGAATCTTCGAATTTCGTGGGCTTTACCAGAACGACCTGAAGCTGCGTCGTGGTGTTGATGTTCAGGACTTTGCCGTCGTTCACGCCCGACGGCGCGGGATCGTCGGTCGGGATATCGAATGAAGAAGCGGAAGGACGACGGCGCACGGGCCGCGTACGGGCCGGTTCTTCCTCTTCGGTTTCGCCGCGATTCTCTTCCGCGGATTCGTCGTACTCGTCGTCGTAATCATCGGGCTTCGTCAGGTTTTTGAATTTTTCCCATAAGCTGCTCATGTCTATACCTCCATACTGTATTTGAACTCAGTTCCTGATTTGCTTACTGCTGGTCGGACTGCGGCTGATTGGTGACCACTTTGCCGTCGTAAAGGCCGCGGGTATTGATGATGATGGTATCGTTTGTGAACAGACCTTCTGTGCCGGTCAGGTCCGCTTCCACGACGTAGAACGTATCGGTTTTCCAGAGGATCTTGACTTCGACGAATCGCGCCACGTATCCCTGGAGACAGAAGACTCCCGTTTTTCCGTCGATGACGCGCAGAGCGTCGGAGGGGATTCGATATCCCGTATACTGTTCCGCCAGGACTTTGATTTTCGACGTGCGCAGCGAGAGGAAGTCGGAGATATTGGCGGACGTGTCGAAAACCAGGACCAGTCTTTCTTCTTTTTCAGGATCCCCCGTCGCGGCGGAGAGCACCGCGCTGATCCTTCTGCCCTGCAGTTCGATCTCGTAGCGTTTGCCGACGGTCAGGATCGAAGCGTCCCGGGAAGAAACGGGGAACAGGATCTTCCAGTGAAAATCGGTGACCAGCTTTCCGGGGCAGGCGGACAGGTCCCGGTCTCCGCTGGTGGGGGAGGCGATGATGGCGTCGACCTTTTCGGCGTTGAGCTCGCCCGCGTTCTCCAGGGTCAGATATTCTTCATACCCGTCGGCATAGGAGGAATAATACCCGGCCCGGGAAGAAATCAGAGTACTGGATCCGTGTTCTTTGTTCCGTTCGTAGTTTTCTGTCAGCATCACATACCGGTTGAGCTCGTTGGAAAGATCGGTACGGCTGCCGAGCGCGTAGGATCTTTTCAGAAGGGTCAGCGCAAACTCGCTTTTCAATCCCTTCAGATCGCCCGTCGGCTGGCCTTCGGAGGGCCGCCGCGCCGTCAGGGATATGATGGCACGGTTCAGCTCCGGCACCTCGTAGGAATCGTTGAAGGCGGAAGCGATCTTTGTAAGCCGCTCGGCGATTTCGCTCGCTTCGAGGTTTTCCCGGTAGGAATTCAGCGCGGCGGGCGAATCATAAACGTTTCCGTAGACGCCGCCGGCAGAAACCTTTTCTCCGTCCTTCAGATTCAGAGAATAGATGGACGCCGAAAGATCGGGAAGGAGAAATTCGTCGCGGACGAAAAGCGCGTCTCCGCTGACAGATTTCCCCGCGGTGATCAGCGAAGCGTGCACGGTTTTCAGAGTGCTGCCCAAAGCGTTGACAGCCTGATAAATGATATATGCCAACACGACGGCCAGAATGGTTCCGAAGATCACGCGGCCGTAACGGAAGGTTTTTCTCAGCACGTCGGTTTCCTTTCTGATAAGGGCGCGTCCCTGCGCCGTGCCAGGATTTCAAGAGCGAAACGCCGCCGTTCGGAGCTTGATGAAAACGTCCCGGTACGGCAACCCAATTATTGTTTATTATAGCACAGAGGTATAGTCTTTACAAGGCTTTCCTGTGAGAAATTTCGCGCAATTTGCCGTTATGTCTGATCCCCGGAGGGCGAAAGAAAAGAAGCGATCAATTCTCCGGCCTCATCCAGAAGCAGCGGGAATTCCTTTTCGGCGTCGAGCGGGACCGCGTTTTTCACGCCGCGAAACCACGTCGTCTGCTTTTTGGCGTATTGTGCGGTCCGCAGAACGAGCGCATCCCTCGCTTCCTTCGGATCGCCGGCCGTCCAAAGCTCCTTGTAGCCTATAGCCTGAAGGCTTGTGGCGTCGGAAGGAAGACCGAGCGAGGCGATCGCAGCCGCCTCCTCCCATAAGCCTGAGGCAAACATCGCGTCGACGCGCTTCTCGATCCTTCTTCTCAGAACGGATCGATCGGCAAACGTCAGGACGAGATAAAGAGAATCAAAGCGCGGCTCCTTCGCATAAAAAGCATGATCGCTGGCCTTTTTCCCCGTTTCACGGATGACCTCCAGCGCGCGCATGACGCGCTTTACGTTGTGCGGATGGACGCCGGATGCGCGCGCCGGATCCAGATCGCGAAGCTTCTCCCACAAAGCGGTTTCGCCTTTTTCCCGGACGAAGGCGGCAAGCTCTTCCCGGTATGACGGATCGCGCGTGCATTCCCCGAAATCGCCGCCTTCCAGAAGCGCTTTGATATAGAAACCGGTTCCGCCCACGACGAGCGGGACTTTCCCGTGAGAATCGATCTCCTTTACGGCGTCAAGCGCTCCTCTGACGTAATCAGAGACTGTAAAGGGAAGGGCGGGGTCCGCGATATCGAGCATATAGTGCGGGATGCCCTCTCTTTCTTCCGGGGTCGGCTTCGCGGTGGCGACGTCCATGCCGCGATAGATCTGCATGGAGTCGGCGGAGACGATCTCAAAGGGGAAACGCTTCGCCAGCGAGATCGAAAGCGCGGTTTTCCCCGATGCGGTCGGTCCCGCGAGAACGACGATCTTCGGCTTCACGACCCGATCCTCCCAAAGCGTTTTTCCAGTTCGCTTTTCGTGATACGGAAAACGCAGGGACGGCCGTGAGGGCAAAACCGGATATCCTCGAAATCCAGAACGCGGGCTATGATCGATTCCAGCTCGGCTTCGGTGGTGTTTTCACCGCCCTTTACCGCGGCGCGGCAGGCTACGGAATAAAGCAGCCGTTCTCTGACCGAAAGGCGTTTATCGTGTTTTCCCTCGGATAACGCGGCCGCCGTCTCGGCAAGGGCTTTTTCGATATCGGTCCCCACAAGGCACAGGGGAACTCTTCTGACCAGCAGGCTCCCGCTTCCGAAATCCTCGATCTCAAATCCGGCCTTTTCCAGTTCGTCAAAGGAAGAAAGAAGGATCGAGTACTCGTCACGGGTAAGCCGGACGACCAACGGAGTCAAAAGAAGCTGGGAATCCGGCGGTCCTTCGTGACGAAGAAGCTCTTCGTAAAGGATCCTCTCATGCGCGGCGTGCTTATCGATGATGAAGGCGTCCGTTTCGCCTTCGGCGATCACGTACGTGCGGAAGAGCTCGGTCTTGAACCGGTAAGGTTTGTCTTCCTTGACAAGCCGTAGCTTCTCGGGCGGAACGGGATCGCCTCCTTTTTCCCGCGGCAGAGCAAATGAATGCGCTGTGCCGTCCGGTTCTTCGGAGGAGATCGCAGAGGCGGTTCGGTTCCCTGCGGCGTATCCGGCGAGAAAATCCGGAGACGCGACGCTTCCGGAGCCGGTTTCTTCCTTCGAAGTCAGCGATATGCCGTAGGGCGCGAAAAGAGGTTCTGCCCGGGAAGGATCCGCCGTGCCGTTCTGCCGGTAGGCGAAAGGCGTGCCGTTTTCTTTTCGTTCGGCAGACGGCGGGAAGGATGCGGGATCGGACGAACGGAGTATCCGCGGCGCGGAAGCTTCTTCAGGCGACTCGATCGAGGGATCCTCCGAAAGCATGGTCTTGATCCCGAAGTAAAGAGAATCGAAAACGTCGCGTTCTCGCACGAATTTGACTTCGGATTTTGTCGGATGCACGTTGACGTCTACGAGGGCGTAAGGCATGGAAATGTCGACGAAGGCGATCGCATGCTTCGCGGGCGGCATGGTGTTCTTATAGGCTTCGTCGAGCGCCGCGGAGAGCATGCGCGATTTGATGGGACGGCCGTTGACGCTGAAAAACTGCATGGCCCGATTGCCGCGGCCGGCAGTCGGTCTGGAAGCAAAGCCTTTGACGCGGACGCCGTTGTAGGCATATTCGAGCGGCATCAGATTACCCGCGAATTCACGCCCGTAGATGCAGTATATCGCCGTGAGAAGATTCCCGTCTCCCGGGGTGTGCAGCGTTTCTTTTCCGTCTCTGAATACGCGGAAGGAAACCTCGGGATGGGAAAGAGCGGCGGCTTCAACGCTCGCCTCGGCCGACGCGGCTTCGCTGACGTCGCGTTTCATGAATTTCAGACGCGCGGGCGTATTGAAAAACAGATCTTCGACCGAGATATTGGTGCCGACAGGACATCCGACGGGATCGGAGGAGAGGATATCGCCTGCGGCTGCCGAAACGCGGGTGCCTTCGTCGGAGGAACGTTCGCGGGTGATCAGCGTGACGCGGGAAACAGCCGAAATCGCCGCAAGCGCTTCGCCGCGAAACCCCATCGTGACGATCTCCGTGAGATCGTCGCCTGCAAGCTTGCTGGTGGCGTGCCGGGAAAAGCAGAGGACCGCGTCCTCCGGAGACATCCCGCATCCGTCGTCCGAAACGCGAAGCAGACCGAGCCCGCCTCTTTCGATCCAGACGGTGATGTTTTCCGCGCCGGCGTCCAGAGCGTTTTCCACCAGCTCTTTCGCGACCGAAGCCGGTCGCTCGCAGACCTCGCCTGCGGCGATCAGATCGCGAAGCTGGGGAGGCAATATGCGGATCGCAGACATGGGCGTCTCCTTTCTATGCATTTGCTTCTGCCGCAGGGCGGCGTAAGTCGGCAGGGTTCGCGGGGATCAGCGGAAATAAAGATTCTTTGTGGGATACTCGGGCTCGCAGGTGATTTTGATCCCGAGCTTTTTATAGGTGCTG
The DNA here is from genome assembly GCA_017441705.1 of Clostridia bacterium. Classification (GTDB taxonomy): domain Bacteria; phylum Bacillota; class Clostridia; order Oscillospirales; family QAMX01; genus RUG11797. Next base: position 49,620 of record JAFRWU010000009.1, on the reverse strand, counting down.
GCGTCCGGAGAGGAAATGATGCTGGAGGAGTGGGCGTCGCATCCGGCAAGATCCGGAAGCTTTTGGATGGCGTAGGCCACGGTCGGATTCGTCGCTGCCGATATGCTGAGAGCCGCGAGGACCTCTTCTGCATTGAGGACGGGGAAATTGGAGTGAAGGATGTTTTTCTTCATATTGACCATCGGTTCCAGAATGACGGGGGAGATCAGATGGATTTCATCGGCGATTCCCGCCTCGTGTTTGATGGCGTTGATCAGGACCGATGCGGTGGCGTTCATCATGGGGTGGCTTCTGCCGGTGACGATGGTGCCGTCGGGAAGCTCAAGGCTGACTACTTGTCCGTCGGTACCCGTCGGATCGATGGAAGCGGCGCGTTTCAGCGCGGGCTCCACCACGCGCCGGTCTTCGGTGCGAATCCCCATTTCATTCATCAGAAGCAGGATCCTCTGGGCTTCCTCATTGCTCTTTTTCCCGGATTTCGCGTCGACACGCGCGCGATAATAGCGGCGGATGATCTCCTGACGCGCGGCTTCGCAGACGGCGTCGTCATCCGAGATGCAGAAGCCGACCATGTTGACGCCCATATCCGTCGGAGAGCGGTAGATCGTGCTGTCGCCCATGATTTTGGACAGAATGGTACGCACGACGGGGAAGACCTCGACGTCGCGGTTGTAATTGACGGTGGACACGCCGTACGCCTCAAGGTGGAAGGGATCGATCATATTCACGTCCTTGAGATCGGCGGTAGCCGCTTCATACGCCATGTTGACGGGATGCTTCAGGGGAAGGTTCCAGATGGGGAAGGTTTCAAACTTGGCGTATCCGGCTTTTTTGCCGAGACGGTATTCGTGATAGAGCTGCGAAAGGCAGGTGGCAAGCTTGCCGCTTCCGGGTCCCGGAGCCGTGACGATGACCAGCGGTCTCGTGGTTTCAACGTAGGGATTCGCGCCGTATCCGACGTCGCTGACAATGGTGTTCACGTCGGTGGGATATCCAAGCGTCGGTCGGTGGATGTATACGTTTTCTCCGCGGTTTTCAAGCATGTTTCTGAATTTGAACGCGGCCTCCTGCCCGGTGAAAAGAGTGATCACGACGGCTGCGATGTGAAATCCCATGGCGCGCAGCTTATCCATATGACGCAGAACGTCCATTTCATAGGTAATGCCCAGATCGCTTCTCATCTTGTTGCTTTCGATGTCCTTGGCGCTGATGCACAGGATGATTTCCGCATCCTCCTGGAAGGTTTTCAATACCTCCAGCTTGCCGTTGGGCCGGTATCCGGGAAGGACGCTGGCCGCGTGCTGATCGTCGAAAAGCTTTCCGCCGAATTCCAGATAAAGCTTTCCGCCGAGGCTTTCGATGCGTTCGGTTATTTTTTCACGCTGGATCCTGATGTACTTATCGCCGTCAAAACCGATTTTCTGCATGACCGTTCTCCTTTTCCTGATCGGATCAGACAATATGCGCGAATCTACGTAAAGGTATCGATAGGCAGATATACTCTCTTATTTCAGGGATCCCGGAGCATATCTTCGATCTCGGCCGCAGCGTGCCACAAGAAGGCCTGCGGCCATGCGACGAGCCAGTCGTTGCAGTAGCCGGGCGCCTTTTCGGAACCCCAGCGGCAATGGAGATATCCCTCGTTCTGCGCGCCGGGACCGCGCTTCGCATCATGAAATACCCGGCCGCATCCCGGCGTCACGTTCTGCATGGCGTTGGCAAAAAGGAGCTCCGCGCGCTTTTTCCAGCCGTCGTCGCCCGTGTATTTCCAGAGCCGGAGCATATCCGGCACAACCAGCGCGCCCCACGGATCCAGGTGATGATGCTGGGCGGATACCGAAGTGGCGCCCCGGGTCCGGTATCCCGTACGTGCGAAATCGCTTTCCGCGGGATAAAGAGCGTCGTAATAGAACATCCAGGAGGTAAAATACCAGCCTGCTTTCTGCGCGATGACCAGCCATTCTTTTTCGCCGTCGATTTCATAAAGCGCAAGCGCTCCCCGCAGGATCGGACCGGAAGACTCCTTGTCGATGCAGTAGGTGTCAAGGGCCCCGGCCGTGCAGCGGAACTCGTCAAGATCCCGTTTTGCATAAAGGCGAAGAGCCTTCCCGGCGTACGTCAGGTACTTTTCTTCAGATGTGATCCTGTAAAGCGCGGCAAGTCCCGGGATCACGTACGCGCCGATGGTGCCTTCCGGATCAAGACATTCGCCCGTTTCCACGTTCCACGCTTTGCCAAAGCCGGAAACGTCGGAATACTGACCGATCAGATAATCCGCCGCGTCGCGGCCGGCATCGAGCCATTCCGGATGATCCTCGCCGCGATCGTGCAGGAATTTCCAGCAAAGTGCGAATTCCAGGATCGCGTACCCGAGATTGCACGTATCCTCAACATCTCCGGAGCCCTTCAGCCAGCGGTCGTAATGGGCGTGAACCAGTCCGGTTTTGCCGCGTGCCGCGGCAAAGGCATCGAGCACGCCGACCGCGACGCTTTTGTAGGATTCGTCTCCGGTTTCATCCCATCTGCGGAGAAAAAGCCTTGCATACATCCCGTTCTGGCCGCACCAGCCGAATTCATTCCCCTCGTTCAACCTGAATTCGTTCTTTTCGTTCAGGGAAAGACCGATGGAGAACAGCCTTTTCCCACCGACGTCCTGCAGAAGCGAGAAGGCGAAAGCCGAGCAAAGGTCTTTGATTTCACCCGTCGAAAAGCGCGCGGTGAAGGGTTTTCCCAGAAGAGCAAGCGCTTCCTCCTCGACGTTGGCGGCGGCAAATCGCGGAAACACCGGTTTCCCGGTCAGGATCCAGGCTTCCGCCCGAAACGTCTCGTGGGGTCCGAGGCGGAGGAAGCCTTCCTGCGGCTCCGCGTAGGCGTCCCGTCCGGAATAGGTGAGAGGGCGTTCGATCTCCGGATAAAGCAGGCGGTGGATCATGGTCCCGTCGGCTGCAGCTTCCATGCCGCAGGAGGAACGGAGCGAAGCTTCGTCTGCGTCGGACGCCATCAGAGCCATGTATTCCGTTTCGTTTTCGCTGATCGTACAGGAGGGGAGAGACGTGCGCCGGTATTCAAAGATCCATGGTTCTCCTTCACGGCAGAGGCCTTTCGGTTCCCGTCCCCGTCCCCAGCCGTTGCCGTTATAGCTTACGCCGGGGATAAGATAGCTTTTATAGACAAAGCCGGACGCAACGCGGATCTCCGGCTGCAGGAAAAGCTCCCCGTCTCCGGTATTCGTCCAGCGGGAGACGATCTTGTCCGCACCGGGGCGGACCGGTGTGACGGCGATCTCCGCGAGAAGGGCGCCGCAGGACCATACGCCGTCGGACCGGCGTTCCAGATCGTTCCGTTTTCCCCGGAAAAAAGCGGCGGGCTCCAATATACGGTAACTCATAAAAGCCTCCGGCAAAAGAGATTGTTTCCGATCGGATTACAGTTCCTTCGCTTGATTGACGTAACGGTTCAGCACATTCATCGCTTCCAGGGGCGTCATCGTGTCGATGGAAAGCGTTTTCAGTTCTTCGATCAGGCTCTGCTCGCGGCTTGCCTGGAAGGTCAATTCAGGTTCCGTTTCTTCTTCCCGAAAGCGTCCGGCGGATTTCGGGAGGGAAGGTTCTCCGCTCTGCAGGGAGGAAAGGATCTCTTTGGAACGATTGATCACGGCGCCCGGGAGCCCCGCCAGGAGCGCAACTTCTATGCCGTAGCTGTCATCTGCACCCCCCGGAACGATTTTTCGCAGGAACGAAATCTGGTCGCCGCGCTTTTTGACGGCGATATTGTAGTTTTTGACTCCGTCGAGCTCGTTTTCCAAAACGGTCAGCTCATGGTAATGGGTTGCGAAAAGCGTTCTCGCGCCGAGCTTTTTGGAATCGGCGGCATACTCGACGACGGCGCGGGCAATGGCCATGCCGTCGAAGGTCGAGGTGCCGCGTCCGATTTCGTCGAGAATGATCAGGCTGCGCTTCGTCGCTTCCTTGAGGATCTCCGCCACCTCGCTCATCTCCACCATGAAGGTGGACCGACCGGAGGAGAGATCGTCGGACGCGCCGACGCGTGTAAACAGCTTGTCGACGATGCCGATATGAGCGCTTTCGGCGGGAACGAAGCTTCCCGTCTGCGCCATCAGCGCGATCAGCGCCACCTGACGCATATAGGTGGATTTGCCTGCCATATTGGGACCGGTGATCACAGCGACTCTTTTTTCCCGGCAATCAAGATCCACGTCGTTGGGAACAAACAGTTCGCCGCCCTGCATGCGTTCCACCACGGGATGTCTGCCGGATTTGATTTCAAGCTTGTCGGAAAGATCCACAAGAGGACGGGCGTACCGGTAATTGACGGCATTGGACGCCAGGGCGAGCAGGGTATCGAGGGTCGATACCGCGTCGGCGGTGGACTGGATGCGTTCGGCCTCGGCGGCCGTTTCCTTCCGGATGGCGTCAAAGAGATTGTATTCCAGCGTCTTCACCTTGTCGTCGGCCGATAGGATATCGTTTTCGATGGCTTTCAGTTCTTCCGTGATGTATCGTTCGGAGTTGACGAGGGTCTGTTTTCGGATGTAATCCTGTGGGACCAGCCCTTTATAGGAATTCGTTACGTCGATATAGTAGCCGAACACCCGGTTGAAGCTGACTTTCAGATTTTTGATGCCGGTGCGCTCCCGCTCTTTTGCTTCGACCGCCGCTATGGCTTCCTTTCCGTGACCGGAGATGTAGCGCAGACGGTCGACCTCCGGATCGTACCCGTCCTTGATCATGCCGCCGTCACGCACCAGATAGGGAGGATCCTCCTCGATGGCGCGGTCGATCTTCTGATATACGTCGTCCAGCGGATCAAGTCCGTCGAACACCTCGCAAAGCAGCGCGGATTTTGCCTTGCCGATCCCGTCGCGAAGAGCGGGGATCGTGCCGAGCGCACTGCAAAGAGCGCGGAGATCGCGCGGGCTTGCCGTTCCGTAAACGATCCGGGTGGAAAGCCTTTCCAGATCCGTCATGGAACGAAGCGTATGCCGCAGCTCCTCCCGCATGACGGTATCTGCGGCAAGCTCTTCAACGGCATTCTGTCTTTTCACGATCTGCGCCGGGTTCATCAGGGGCTTTTCCACCCACCGTCTGAGCTTGCGCGACCCCATCCCGGTGACGGTGGTGTCCATGACGCCGAGCAGACTCCCGTGCTTGCTGTGGCTCAGCATGGTCTCGCTGATCTCCAGGTTCCGGAACGCAGTCTCGCCGATATCCATAAAGGTCGCTTCCTGATAGACGGAGAGCTTGTTGATATACGAAAGATCGCTCTTCTTTGCGTCCTTCAGGTAAAGGAGCAGGCCCCCGACGGCGGCAAGCAGGAAGGGACGAAAGGATTCCGGACAATCCAGATCCTCGCCGAACCTCTTTTCGGCCTCAGCGGCAGCCGGATCCGGATCAAAGTATTCGTCTTCCACAGAAAGCCTGACGCGCAGACGGTTTTTCAGATAAGCCGATAGATCCTTTCGTGCGGAGCAGGCGGAATTGACGATGATTTCGGACGGTGCGTAACGGGACAGCTCCGTGATCAGCCTTGCGTCTATATCGCCGCCCGTAGCGCCGGTAGCGCTGGCTTCGCCCGTGGAAACGTCGATAAAGACGATGCCGGCGCCCTTTTTCCCGGTATAAATACCCGCGATATAGTTGGAACGCCGATCGTCCAGCATGGATTCCTCGGTGATCGTACCGGGGGAAACGGTCCGGATGATTTCACGCTTGACAAGCCCTTTTGCCAGCGCGGGATCCTCCATCTGTTCGCAGATGGAGACCTTGAAGCCTTTCGCGACGAGCTTGGCGATATATCCTTCGGCGGAATGATAGGGAATGCCGCACATCGGAGCGCGTTCTTCTTGTCCGCAGTCCTTTCCTGTCAGAACGAGATCCAGCTCGGACGAGGCGATCTTTGCGTCTTCAAAAAAGAGTTCATAAAAATCTCCCAGCCGGAAAAAGAGCAGAGAATCCTTGTTCTGCTCCTTTATGGCCAGGTATTGCTTGATCATGGGAGTGAATTCTGCCATCAGTCCGCCTCCGTTCGGATCGGTTCGCCCGTCAGCGACCATGTGGACGCGCTTGTGATGCGCACGTCTCCGAAGCTTCCGACAAGTCCGGGATCCGCCTTGACGGAAACCAGCCTGTTTCCGGATGTCCGGGCGGTCAGTGCGTCGCCTTCCCGGTTGATTCCGTCATATAAAACACGGACGGTTTCGGATACGAGAGCCTCGTTTTTCGCGCGGGAGATCTCGTCCTGTACCGAGAGGAGCCGCCGGAATCTGTTCTTGATGATCTCCTCCGGCGTGTCGTCGGGGATCCTTGCGGCGCGCGTTCCTTCTCTGCGGGAATAAATGAACGTGAAAAGAGAGAGGAAGCCCGCCTCGCGCACGAGGGCCTCGGTCGCCAGATAGTCTTCTTCGGTCTCGCCGGGGAATCCTACGATCACGTCGCTTGTAATATCGAGATCCGGCCGGTACCGCCGCGCCAGAGAAAGCTTTTCCAGATACTGGGATGCGGTATACCCGCGGTTCATGGCTTTGAGGATCCGGTCGCTTCCGGACTGGAAAGGCAGGTGAAGATTTCCCGCGACCTTTTCACATTCCGCCATCGCGCGGAAAAGCTCTTCACCGGCGTCCTTCGGATGACTTGTCATGAATCGGATGCGGAATTCTCCCGGTATGGCGTTTATCTTCCGCAGAAGGGCGGGAAACCCTCCGTCGATCCCGCGGTAGGAATTGACGTTCTGCCCGAGAAGCGTGATTTCTTTCTCTCCGTTTTCCACAAGCTCGCGCGCTTCCCGAAGGACCGCATCCGACGGACGGCTCGCTTCGCGGCCGCGCACGTAGGGAACGATGCAGTAAGAGCAGAAGTTGTCGCACCCCTTCATAATGGGAAGCCAGGCTTTACACCCGTTGGTGCGCACCCGCGGAAGACCTTCGGTTTCAGACAGGACGTCCCGGTTTTCGTCGAAATAATAACGTCGTTTCCGGTCGCCGAGGAAGGACCAGACCAATTCGGGAAGACGGGCGTGGGAATTGGTGTCCAGAGTACCGGAAACGTAAGGAAAGCTGTTTTTGATTCTTTCGCGCATGTGCCCTTCGGACATCATGCACCCTGTCATTACGATCATAAGATCGGGATTCTTTTTTTTGATATGAGACATGGCGCCGACGTTGCCGAGAATGCGCATTTCCGCATGCTCTCTGACGGCGCACGTATTGACTACGATCAGATCGGCGCCGGATGCGTCGGACGCCGGTTCGTATCCCATGGCTTCCGCAAGGCCGCGCAGGATCTCGCTGTCCGATTCGTTCTGCTGGCAACCGTAGGTATCCACGAAATAACGGCGACGGCGGCCCACGGCCCGGAAGAAGCGTTCGTTTTCTTCCCGCACCAGACCGATATACCGTTCGCTTTCTCTTGTGATGCTCATGCAGCCTCCGGAGGGATCCAAGCTTTACAACAAAATATTATACTCTATGGGAAAGCTTCTTGTCAATCGCTAACCACTAAATTTAGTGGTATGAAATAAAGAAAAATCATTATACGGCGTTTTCACAAAAAAGAAGCGCGTCGCCGCATCCGGGACGTCGCTTCTTTATATATGCGGGAAAAACTCTCCGTGGCTCAGGCAGACAGAAAAGCGATCGCTTTTGCAATACGCCGTGCGGGCTCGAAGAAATGATTGCCGTCGTTCCATTCGGAAAGGAAACGGCCTTCGGCGACGCGGGAGGAGAGAAATCCGGATATCTCCGTAAACTCGACGCCTACCCTGGCCATGCGCTCGTTTTTGGCGGCAGGTTCCTTTTTGCCGAGGGAGAGATACAGGCGATCGACCCCGTCCGGCGGCAGAGAGCCCTCGAAGAAGGCGCGGAATCCATCGAGCCACAGCGAAGGGGAGACCCCTCCGAACCGCGAAAAAGCGTCCGGAACAAATATCGGGCCGCACAGAGCGCAGAGCCCGGCAAGCGAGTATCCGACGAGGATCCGTTCCGAACGGTCGGGGATCAGATTATAGGTTTTTTCCATCGCAGGGATCAATTGATCGCGTATCGCCTTCAGGTGCTTTTCCGCTCCGTCCCCGAAGGGCGGTTCGCCTTGTCTGAGCGCCGGCGCCTTCAGAGGAGAATAATCGTCTTCCCATTTCAGCGGATGAATCGCCAGAAGAGCAACAGGTCTTTCCGGCTTGAATTCCGGCTTTTTCCAGAGGGAGACGATCTCCCTGAGCTCTCTTTCCTCGCTTCCGAGGCAGTATACGGCGGTGACGCGGGGCGCCGACGGATCGAGACCGAGAGGCATATAAAGAGAACCCGTGAAGGATCCGATTTCGAAGGGCAGAAAAACGCCCCGGCTGTATTTCACGTTCATTCGGCTTCGATGTCCAAGAAGAGAACGGGGAGCTGTTTCTTGAATTCTTTCAGGATGGGCAGAGCGATCTCCCGCATTTGCGGATGGGCGGCGGGGGAGGTGCGAAGCTTCAGGAAGTGCCGCCATTCCCGGAGATCCATGGTCATGACCAGCTCGGTCTTCAGGGAATTGGGAAGAACGCTGCGCGCTTCCTGCGGCGTGGCGCCCATTTCGATCAAGGCGTTATATGCCTTTTCCGCGGCCTCCATCGCTTCGCGCCATACGGCGAATTTTTCCGGATCGTCATTCCAGAAGAAGGGACGGATCACAGTGATTTCATTGCCGAACTTGTCGCCCGAATAATTGCAGTAGCGGGTGCTTTCCTGAGAATAGGCGGCGATGCGGTGACGGACGATCTCGTGCGTGACTCCACGGTCGCAGATCAGCCTCACCGTCACGGACGCGTGTTCCAGAACCGATTCGTGTCCGCGCGCAACGATGGAGGCGATGAATTTTTCTGCGGTCCCGTCTCCGATCCTTCCTTCGCTTTTGTAGCAGGTGCGTCCCGCCCGTTCGATCTTGGACATGATGGCCACGGGATCAAGAGTATCCTCGAAAACAAAGCTGGGTTCGATGATTTTCATGGATTTCCGCTCCTTTCAAAACTCTCCGCATATTCCAGTATCGCCTGTCTTCTCGCTTTCCCGATCCCATCCACAAGGATCGTTTCGTCCGGCGAGGTGAATTCACCGTAGACGCTTTTGTACCGAACGATTTTTCCGGCAAGTCCCTTGCCGATTCCGGGGATTTCACACCACTGCTTTTCCGAAAGCCGCGTCGGGCTTCTTCCGGAGACGTCCGGCAAATGGGAAACGGAAACGCTTTGGAATTCCGCTTTGCCGGGAGCAAGCAACGCGATCGCCGCAGCCAGAAGCAGCACGGCCGTACAGAGGAAGACCCATCCTCTGACGTCTTTATGAGGCATATCGTTCTCACCTCAAGAAAAGAGAAGTAAAGGTTGAAAAATGAACCGGCTTTTGATATAATGTGGGGTGACGGAATGCCGGGCGCGGCACAGCCGCCTGCGGCTGACGCCCCGCGATCCGATTATAGCACAGCCGCGGCGCTTCCGTCAACCGACGCAGTGAAAAATCGAACGCTTCCGGGAACGCGAAAAGCATTCGTTACCCGGAAGACACATATAGTCAGAGGAGAGCATATGACAAATCATAAACGGCTTTACCGGGGTCTGGCGCTGATCCTGGGCGTGCTTTTGTTCCTGGCGCCGATTCCGGCATACGCGCTTCCGATCATGGCGGATACCGAAAATCTCGGGACGCCGGAAGAATCTGAGACGGAATCGCAATCCGAATCGCAGACCGAAAAGGATACGGCGCCGGAGGGCGAACGGGAAAGCGAAAGCGCGAAGCCGGAATCCGAAACGTCGCCCGAGCAGACGACGGCGGATACCGAAACCGCTTCCGAAAGCTCCGGTGAAGCCGACAGCGAATCCGGACCTGCCGAAGAAAAAACTGAAAATTCACCGATCTACAACGAGGATCTCCTTGCCAATTCAAGGAAAACCGCCCCTGAGCTTCATACGCAGGGAGCCATCGTGGTCGAAGCGACGACGGGGCAGGTGATCTTTGAGAAGAATTCCCATCAAAAGCTCTATCCCGCCAGCACCACGAAGGTCATGACGGCGCTTTTGACCTATGAAAAGGGGAATCTCGACGATCTGGTCACCGCCAAAGCGTCAGCGGTATATCACAACACGCTCGTTTCAGGCGGTTCCACCGCAGGGATAGAACCCGGTGAGGAGATGACCGTTCGCCAGCTTCTTTACTGCCTGCTTCTTCCCTCTGCGAACGAGGCCGCATGCGTCCTCGGGGAATACGTGGCCGGCAGCGTCGAAGCCTTCGTCACCATGATGAACGAAAGAGCCGCGGAGCTCGGCTGCACCGAAACGCACTTTACCAACCCGCACGGTCTGACAAACGAAAAGCACTATACCTCGGCGCACGATCTCTACTGCATCGCCTACGAATTTGCCAAGCACGACGAATTGATGGAGATCGCCAATACCACGAGCATCACCCTTCCTGCCACCAACAAACACGGCGAGAGGGTCCTGAATACGACCAACCATCTGATTTCCACCCGCACCAAAAGCAATTATATCTACGAATACGCACGCGGCATCAAAACCGGCTATACCTCCGCGGCAAAGCATTGTCTGATCTCTACCGCCCAGAAGGACGGCATGTACCTGATCTGCGTGGTGATGAAAAGTCCGGTCCTGGAAGGAAACGTAGTCACCTCCTTTGTGGATACCAAGGCTCTTTACGAATGGGGCTTCAAGACGTACGAGCTGAAAAACATCCTGAAAAAGGGGACGGCAGTCACCGAAGCCTACGTATCGCTTTCGGCCGACAAGGATTCGCTCGTTCTGGAAACCGACCGGGACGTCAGCATCCTGATCCCCAAAGGAAGCTATGACGAGTCGCTTCTGGAAGTGACGCCTCCGGAAACCGTCACCCGGCTCACGGCTCCCGTCTATAAGGGAGAACAGGTTGCGGAAGCCTCGGTGAAATACGACGGCATCGACTGCGGAAAGGTCGGGCTTGTCACGGCGACAGGCGCAGAGCTTTCCGAATTCATGGACGTTACCATCAAGACCGAAAGCTTTTTCAAGAGCAAGACCTTTATCCTGATACTCGTTCTGATTCCCTTGCTCTTCGTGTTTTATCTGGTCTATATTTCGATCGCATCGCGCCGGAGACACAAAAAGACGGTCTACGGAAAACGGTATCGCTGATCGTTCGCGATCCGGGGACGGGATCCGGAAATCCTTTGCGTGCAGGAGGAAACGGTGGCGAAAAACAAATATAAAAACTTAATATCCAACACCGTGATCTTCGCCATCGGCTCCTTCGGCTCCAAGATGATGATGTTTCTGCTGGTGCCTCTGTACACCGGCGTCCTTGCCACCTCGGAATACGGGGTGGCTACTCTGCTTGCTGACACCGCAAATATGATCCTGCCGATCGTGACCGTAAGCATGTATCACGGGATCCTGCGATACGGACTCGATCGGGCCACAAAGAAAAGCGACGTCTTCACCGTCGCCATGACTGTGAATCTTGCGGGGTTCGGCGTGTTCATCACGCTTTTCCCCCTATTGAAATACCTGGTCTTCACGGGAAGATTCCAGCCGCTGGGCGATCATATTCTGCTTCTCTATTTTTACGTTTTCGCGTCGTCGATGAATTCGCTCTGCGGATGCTTCGTCCGTGCAAAGGGTCAGGTAAAGCTGTACGCCGTCGACGGCATTTTCAATACCGCCTGCATGGTGGGATGCAACCTTCTTTTCCTTCTGGTGTTCAAATGGGGCGTGGTGGGTTATATCCTTTCCACTATTGTCGCCGACGCGCTCTCAACGGTATTCCTGTTCTTCACGGCCGGACTCCGGAGATATATCCGCTTCGGGGGAGTGGCAAAGGGCACCTACCGCAAGATGATCGTATTCTCACTGCCGATGATCCCCAATTCGCTTTTCTGGTGGGTGACGAATCTTTCCGATCGCTTCATGATCACCGGCATGATCGGTTCCTCGGCCAACGGCATCTATTCTGCGGCGGCTAAGCTTCCCAATCTGATCAATACCATCGCCGGCATCTTTTCCCAGGCATGGCAGATGTCGGCCATCACGGAATACGACCGCAACGACAGCCGCTTCTACGGAAAGGTGTTTTCCGTTTATCAGACGGTCGTCTTCCTGTCCGGCGGCTTTTTGATCTACCTTACCAAGCCCGTTATTTCTATCTGGCTGGACGACGCCTATTATTCAGCGTGGGAATATGTTCCTTTCCTGGTGCTTTCCATCGTCTTTTCATGCTTCGCCGGTTTCTATTCCTCCATCTATATGGCAATGAAAAAGAACGTGCGTTCCATGCTGACGACCATGCTCGGAGCGGTTTCCAACGTGGGCATGAACCTCTTTCTGATCCCGCGCGTCGGGATCCAGGGAGCCGCCGTCGCCACGTTTTTCAGTTACCTGATCGTTTACGTCACCCGTGCGGTGGATATTTCGCGGCTTTACCGTTTCCGCGATTCATCCGGCAAAGTTCTTGTCAACACCCTTTTGGTGCTGGCGGAGGCCTTGACGCTTCTGTACTATCGGGGGAACTTTTACATTCTCGGAACGGTTGAATTCATTCTTTTGATCGCGTTCAATTCACCGGAAGTGATCCGGATCACATCACAGTTCTGGGGCGCCGGCAAACGCATGCTCGCCGCCAGAAGAAAAGGAAGCAGATAATATGAAGATCGGGCTATTTTCGGATCCGCATTACAGCCGCCGCGAGCTTTCCGGAGCCACCAGGCGTCCGCGCCTTTCTTATGAAAAGATCGGCGAGGCGCTTCGCTGTTTCCGGGAAGAGAAGGTCGATCTGGTGATCTGCCTGGGAGACCTGATCGATTCCGAGGGATCGGCGCCGCAGGACAGAGACAACCTTTCCCATATTGCGGTGCTGCTGTCCTCGTCCGGGATCGAAACGCTTGTCATCCCCGGCAATCACGATCTTTTCGCGCTGGACAGATACCGTTTCGGCGTTCTTTTGAATATGCCTCTTGCGCCGCTCCACAGGCGGTACGGAGACGTGGACGTGATCCTTCTTGACGCCAACTACTTCAAAAACGGACAAGCCTACGACGGCCGGCCCGGCGACTGGACCGATACGATGATCCCGCAGACTCAGACGGAATGGCTGAAGAAAGAACTGGAGAGCGCAGGGGACAAGACCTACGTTTTTTCCCACCAGCTGATCGATTACAATATGGAACAGCATCACGTCGTGGAAAACGCCGAAGACGTCTGCCGGATCCTTGTCGATTCCGGAAAGGTCAAAGGCGTTTTTCAGGGGCATTATCATCACGGCGGTGAAAACGAGATCGGCGGCATTCCCTTCGTGACGCTCCGCGCCATGTGCGAAGGGTACGAGAATTCCTTCCTGACAATCGAGGTGTAATCGCATGCTGTTCCGTATCGGGAAAGACCCGAAAGCCAATCGGTTGTTTTTTCTGTGTGCGCTGGCATACTTTTCCAGTTATCTGATGCGTTATGATTACGGCGCCGCTCTCAGCGAGATCGTCTCCGCCGAACACATCACCAAGTCCGACGCCGGTCTCGTCAGTACGGCTCTCTTCATCGCCTACGCCGTCGGGCAGATCGTCAGCGGCATTCTCGGAGACAAGATCAAACCGTACCGCCTGATCTTCTTCGGACTCTCTCTCACGGCTCTGATCAATATTCTGATGCCTTTCGCTCCGGGAAACGTCGCGATGACCGTCCTTTGGGGGATCAACGGATTTGCTCAGGCAATGCTTTGGCCTCCTCTGGTGCGGCTGATGGCGGAAAACTTCGACCGCGACGAATACCGGAAGGCCGTGGTGAACATTTCTTTGGCCTGCGCCGCCGCGACCATCGGCGTATATCTTCTCGCGCCGCTTTGTATCCGGATTTCCGGATGGAGGCTGCTTTTCTTTGCAGACGGCAGCTTCGGCATCCTCGTAGCGGTTTTCTGGATCCTGTACGTACCGCGGCATCTGATCTGGAAGGGCATCAGGAAAGAAGAACGACCCGCGGAGGAAGCTGCCGCAGAGACCGCTCCCTTGAACGCAGCGCCGAAAGACGCGTCGCTTCCGCTGACAAGAGTCTTCGCCGTTACCGGAATATTCCCGATCATGGCGGCGATCCTCATGCAGGGGACCATCCGGGACGGCGTAACGACATGGACGCCGCGGATGCTGGCCGAAGTATTCAGGATCGAGAATGCCGACTCCATTCTGATCACGGTGCTTCTGCCGATCCTGACGGTGATCTCCCTCAAAGTCAGCGAAGCGGTCAACCACCGTTTCTTCCGGAACGAGGTCAACTGCGCGATGTTCCTCTTTGCCGTTTCCTTTACGGCTTCTGTTATTCTCTGGCTCTTCGGCGACGTCAACGTGATCCTGACGGTAGCCCTGGCCGGGATCGCGGTATCGGCAATCCACGGCGTAAACCTGATGCTGATATGCGACGTGCCGGGACGATTCGGCCGGTACGGACGCATTTCTACTGTGTCCGGCGTACTGAATATGTTTACATATGTAGGAAGCGCTGCGTCCACATACGGATTTGCGCTGATCGTGGAAGCGTTTGACTGGAAAGCCCTGATGCTCGCGTGGGTCCTGATCGACGGGATCGGGATTCTGATGCTTCTTCTGGCCATGCGCAGGTGGAAGAGATTCATCACGTCCGACTGAACGTAGATATCTGAGAGACAGGCCTCGTCCTGTCTCTCTCCGTCTGTTCTGTCATCTATCAGCGAAGGAGCGTAGGATCGTATGAGAAACGGAGCCTGGACCCTGGAATACCGCGCAGAAAGCGGTTCCTTCCTCCTGACGGACGGAAAAGCCGCATACCGCACGCGCCCTGTCGCCGGGATCACGGAAGACCTCTGCGAAAAAGACAGGTATATCCGCTTTCGCTTTGACACCGGCCGGGAAAAGTTCCTCGTGGAGACGGAATGCTTCGGAGACAGCGCGTTCTCCCTGACCCTCAGGGGAGATGGTCCCCTGGAGGCGGTCTCTTTCCCGGGGGGATTCCTGCCGGAAAACGGGGACATATATCTGTATCCGCATGGGGACGGCATCCGGTGGAGCGCAGAAAAGGAGCCTCCGCTTCCTTCTGAGACCGCCTTCTACTGCGGTTCCCAGCTTTCCATGGGGCTTCTGGGTCTCCTGCGCGGACAGGGCGGGATTCTGATCGGTATCGGGGAGACGGCCGATGCGGGCATGCGCTGGTCCGTGAAGGACGGTCTGGTCGAAAACGAGATCGTGTTTTACGGCGCGAAAGGCCGTTGGGGCTATGAGAGGAAGATCGTTTTATTCGCCGCTCGCGACGACGCCTTCAACGCCCTCTGCGGTGCCTATCGCGCGTGGAGGAGGAAAGAGGGAGGCGCCTTGACGCTTCTTGAAAAGGCGGAACGGGTCCCCGCAGTCCTGTCCATGGCCGGACGGGCCGACGTATGGCTCTTCGACGACAACACCATGAACCGGCTCTACGGGCGTCCCGAGATCGGAGACGTCACCCCGCGGGACGTCCGGCGTGCGGCGCGGGAAATGGCTGCGCTCGGGATGGACAGGATCCTGTTTCATTCCTTCGAAGGGGAGCCGCGCGAGGACGTCGAATACCTGCGTTCGGCAGGGATGCTGGTCGGCCGTTACGACATCTACCGGGACGTGATCCCGCAGCCGGCCGTCCCGTATATGCTTCCATACCGCGTCGGAAGATCCCGACATACCGCATCCTGCTGGCCCGCGGACGTCCGGCTGAACGAGAACGGGGAGTACGTCCGGGCCTGGCAGCTCCACGGTACGGACGGAAAGCTCCATGACCAGCACGCCGTCTGCGACGTATCGGCCGCGCGTATGATCACGGAGGATCTTCCGGCGTTTCTGAAAGAAGCGCCCTACAACGCGTGGTTCGTGGACGTCAGCATGGGAAGCGCACACGCCGAATGCTTCTCTCCGCTCCATCCGTGCGACCGCCGGACCAGTATGCGGTACAAGAATCTCCTGCACCGGTATATCGCGGATCTCGGGCTCGTCTCGGGTGTGGAGGTCGGCTGCGAGAGCGGCGTCGGATCTTACGTATATTCAGAGGGTATGATGAGCCCGCCCTTTTTCCGCGCCCCCGACGCAGGCAGGAGGATGAACACGCTGTATTACGGAGACGGGATCCCGGAGAACATCCTGAAGTACGATCTGAATCCTCTGGTCCGGATCCCACTGTGGCAGATGATCTACCACGACTGCACCGTCAACTACTGGTACTGGGGCGACAGCAGCAACTGCTGTCCGGAATTGATGAAGCTCCGGGACGGATTCAACGCCCTTTACGCCGTTCCTCCGCTCTATTCTCTGAACATGACGCAGTGGGACGCGATGAAAGGAGAGATCGCCGCGTCCTACCGGCGCGCCACGGGGACTGCGAGGCTCGCCGCCTTTTCTCCCATGATACGTTACGAATGCCCGGACGGCGCCGGGCTTGTCCAGCGCACGACGTTTGAGAACAGAATCTCCGTCACGGTAAACTTCGGCGGAGAGACCTTCGAGGGCATCCCGGCCGTCGGTTGCGAAGCGATCGACCGGGACGGGCGGAAGGTATTCGGGTTCTGAATACAAACAGCAAACCGCCGGGGGAAAGGCCGCGTGCCTTCTCCCGGCGGTGCCGTGTGTTTTTCCTGTCTCAGAGGAAGAAATCCCTGTCTTCGGGACGCAGGTATTTTTCCGCCTTTGGAATATTGAATTCCACTCCGATGCCCGGTTTGTCCCAGACCTTGATATGTCCGTCCTGCAGGAAATTGTCCGGCAGACCCTCCACGATATCGGACCACCAGGCGGGATGCGCTTCCGGGAATTCGAATGCGATATAATTCTGCGGCAGGGTAGAGGCCAGCTGCACGTGCGCGGCCATGCCGAAGACGCCGTTGAATACGCCGTGGGGAGCGATCAGGATGCCGTGGAGATTGGCATATTCGGCGATCCATTTCAGCTCGGCGATACCGCCCACGTCGGCGGGATCCGGACCGAGGACGTTGACCGCCTGCGTCTCGATGATCTCCTTGTAGTTCTGACGCAGGTAAACCTGTTCGCCGGTATGGATATTGGTGATCGTATTGCTGGTCAGATCACGGTAACACTGCGCCAACTGGTAAGGCGTATAGTCCCCGGTAATCAGGTCCTCCAGCCACATGACGTTATACGGTTCAACGCCTTTCGCAAATTTCAGCGCGTCCACAGGCATAAAGCCGGGGCCGCAGTCAAACGCGATGCCGACTTTGTCGCCGACGATCTCTTTCACTTTTGCCACGTACTCAATCAGGAAATTCAATCCTTTGTCGGTCAGCAGGCTGCCGTTCGCATTTTCAAAATGAAACTGCGCCGGCTGATTCGGCCGGGATGCAGGCGGCGCCGGCGAAATGGGGTAGGAGTTATATGCAAAGCCGTTTTCCTCCGCCATAGCGGTAAAGCGCGGATTGTGGAACCCGAGCGCGGTTTTGACAATGGAAAACCCCGCCATCTCGTTGATCGCAAGGATGTTTTCCGCGCGCTTTTCCGGCTCGAATGCGCCGGGATAGGGGAGTCTGTCGTTGCCGTACAGAGTGCAGTAAACGCGGACGCGATCCCGCACCTTGCCGCCGAGAAGCTTGTAAACCGGAACGCCGGCTTCCTTTCCCGCGATATCCCAGAGCGCCATTTCAATGGTGCTGACCATCTTTCCCCACGGCTTGAAAGCGCCGTCCCGGCGGATACGGCGCATGACCGATTCCACGTCGGTGGGATCGGCGCCGATTATCATCGGTTTGTAATAGTCCGTCAGCGGCATCACGAAGGGCTTGTTCTCTTCCACCTGTGCGTATCCGTCGATTCCTTTGTCGGTCACGATACGCAGGGTCACGTTGTTGCCGATCAGCGCAGCTTTCAGATCGGTGATTTTCATAATACTTCTCCTTTCATGACGGCTTCGTTTGCCTCCGGCCTGCGAAAGCGCACAATCGCGCTTTGAAAATGCAATGCCCCGGAGGATCTTTTTTTCAAGCATAACACAGCGGCTTTTATAAGTCAAGAGAAGACGCGGCGGAAGTCTCCTGGACTTCCGCCGCGTCATTCACGCGTTTCAGATGATCTGCACCACGGGCAGAACGATGGGACTGCGTTTTGTCTTGTGATAAAGAAGCTCCTTGACGTCGTCGCTGATCGTGCTGCGGATGGTGGCGGCGTCGGAAACGTGCTGACGCTGGCAGTCGCCGAGGGATTCGAAAACAGTTTCCTTGATCTCGTCCATGATCTCCTCGGATTCTTTCATATAAACAAAACCGCGGGATACGATATCGGGACCTGCCAGAAGAGAACCGTCCATGCCGTTGATGGTGACGACGACCGTGATCAATCCGTCCTGGGAAAGGAGCTTCCGGTCGCGCAGGACGACGCTTCCCACGTCGCCGACGCCAAAGCCGTCCACCAGCAGCTTGCCGGACGGGACGGTGCCGTTCAGCTTGCAGTTTCCGCCCGGATACATCTCCAGAACGCGTCCGATGTCGCTGATGAAAACGTGTCCGGGATCCACGCCGCATTCGCATGCAAGCTCCGCATGGGCTTTCAGATGACGGAATTCTCCGTGAACCGGCATGAAATTCTTCGGCTTTGTCAGGGCGAGCATCATCTTCAGCTCTTCTTTGCAGGCATGACCGGAAACGTGGACGGCGTCGAGCTTTTCATAAATCACCTCCGCGCCTTTCCGGAAGAGCTCGTTGATCAGCCGGTAAATGGACTTTTCATTGCCGGGAATCGCGGAAGAGGACAGGATAACCAGATCGCTTTCGGAGATCGTGATCTGACGGTGACCGGAAAAAGCCATGCGGTAAAGAGCCGACATGGGTTCCCCCTGGCTCCCGGTGGAAATCACGCAGATCTTGTGATCCGGATACTGTTTGATTTTTGAAAGATCGATCATCGTGTCGTAGGGGATCGAGATATACCCGAGGCCGGAAGCCACGTTCAGGATATTCTCCATGCTTCTGCCTGTGACCGCAACCTTGCGTCCGTTTTTCCAGGCGGCGTTGATGATCTGCTGGATCCGGTGAATGTTGGAGGCAAACGTCGAGACGATGATGCGCTTGTCGCATCCGGAGAAGAGCTCCTCCAGGGTCTTTCCGACCATGCGCTCCGACATGGCGAAGCCCTCGCGCTCAACGTTGGTGGAGTCTGCCAGAAGGAGATCGATGCCTTCCCGTCCAAGCTCTCCGAACCGGGTCAGATCGGTAATCTCTCCCTGGATGGGAGTAGGATCGATTTTATAGTCTCCGGTCTGTACCACGAGCCCCGCGGGACACCGGATGGCAAATGCGACCGAGTCGGCAATGCTGTGATTGACGTGAATCGCCTCCACGGTGAAGGCGCTTGCGTCTACCGTATCGCCTGCGTCTATGCGCACGAGCTTGACTTTGTCAAGCATTTTGTGTTCGATCAGACGAATCTCAAGGATACCTGCCGTCAGGCGTGTGCAGTAAACCGGACAGTCGAAATCGCGCATGACGTAGGGGAGCGCGCCGATATGATCTTCGTGTCCGTGGGTGATGAAAAAAGCCTTGACTTTGCTCTTGTTCTTTACGAGATACGCCGTGTCCGGTATCACCAGATCCACGCCGAACATTTCGTCGTCGGGGAAGGCGACGCCGGCGTCCACAACGATGATATCGCCGCCGTATTCGTATGCGGTCATGTTCTTGCCGATTTCATTGAGGCCGCCGAGAGGAATGATTTTTAATGGTTTTGTCATTATTTCTCCTGTTCTTAACGGAAAAGCTGTACGAAAACAAGACGACAAATTCACGGTCCCGCAAAGAACCGCGTGCCGCTCCATTACAGTCTTTTCACATTTATCTATGTACCGCTCCGACGGAGCGGCTGAATTCTGTTTCAGTATACCGGATGGAAGCCGGATAATTCGTCGAAACCCGGAACGGCGGTAAAACGCGTTTCCGTTTTCCCGGATCGACTTATTATATCACGAATCAAACAAAAAGTAAAGCGAGACGAAAAGAGTCATTTCCCGCCGTTCTCAAGTTCCTTCAGTTTTTCAAAATAGAAATCGCACAGCTCTGCAGCCGTTTCTTCATTGGCGGATTCCGCTTTCAGCGTCAAAAGCTTTTCATAGGGGGAGGGATGAAGCGACAGATAGGAACCGTCCAGATACATGCGGACGCCGTCGGAACGGTCCATGCGTACTCCCGCGACGCTCTCCGCAAATCTGTCCATCAGATCGGCTCTGTCTTTTCGCGTGCGGTAATCGCGAAGAACGCTGACGCAGGAGGGGATGGAGGCGGAAAAGGAGGAAAGCGTTTTCCCGGTAAGAATCAGCGCTTTGATCAGGGCGACGGCGGCATAAGCCCCCTGATGCAAAGCCGGTTCCCCGGCATAGAGCTTATAGCTTTCTTCGTCCCGGCCGACACGCAGCAGCGTTTTCCCGGAGTCCGCGGCAAGCGATTCAGCTGAGCACGGCGCGTCGGACGCAATCGCCAGCCTTTCTTTTCCCGCCGTATAGAGCGCGGCGAGGATCAAAAGGGTGACTTCATCAGGTGTAAAGGCATATCCCTTTTCGCTGACAAGGGAAAGACTGTGCCCTCCGGACGCCGGGTCAAAGAAGGGCAGCCCTTCCGGAGCGTCTGCGATCGTTACGCCTGCGTTTCTGAGGAAGCCCTTCAGAACAGAGTCGCGGCAGCAAACGACATAGGATTCCGGAACGGGATGCACGGCGCCTTCCGCCGCGTACAGATCCGTAGCGCCGCGGATCATGCGTACGCGCCCCGCAAGACTTCCCGGTTCCGGGTCGCGCCGCCTGAGCGAGAATCCGGATTCACGGGAGGACAGACGTACCCCGTCGCGGTTGTATATAAGCGCTTCGACGCCTCCTCCCGTCATCGGCGTGAAGTATACGCCGGCAGATGCGGCCAGTCGTTTCGTCATATAAGCCGAAACAGCCGGAGTCGGAGCGTCGTGCCGGTATATATCCGCTCCCAGCGCGCAGGCCTCGGCCTGAAAAGCGTCTGCAAAAGACGGAGCTTCCCCCGACGCATCGTCAGGAGCAAGCGCGATCCTCTTCCCGAAGGCGGCAACCAGGCCGGACGCCAGAAGCCCCGCGTCTTCAAGCGTCTTCAGAACGGCTCTCCCGGATGCGACCGAAACGCGGTGCGAAAACGTGAGTCCGTTCATATCGCGCGCGCTCCTTATCAAAGACCCGTCTTCGATCACGGCGTCGCAGCACACGTGTACGCCGCTTCCGATCAGGCATCCGTTTCCAATGACGGCGCCTTCTCCGACGACGGCAAGCGGTGCGATCGCCGTGCCCCGTCCGATGCGGCATCCGCGATCAAGCACCGCTCCGGTAACGATCGAGTCTTCTCCCGTTTTGCCGAAAACCGACGAAAATGAAATCGAGCATCCTTTGGCGATATCGGCGCCGCTTTCCAGCGATGCAAATGGACCCACGACGGCGCCGTCTGCGACCCTGGCTTCCGGCGAAAGATAGCAGGGAGGTTTCAGAAGGACGTTCGGCGGTGCGTCCCGCCCCGCCGGCGGGATCGAAGGAGCCCATTTGCCGCTGAGTCCGTCTCTCGCCGCTTCCAGATAGCCTTCGGGCGTTCCCATATCATGCCAGTAGCCGGGGAGTTCTATCCCGTAAAGAGTGCGGTCCGCAAGGAGCAGAGGGAATAAATCCAGGGAAAAATCAAAATCCCGGCCGGAGGGGATCTTCTCGAAAACCGCGGGGGACATTGCGTAAAGTCCCGTATTGACTCTTCCTGTCGATACGCTTTCCCACGCCGGCTTTTCGCGGAATCCCGCAATACAGCCGTCTTCATCGGTCAGGACCGTTCCGAATCCCGTGGGATCCGCGGCGCGGGAAAGAATCAGCGTGGCCGACGCTTTCTTTTCCTTGTGAAACAGCATCGCGCTCCGCAGATCCAGATCGAAAACCGCGTCGCCGGACACGACGAAAAAGTCGTCGTCGCTCAACGCTTCGCGGAAAGCCAGCATGCCGCCTGCGGTGCCGACCGGTTTTTCCTCTACGGCGTAACGAAGACGCATACCGTCGTATTTGTCTCCGAAATAATTCCGAATGCAGTCGGGGAGGTAGAGAAGCGTCATCAGGCATTCGTTTACGCCGGCTGCTTTCAAAGACGCCAGAGCGTATTCCAGGACCGGTTTGTCATAGATCCTCATCATGGGCTTCGGGCGGCAGCTGGTCAACGGATGAAGGCGCGTTCCCGGTCCTCCTGCGAGCAGGCATGCTTTCATGCAAACACTCCTTTTTCGATCGTTTTCTGTTTCATAGTATCTCCGGAATTCAAAGAGAAATACCGCAGGGAGGACGATCGGCAGAGCATCGGAAAGGAGATTGACAAAAGAAAAGAAACCTTGTATACTGGATCGCAGGATATAAGAAAAGAGCGAAGAAACAATATGGATAGGAAACACATTCTGATCTTTGATACGACTTTGCGCGACGGCGAGCAAGCACCCGGCTTCAGCATGAACATCGCCGAAAAGCTTGAGATGGCGGAAATCCTGGAAGCTCTGGGAGTCGACGTCATCGAAGCCGGTTTCCCCGTCAGCTCCGACGACGATATGACCGCCGTGGCCGAGATCGCCAAACGCGTCTCCTGCGGCGTAGCGGCGCTTGCCCGTGCGCGGGAAGAAGATATCCTGACGGCTGCAAAAGCTTTGTCGGCGGCCAGGAAGCCCCGTCTTCACGTCTTTATCGCCACTTCGAAGATCCATATGGAGCACAAGCTGCATATGAACGAGCAGGAGATTCTCGAGGCCGTATTCAAATCGGTCGGCCTTGCGTGTTCGCTCTGCCCCGAGGTGGAGTTTTCCTGCGAGGACGCCACCCGCACCAATCTCGATTTCCTGAAAAGAGTTGCCGGAACGGCTGTCGAAGCAGGCGCTTCCATCATCAATCTTCCCGACACGGTGGGATACGCGACGCCCACCGAAACTTATGGGATCTATAAATCTGTGATGGGAGAGGTGGATCCCGAAGGAAGAGTGCTGTTTTCCACTCACTGTCACAACGACCTCGGTATGGCGGTCGCCAACAGCGTGGCGGCCGTTGCCGCCGGCGCGCGCCAGGTGGAGTGCACGCTCTGCGGCATCGGAGAACGGGCGGGAAACGCTTCTCTTGAGGAAGTCGTCATGGCGCTTCGCACGCGCAACGATTTCTATCAGGCGGAAACCGGGATTCACACGAAGCTCCTGTATCCCGCCTGCCGCAAGCTGTCTTCGGTGATCGGGATCTCCACGCCACCCAATAAGCCCATCATCGGCGTCAACGCCTTTGCACACGAGGCCGGCATCCATCAGCACGGCATGCTTTCAAACCGGGCGACCTATGAGATCATCTCTCCGGAGGACGTCGGAATTCCCAAAAACGATATGGTGCTGGGCAAGCATTCCGGCCGCCACGCCTTCGAGCAGCGCCTTTCCGAGCTGGGGATCCGCATGGATAAAGAAGAACTCGACGAAGCTTTTGAAATGTTCAAAATGGTGGCGGAACGCAAGAAGGCGGTAACCGACAAGGATCTGCATGCGATCGCCGGCGAAAAACGGCGTTCGATCGGCAAAGGGTTCCGGCTGATCCGTTTCATCGTCAACAGCGGCAACACCATTCCTTCCATGGCTTCTGTCAAGCTGGAGCGCGACGGCAGGGAAACCGAAGACTCCTGCATGGGATCCGGACCGATAGACGCCGCTTTCAAGACGGTCGATCGGATCGTACGTCATACGAAAGGATATGAATCTCTGACGTACTCTCTGGAGGATTACAGCATCAATTCCGTGACCGAAGGCGAAGACGCTTTGGGCGAAGTCCTGATCAAGCTCAGAAGCGAAGGAGTCGTCTATACCGGCCGCGGTCTTTCCACGGATATCCTGGAAGCGAGTCTGAAAGCTTATATCAACGGCGTCAACAAACTACTGACGATATAGAAAGGGATTTGAAATGGAATCGTTGAAGAACGAGCGCATGGACAAACTGATGGATGCGATCGCCGGCCTCCGGACGGCGGAGGAAGCCTATGCCTTTATGGAGGATCTGTGCTCGATCGCCGAACTCAAGGCCATGGAACAGCGTTTCACCGTAGCGAGACTCCTGCGCAAAAAGATGCCTTACAATCTCATCATCAACGAAACAGGCGCCAGCACTACCACCATCAGCCGCGTCAACCGCAGCCTTCTTTACGGCAACGGCTCCTATAACCGCATCTTTGAAAGGCTTGACGACAATCCATGAGCATCTATCACGTGATGGCGCGGTATTACGACGCCCTGACCGCCGACGTTCCCTATACGGAATTCGTTGAGTTTCTTCTGAGGATCTTTCAGAAGGAAAAAGCGTCGCCGCAATTGATCCTCGATCTCGCCTGCGGTACAGGAACCGTATCGAAGCTGCTTGCGGAACGGGGATACGACGTAATAGGCGCCGATTCCTCGCCGGACATGCTTTCCGAGGCGTTGAACAAGTGCGCTTCGCTTTCCAACCGGCCGGCCTTTATCTGTCAGAGCATGACCGGACTGGATCTTTACGGGACGGTGGACGCGGTCGTATCCTTTCTGGACAGCGTCAACTATCTCGCCGATCCCGCCGACCTTCAAAAAGCCTTTGCAAGGGTCTCACTGTTCCTGAATCCCGGCGGACTCTTCGTCTTCGATCTCAATACCCCTTATAAGCTCAGTTCCCTCTCCGGCGGCGCCTTCGTACGGGAGACCGACGATCTCTTCTGCGTCTGGCAGGCAGCGTGGGATGAAAAGACGAAGCTTGCCGGTTTCTATCTTGACTTCTTTGAAAAGCAGACCGGCTGCAGGTACAGAAGACAAAGTGAAGACCACCTCGAACGCGGCTATACGCCGGAAGAGATCCGCCCGGTATTGGAAATGAACGGAATGGAGCTTCTGCACGTATACGGGAACCTGAAATTCAGATCTCCGAAAGCGGATGAGGACCGGATCTTTCTGGTGGCGAGAAAAAAGCCGTAATCGGATACGGAAAGACGAAGCGGACCGGCTGCGCCGGCCCGCTTCGGTTTGAGCGGCTTTCCCGGTCTTTATGCCGACACACATTCGGTGTGATCGGGACCGACGCCCGAAAAACGATATTGCATTCCCTTGCGCCGTTGTGATACAATGAAAACAGTTCTGCAAGCTGCGGAAAGGGAGGAAGGCTCCGTGGATCATTTTGAACTGAAAAGCGAATACAAGCCGTCGGATGATCAGCGGCAGGCTGTCGACTCTCTTGTGAACGGTCTGAATCTCGGCTTTCATGAGCAGACGCTTCTCGGCGTGACCGGCTCCGGCAAAACCTTCACCATGGCAAATATCATCGCGAAGGTCCAAAGGCCGACTCTCGTGATCGCTCACAACAAGACTCTGGCCGCTCAATTGTGCGCGGAATTCAAGGAGTTTTTCCCGGAAAACGCCGTGGAATACTTCGTATCGTACTTCGATTATTACCAGCCGGAGGCATATATCCCGCACACAGACACCTATATCGAAAAGGACTCCTCCATGAACGAGGAGATCGACCGCCTCCGTCACAGCGCGACCACCTCTCTGTTCGAAAGAAGGGACGTGATCATCGTCGCTTCGGTCTCCTGTATCTACGGCCTCGGCGATCCGGAGGATTATTCGACACTGGTGGCTTCGATCCGTCAGGGCATGAAAATGGATCGCGATGCCTTGATCAGGCGGCTTGTGGAGATCCACTACGAAAGGAACGACGTGAATTTCACCAGATCGAAATTCCGAGTCCGCGGCGATACGGTGGAAATCCTGCCGTCCTACAGCGACAAGACCGCAGTCCGGGTGGAATTCTTCGACGACGAGATCGATCGCATCAGTGAAATCGACGTGCTTACGGGAAAGACCCTCCGGATCATCCGTCACGCCATGATTTATCCGGCAAATCATCATGCCACGACGCAGGAAAAGACCCGCCGCGCCATTGTCGAAATCAAAAAAGAGCTGGATGAGCGCGTATCGGTTCTGAAATCCGAAGGCAAGCTTCTGGAAGCCCAGCGGCTTCTGCAGCGCACCAATTACGACATGGAACTGATGCAGGAGATCGGATACTGCAGCGGGATCGAAAACTATTCCCGTATCCTGTCCGGCAGGGAACCGGGCAGCGCGCCGTATACGCTCCTGGATTACTTTCCGAAGGATTATCTGATGTTCATTGACGAATCGCACGTTTCGATTCCGCAGATCCGCGGCATGTCCGCAGGTGACCGTGCGCGCAAACAGGTTCTTGTGGATTACGGATTCCGTCTGCCCAGCGCTTTCGATAACCGCCCGCTCTTTTTCGATGAGTTTGAGAGCAAGATCAATCAGGTGATATACGTCAGCGCGACGCCGCAGGATTATGAAAAGAGCCGTTCCTCCCAGATCGTGGAACAGGTGATCCGTCCGACGGGGCTTCTGGATCCCGAAATCGAAGTCTGTCCGACGGAAAACCAGATCGACGATCTGATGGCCCGCATCGAAGAGAGGACCGCCGCCGGCGAGCGCGTGCTTGTCACGACGCTCACAAAGGCCATGGCGGAGGATCTGACCTCCTTCCTGTCCGGTGCCGGCATCAAGGTCCGTTATATGCACCATCAGGTGGAGAATATAGA
Source organism: Clostridia bacterium (assembly GCA_017441705.1). Taxonomy (GTDB): domain Bacteria; phylum Bacillota; class Clostridia; order Oscillospirales; family QAMX01; genus RUG11797. The sequence goes on along the minus strand of JAFRWU010000009.1, from coordinate 22,994 downwards.
ACGGATGGAGATCATCCGCGATCTGCGGATGGGGAAATTTGACGTTCTGGTGGGGATCAATCTTTTGAGAGAGGGTCTCGATCTTCCCGAAGTGTCGCTGATCGCGATCCTGGATGCGGACAAGGAAGGCTTCCTGCGGAGCGAGACTTCTCTGATCCAGATCATCGGACGCGCCGCGCGCAACGAGCACGGCAAGGTCGTTCTGTACGCCGATCAGGTCACCCGTTCCATGCAGGTCGCCATCGACGAGACCGAACGCCGCAGAAGGATCCAGAAAGCATACAACGACGCGCACGGCATCATACCGAAGACGGTAAAAAAAGACGTGCGTTCCATCATAGAAATCGGCGAGGCGCCTGTCGAATCCGAGGAGAAAGAGGCGCATATGTCGGCACGCGAAAGGCTCGAGCTGATCGCATCGCTTGAAAAGAGCATGAAAGAGGCTGCAAAGCTTCTGGATTTCGAATATGCCGCGGAACTGCGCGACAGGATCATAAGACTGCGCGGCATGAGACAAAAGAAGGGCAAATGATGAAGAACCAGCTGGTCGTGGAAGGCGCGAGAGTCCACAACCTGAAAAACATATCCGTCGTCATTCCCCGCAACCGCCTTACGGTGATCACGGGGCTTTCCGGGTCCGGAAAATCCTCGCTTGCATTCGACACCATATACGCGGAGGGACAAAGACGCTACGTGGAGTCTTTGTCGGCTTACGCACGCCAGTTTCTGGGGCAGATGGACAAGCCTGACGTGGATTCCATCAACGGCCTTTCACCGGCTATCTCCATCGACCAGAAGACCACGTCCCGCAATCCCCGTTCCACGGTGGGCACGGTGACGGAGATATACGATTACCTCCGCCTTCTCTATGCAAGGGCCGGGACTCCGCACTGCCCGAAATGCGGCAGAGAGATCCGGAAGGTATCGCTGGATCAGGTCGTGGAAAGGGTCACCTCCTATGCCGAGGGGACGCGCATCATGATCCTTGCGCCGAAGGTGCGTTCCCGGAAGGGCGACCATGCGAAGATCTTCGAGGACGCCGTGCGCTCCGGGTACATCCGTGCGCGCGTCGACGGGGAAGTGGTCGATATCGGCGAGGAACACCTCGACAGGGACGAAAGGCATACGATCGAGATCGTGATCGACAGGCTTGCCGTACGGCCGGGCATGGAAAGCCGGCTGGCCGATTCTCTGGAGATCGCATGGGAGCAGGGCAAGGGCGTCGCCGTCGTGGCGGATATGAAGACAGGGGAGGACGAGGTCTTTTCACAGAACTACAAATGCGATTTCTGCGGGACCGACATGGAGGAGATGACGCCCCGTCATTTCTCCTTCAACAACCCCCTCGGCGCCTGTCCCGACTGCGCCGGGCTCGGATACAGTACCCACATCGATCCGGATCTTCTGATCCGCGACAAGAGCCTTTCCATCCGTCAGGGCGCCATTGACGTCGGCGGATGGCATTACTCCGAAGACGGCGGTACCTTCGCGAATTTCTATTTCGACGAGATCGCGAAGCGCCACGGGATCGATCTCGGAAAGCCGGTCTCCGAACTCAGCAGGGAAGACCTGGATCTCTTTCTCTACGGGACCGGGGACGAGACCTACAAGTCCCCGTATTCGGAATACGAATCCCACCGCTTCGAAGGCATCATCCCCAATCTGATGCGCCGGTACGAAAGCACGAATTCCGAGAGCATCCGCGAATATGTGGAAAGCGTGATGGTCGCCGTGCCGTGCAAGACCTGTCACGGTACGAGGCTGAAAAAGGAGCCGCTCTCCGTAACGGTCGGCGGCAAAAACATTTCCGAATTCACCTCTCTTTCGGTAAAGGATGAGCTGGAATTTCTCTCGACCCTTACTTTTCCCGCAAACCGCACGGCAGTCGCCGAGAAGCTCCTGACCGAGATCCGGAACCGGCTCTCCTTCCTTAAGGACGTGGGGCTGGAGTATCTCACCCTCTCGCGCTCCGCCGGCACTCTGTCCGGCGGTGAGAGCCAGCGCATCCGTCTGACGACGCAGCTCGGCTCTGCTCTGATGGGAGTCCTGTATATCCTCGACGAGCCGTCGATCGGCCTTCACCAGAGGGATAACGACCGCCTGCTCGCGACTCTGAAGCATCTGCGCGATCTCGGCAATACGGTGATCGTGGTAGAACATGACGAAGAGACCATGCGCGAGGCCGATTACCTCGTGGATGTGGGTCCCGGAGCGGGCATCAACGGCGGCGAGATCGTCAGCGCGGGAACTCCGGACGAGGTTGCCGCATGTCCCGGTTCCTTGACCGGCGCGTATCTTTCGGGGAAAAAGCAGATAGCGATCCCCGCGGTCAGAAGAAAGGGAAACGGCAAAGTCCTGCGATTGATCGGAGCCAGGGAAAACAATCTGAAAAACCTGACCGTTGATTTCCCGCTCGGAAAACTGATCTGCGTGACGGGCGTATCGGGATCCGGAAAATCTTCTCTGATCAACGACGTTCTCTATCGTGCGCTCGCAGAAAAACTGAACCGCGCTTCCCGCGGCAGCGGGCTGTATCAAAGACTTGAAGGCACGGAATATCTTGACAAGGTGATCGATATTACCCAGGCGCCGATCGGCAGGTCGCCCCGTTCGAATCCCGCGACCTATACGGGCATATTCACCGACATCCGCGACATCTTCGCGGCCACACCGGGCGCAAAGGCGCGCGGATACGGAAAGGGACGTTTTTCCTTCAACGTCAAGGGCGGCCGGTGCGAGGCCTGCGAGGGAGACGGGGTCAAAAGGATCGAGATGAGCTTTTTGGCCGACGTTTACGTGCCTTGCGAGGTGTGCCGCGGAAAACGCTACAACCGGGATACGCTTGAAGTAAAATACAAAGGAAAGACGATCAGCGACGTCCTGGACATGACGGCGGATGAGGCCCTCGGATTCTTCGAGAACGTTCCGAGGCTCCGTACAAGGATCCAGACGCTCGTGGACGTGGGGCTCGGATACATAAATCTCGGCCAGCCCTCGACCACGCTTTCCGGCGGTGAGGCGCAGCGTGTAAAGCTCGCGACAGAACTGATGCGTCCTGCAACGGGAAGGACCTTCTACGTCCTCGACGAACCCACAACGGGGCTCCACGCCGACGACGTGGACCGTCTGCTCGCAGTCCTTGGAAGGCTGGTCGACGCGGGAAATACAGTCCTGGTGATCGAACACAACATGGACGTGATCAAAACCGCCGATCACATCATCGATCTGGGCCCCGAGGGCGGCGACGGCGGAGGAAGGATCGTTGCGGAGGGAACGCCGGAAGAGGTGGCGCAAATCCCGGGATCCCACACGGGAAGATATCTGAAAAAGCTCTTTTCCCGCAGGGACAAGTAAGGATAAACAAAAGATAGAAAGCGGCCGGCGGTATATTCGGTCGCTTTTTTCTTGCTCTTTTCGGGAATATGCTGTATAATCAATGATTATAGAGGATGCCGTTCCTTCGGATCGTTCCGTGAAAGGAATACCTGACCGGATACGATGCCTGGCGGTCCGGAAAAGGGCGCAGACGCTTCCGTACCGTTCCCAGTTCCTGATAAACAACGCCCGAACGCCGCGGGACGGATCCGCGGGCTTTGCCGGGCCGGCAAATCGTCAGGAATCGCGGCATCCCGTTGTAATTCAATAATCATTGGGACGGATCCCTGCTTTGGCAGACGTTATGCCGTCCTGAAATCTGCCCGTACCGGGTAGGAGGTTTTTAATTTGAATCAGCAGCATCTTCGCAACATCGCCATCATCGCGCACGTCGACCATGGCAAAACGACCCTCGTGGATGAGATGTTCAAACAGAGCGGTATCTACCGGGAAAACCAGCAGACCGTCGACCGCGTCATGGACAGCAACGCGCTGGAACGCGAACGCGGCATCACGATCCTGGCCAAAAACACGTCCGTCATGTACGGAGACACCAAGATCAACATCGTCGATACGCCGGGCCACGCCGATTTCGGCGGCGAGGTGGAGCGCATCCTGAAAATGGTCAACGGAGTCCTGCTCCTGGTGGACGCCTTCGAAGGTCCCATGCCGCAGACTCGTTTCGTCTTATCGCGCGCCCTTGAGCTGGGTCACAAGGTGATCGTCGTGATCAACAAGACCGATCGCCCCGACGCCCGCGTGGACGAGGTGATCGACGAAGTCCTGGAACTCCTGATGGAGCTTGACGCCAGCGGCGAACAGCTCGATGCGCCCATCATCTACGCATCGGGCCGCAAAGGCACCGCTTCCACCGATCCTCACCGGCAGGGAACCGATCTGAAACCGCTTTTCGATATGATCGTCAATTACTTTGATCCGCCGGAAGGGGATGAGACGGCGCCTCTTCAGATGCTCGTATCCGCTATCGACTACAACGACTACGTAGGACGCGTCGCCGTCGGACGTATCGAACGCGGCACCGTGAAAAAAGGACAGGATATCGTTCTGACGACCTTCGGTAATCCGGACGAGCAGATCAAAGCCAAGGCGATCTATCTGTATGAATTCGACGGTCTGACAAAAAAACCGGTCGATATCGCCTACGCGGGTGATATCGTAGCGCTCGCCGGTATCGAAAACTTCAATATCGGCGACACCATCTGCGCGCCGAACGCCGTGGAACCGCTGCCCTTCGTCAAGATCTCGGAGCCGACGGTGGAAATGGAATTCTCCGTCAACGACAGTCCCTTCGCAGGGCAGTCCGGGAAATACGTGACCTCCCGTAACCTGCGCGACCGGCTTTACCGGGAGCTTCTCAAGGACGTTTCTCTCAAAGTGCGCGATACCGATTCCACCGACGCGTTTATGGTGCTCGGCCGGGGCGAGATGCATCTTTCGATCCTGATCGAGACCATGCGGCGCGAAGGCTATGAATTTCAGGTCGGTCCCCCGAAGGTCTTGTACAAAGAGATCGACGGCGTCAAATGCGAACCGGTGGAACGCGTCATCATCGACGTTCCGAACGAAAGCATGGGCACCGTCATGGAATCCATGGGCCGGCGCCGCGGCGATCTGGTCAAGATGAATCAGATGATTTCCCGTACGCGTCTTGAATACACCATTCCGGCCCGCGGCCTTTTCGGATACCGCAACGACTTCATGACCGAAACGCGCGGCGAGGGCATCATGAATTCCGTGTTTGACAGTTATCAGCCTGTCAAGGGCAGCATCAACCGCCGGACGAACGGTTCCCTGATTGCGTTCGAAACGGGAGAGGCCGTTTCCTACGGACTGTATGCCGCCCAGGAAAGAGGCGTTCTCTTTATCGAACCCGGCACCATGGTATACGAAGGCATGGTTGTCGGCATGTCTCCGAAGCCGGAGGATCTGGCGGTCAACGTGTGCAAAAAGAAGCATATCACCAACATGCGTGCCGCCGGCAGCGACGAAGCGCTCCGTCTCATTCCGCCGCGAAAGATGAGCCTGGAGCAGTGCATGGAATTTCTCGCCGACGATGAGCTTCTGGAAGTCACTCCGGATGCCATCCGCATCAGAAAGGCAATCCTGGACCGCGCTGCGCGCATGCGTATTGCGTCCCAGAAAAAAGCCATGGAGGGCAACGCGTGAATTACCGGACCGAGCTGCATATGCACAGCTGTGAGATGAGTCCCTGCGGTCATGTGCCGGTCAGGGAGATGGTCCGGCTTTATCACGAAGCCGGGTATTCCACCCTCGTCCTCACAGACCACTACTATCCGCGGATTTATGAGGCGCACGGCGGCGTTACCCACGAAGAGCTCGTCGCCCTGTATGAAAAAAACGTTTCCGAAGCCGTGAAGACCGCGGAGCCTTTCGGCATGACGGTTCTTTACGGCATTGAGATCCGTTTCACCGACGCCGACAACGATTATCTTGTCTACGGCATGGATTTCGACTATTTCAGGAAGCATTCCGGTCTGATGAATCTGGGGCTGAAGGACTTCAGCGCGCTCTGCCGCCGGGAAGGCTTCTATTTGATCCAGGCGCATCCCTTTCGCAAAGGTATGAAGATCCAGGATCCGGCGCTTCTGGACGCCATGGAGGTGCACAACGGGCATCCCCGGCATGATTCCCGGAATGATATTGCGCGTCTCTGGGCGATGAAATACGGCCTTACCGCCGTTTCCGGATCGGACGCACACCAGGTCGAGGACGTGGCGCGCGGCGGCATCGTCACCGACGAAAGGATTCTTTCCATGGATCAGCTGATCACTGTTCTGAAAAAAGGGGATTTTCGCCTGATCGAAAACGGCGACAGGGGAGTGGAATTCTCCGTTTCCCGCTGAGGACGTCAGAAATCGCCGGTTTCGGCTGAAACCGGCGATTTGCTTATACTCATCGAGATACCCTATTCATATCGGGAAGGAACGAACCGGATGAAAATCAAAACGAAAGAACTCTCTTACGAAGAGGTCATGCGTCTGCCAAAATACGTCTCCAAACCGCCGCGCAGGCCCTCCCTGCTTCTCAGGACGCTTGTCCGTCTGGCGTCTGCACCGGATCTTGGCAGCGCTTCGTTTTCCTATACGACCGACAAAGGTCTCGTCCCGGGGAAAGAACCCTGCCTGATCCTGATGAATCATTCCAGCTTCATCGATCTGGAGATCGTGTCGAAGATCTTTTATCCGCATCCATACGGCATCGTGTGCACCTCCGACGGATTCGTGGGGAAGGCGGGGCTGATGCGCGCCCTTGGCTGCGTGGAAACGGCAAAGTTTTCGAGCGACGTCACGCTGATCCGGGATATGGAAACCCTTTTCAGAAAAAGAGTTTCGGTTTTGATGTATCCCGAAGCCAGTTATTCCTTCGACGGATGCGCAACGCCTCTTCCGCGCAGAATAGGCCTCCTTTTGAAAAGGCTCTCCGTTCCTGTTCTCGGGATCAAGACCGACGGCGCTTTTCTGCGCGATCCCTTATACAATGAACTGCAAAAAAGAAAGGTAACGGTATCGGCGCACGTTTCCCGTCTGTTTACCGTGGAGGAGATCCGCGAAAAAAGCGTCGAGGAACTGGATCGGAAGCTTGACGATTTCTTCACGTTCGACGCGTTCAAAACGCAGAAGGAAAACAGAATCCCCGTAAACGAACCGTTTCGCGCGGACGGTTTGGAGCGGATCCTTTATCGATGCGCCTGCTGCGGGAAAGAAGGTGGCATGCGCGGAAAAGGGACAACGCTTTCCTGCTCTTTCTGCGGGAAAAGCTATCAATTGGACGAATACGGCGAACTTCACGCCGAAAAAGGTGCGACCGAATACCCGCATATCCCGGATTGGTACCGTGCGGAAAGAGACGCGGTCTGTGATGAGATACTCAAAGGCGAATACCGGATGGAATCCCGTGTAAAGATCGGAATGATGGTCGACCGGAAGGCGATCTACTTTGTCGGAGACGGTATCCTGATCCATGACGGCGACGGATTCCGTCTCACAGGGTGTGACGGAAAGCTTGACTATCGCCAGGGACCGCTCTTTTCCTACGGGCTTTACGCCGATTATTACTGGTATGAAATCGGCGATGTGATCGCGATCGGGGGAAAGGAATGCGCATACTATTGCTTCCCCAAAGATCCTGTAAGCGTAGCGAAAACCCGCCTGGCCGCAGAAGAGCTCTACAAAATCCGGCATAGCGAAAGACTTCTGCGAAGAAAGCGCGCCGAAGAGTAAATCGCCGCATGCGTTCGGCTCTTTCGGCGAATGATGACCGGGAGCGTTGTCCCTGCGGGACGTTCCGTGGTCAAAGGTCAATCCGATCGAAAAAACATAGAGGGAAGGATCGTCATGGGAAACATCATCGGCATCGGCGGAGGATTCGGAGGGAAAGGACTCTTTCCTCTCGCGCGCGACATTATGGAGCTTTCCGGAAAGGAAATACCGAACTATCTCTTTCTTCCCACCACCTCCTATGACATCGTCGACCGCGACGGGCCCGCTGTTTTCTCTAAATCCGGATGCCATGTGGAGATCCTCTATCTGACCCACGCTTATGTGACCGAAGAGATCATAGCCGACAGGATCCGCAGAGCAGATATCATCCACGTGCCCGGCGGGAACCTTCGTTTTTGTATGGAGACCTGGCGGGAAACTCATACCGACAGATATCTGCGGGAAGCTTTTGAGGAGGGGAAGACTCTGTTCGGAAGCTCTTCCGGAAGCATGTGCTGGTTTCAGAAAGGCTTCGATAACAGCGGTTATGACGATTCCTGCCGCTTCGAGGACGCTCTCGGTCTTCTTCCGTACTGCAACGTCCCGCATTACGAATCCGCTTTCTGGCAGCAATTCAACCGCCGCGCAGAAGAAGCCGGTATTTCCACCATTGCCTGTGAAAACGATACGGCGATCTGTCTGATCGGCGGCAAATGGTCTCTTCGCATTTCTCCCGAGCGGCCGGACGCCCGGATATGGTTCTTTGACGCGGAAGACGGATACAAAAGATATGATCTCACGTCGCATCCGGAGCTTCTCGAAAAGCTTTGATCCTTTTCTGCAATTAAAAACAGCTGCGCAGAGATCCCGCGCGGCTGTTTTTTCTGTCGATTCGCTTGTCAGGGGAGAAGGACGGGCTTCACGTTCCAGATCCGGTCGGCGTATTCCTTTACCGCGCGGTCGGCGGCAAAGAAACCGGCGCCGGCGATGTTGTGAAGCGACATGCGCGCCCACTTTTCCCGATCTTTCCAGGTTTCGGAAACCTTTTCCTGGCACGCATGGTACAGGTCGAAATCGGCAAGGCACATATAGGGATCGGCCACGCCGTTTCCGCCGTAGATCAGACTGCCTGCAATGTCGGCAAAATGCTCGCCGGCGATGCCGGAATTCAGCATATCCACCGCCTTTTTCAGATAGGGGGATGCGCTGTAATAGGAAATGGGATTGTAGCCGGCCGCCCAGAGCGCGTTGACCTGTTCGGCGGTCAGGCCGAAGATAAAGATGTTGTCGCGTCCGGCGCGTTCCATGATTTCGATGTTGGCGCCGTCCAGAGTGCCGACGGTCAGCGCGCCGTTGATCATCAGCTTCATGTTGCCGGTACCGCTGGCCTCTTTCCCGGCGACGGAAATCTGTTCCGAAACGTCGGCGGCCGGGATAATGACTTCCGCGGCCGAAACCGAATAGTTCTCCACGAAGACGACCTTCAGCTTGTCGCGTATGTCGGGATCGGCGGCGATCATGTCCGATATGGCGCAGATCAGTTTTATGATGCGCTTGGCGGTGTGATACGCTGCCGACGCCTTCGCGCCGAAGAGGAAGGTCCTCGGTTCAAAAGGTGCGCCCGGATTCTCTTTCAGATACGCGTAAAGCGAAAGGATGTGCAGAGCGTTGAGAAGCTGCCTTTTATACTCATGCAGCCTCTTGACCTGTACGTCAAAAAGCATGTTCTCATCCAGAATCACGCCGGAGGTCCTGCGGAGATGCTCGGCAAGACGCGCTTTATTGTTTCTCTTGATGCGGAGGAGCTCGTCAAGAACGCTTTTGTCGTTTTCGAAGCGGCGAAGCTCGGAAAGAGCTTCCGCGTCATGGACGAATCCGTCTCCGATCAGATCCTTGAGCAGCGCCGTCAGATCCGGATTGGCTTCGCAGAGCCAGCGGCGATGCGCTATGCCGTTGGTGACGTTTGTAAAGATTTCCGGACGGTAGGAGTAATAATCCCGGAACACCTGCTCGCGCAGGATCCTGGAATGCAGTTCCGATACGCCGTTGACCATATGCACGGACGCAAGACAAAGATTGGCCATGCGGACTTCGTAACGGCTGCAGATCGACATATACTCGACTTTTCCGGGATCGTTCACGCCCTTTTCCTCAAGATCGAGAAGCAGGCGGCGGTTGATTTCACAGATGATCCCGTAAATGCGCGGAAGCTGCGTTTTGAAAATCTCCACCGGCCATCTTTCCAGAGCTTCGGACATGACGGTATGGTTCGTATAGGCCAGAGTACGGGACGTGACAGAGAAAGCTTCGTCCCACCCAAGCCCGTATTCGTCCATCAAAAGGCGAAGCATTTCGGGGATGCACATGGCGGGGTGCGTGTCGTTGATATGGATCGCCGCAACGTCGGGAAGATTGTCAAAAGCTCCGTAGGCAAGATAATGATCCCGGAGGATCTGCTGCAGGGTCGCGGAGACGAGCAGGTACTGCTGGCGGATGCGAAGGATTTTTCCTTCCACGTGATCGTCGGCAGGGTAGAGGACCTTGGAGATCGCTTCCACGTTGCTTTTGTGTTCCAGGGCTTTCGCATATTCGCCCCGTGCAAAAAGCGCCATGTCGATCTCATCCTCGGCGCGCGCCGTCCACAGACGGAGCACGTTGACGGCTTCGGTCCCATGACCGCTGATAAACATATCGTACGGCACGGCGAGGACTTCTTCATATCCGTAATGATTGACGACGAGCCCCGAACTTGTGAACCGTTCGGATATCTGCCCGCCGAAACGCACGCGGATCGTTTCGTCCTCACGCGGCGCAAGCCATACGCTTCCGTCTTCAAGCCAGAGATCGGGCAGCTCGAGCTGCCATCCGTTGACGATTTTCTGACGGAAAATACCGTATTCATATCGGATCGAGTAACCCGTCGCTATATAATTGCAGGAGGTAAGACCGTCCATGTAGCACGCGGCAAGTCTGCCGAGACCGCCGTTTCCAAGGCCGGGATCCGTTTCCTCTCTGTAGACTTCGTCGGGAGTAAAGCCGCATTCGCGAATCAGTTCTTCCGCCTCTTTTTCCATGCCGAGGTTATAGAGATTGTTGCGGAGCATGCGGCCCAGCAAGAATTCAAGCGAGAGATAATACACGCGTTTGCGGTTTTGCGACTGGGCTTCTTTTTTGAACCCGGTCGCTTTTTTGGCAAGCTTCAGCATAATGACGGAAGAGATCGCTTTGTTGAGCTGGGAAGCTGTGGCGTCCTTCAGAGAGACACCGTAAGTGATCTCCAGCATTTCGCTGACGTCGCTTCGGAAGGTCTTTTCTTCCTTGGCATTCAGGGGCATATGTGTTTCTTCCTTTCGGGTGATGAAAGATGATTCAAAAAACGGTTCCCGATTGCAGAACCCGCAACCGGGAACCGTTTCGCTTGTAATAATCAGGCCTTTCCGGCGCAGCCGAGAACGTCGACCAGCTTGTGGCGGACAAGCTCCTTGATGTTGGCGCGGGCGGGCTTCAGGTATTCGCGCGGATCGAATTTGTCGGGATGCTCGTTGAAGAATTTGCGGATGGTTCCGGTCATTGCGAGACGCAGGTCGGAGTCGATGTTGATCTTGCAGACCGAAAGCTTTGCGGCTTCGCGAAGCTGCTCTTCCGGAACGCCGATGGCATTGGGCATCTTGCCGCCGTTGTCGTTGACCATCTTGACGTAGTCCTGCGGAACCGAAGAGGAGCCGTGAAGGACGATCGGGAAGCCGGGGAGACGGCGGGATACTTCCTTGAGGATGTCAAAGCGGAGCGGAGGCGGAACAAGGATGCCGTTTTCATTGACGGTGCACTGCTCGGGCTTGAATTTATACGCGCCGTGCGAGGTGCCGATGGCGATGGCAAGGGAATCGACGCCGGTCTTGGAAACGAATTCTTCCACCTCTTCGGGGCGGGTGTAGGAACCGACGGCATGGCTGACCTCGTCTTCGATGCCGGCCAGGGTTCCGAGCTCGCCTTCGACCACGACGCCGTGAGCGTGAGCGTATTCAACGACCTTGCGGGTTACTTCGATATTCTCTTCAAAGGAGTGGGCGGAGCCGTCGATCATCACGGAGGTGAAGCCGCCGTCGATGCAGGCCTTGCAGGTTTCAAAATCAGGGCCGTGATCCAGGTGAAGAACGATCGGAATATCCGGGCAGCAGATAACCGCCGCTTCCACGAGTTTAACAAGATAGTTATGATTGGCATAAGCGCGGGCGCCTTTGGACACCTGAAGAATGACGGGAGCTTTTTCTTCCTGGCAGGCTTCGGTGATTCCCTGGACGATCTCCATATTGTTAACGTTGAAAGCGCCGATGGCATAGCCGCCGTCATATGCTTTTTTGAACATTTCGGCAGAGGTTACGAGTGGCATAAACGCATACTCCTTTTCTTTTATTTTTTCGTTGCCTGTCAATTCTAACACAGCTTACCCGAAAAATCAAGTGGCGGCATTGAAAAAAGGCGAAGAATGGTTTATAATATTTCCGGCCGGACATGGCGCGATCCCGGATGAAGCCGGCAAAGGCCGGCATGCCGCGGAATGTGCAGGAAGGAAAACCGTGCGTCGCTCGGACCGCCTGCCGGGGAAGGATGAAATTCTATGCCGTACGTCAAAAATGCATCCGGGTTTTATCCCGCGGATATCCTTGTACCGAAAGAGGAATACCTTCCGGAATGGTGCGTGCCGCCGGTGGATCAGCATACCTCCGAACCGGAATTCTGGGATTCCCTGAAAGAAGCGGCCGGCAGCCGCCCCTCGACGCTGGATCTCGTACTGCCGGAAGCGTATCTGGGGACCGCGCGCGAAGAGGAAGCTCTCCGCCGGATATCCCATTATATGAAAAGCTATCTGGAAAACGGCTGTTTCCGCGAGATAAAGAATTCTCTGATCCGTATCGAGCGCGAACAGTCCACAGGCCTTTTCCGCCGCGGTCTTCTCGGCGCGATCGATCTGGAGAAATACGATTTCGATCCTGACAAAAAGGCCGCGATCCGCGCCACCGAAGAAACCGTTCCCTCCCGTCTGCCGCCCCGTATCCGCATCAGAGAAACGGCGTCTGTCGAGTTGCCGCATATACTGGTACTGTATAACGATCCGCTCTTCCTTTTGCAGGAAGCGGCGGATAAGACTCTTGCACGCATCGGAGCCGTACCGCTTTACGATTTCAGGCTTCCCGTCTGCGGACACAGGATCCGGGGAACCGTGATCCCCGGAGAGCAGGCGGGGGAAATCATGAATACGCTCGATCGCCTGCTGGAAGGATCTTTTCTCGCCGTCGGAGACGGAAATCATTCTCTTGCAGCCGCAAAAGCTTTATACGAAATGAAGAAAAAGGATCCTTCGGCAAGCGAAAGAGAGCTCGCGCTTTCCCGGTACGCCCTTGTGGAGCTGGTGTCGTGCCAGGATGAAGCCATGCCTTTCGAGCCCATCCACAGGATCGTATCGGCGAGTATTTCGGAAATACAAAAACACGCCGAAGCGTCGAACGGTGAATACGAATACCGTTTTGCTCTTTTGGATGAAAATCATGAAACCTCCCTTCTGATCCGCAGCGACCGCGATATACTGCCTGTCGCCGTTCTGCAGGAGTTTCTCGACCGCACCGGTTGGAAAGTCGACTATATTCACGACGAGGATACGCTCCGCGTTCTTTCAAAATCCGGAAGGGGGACGGGCGTTCTGCTGCCGGGTCTCGATCGCGGTATGCTGTTCCCGACCGTGGAAAAAATCGGCGTTCTTCCGCGAAAGACTTTTTCCCTCGGCCGGGCCGAGGATAAACGATTCTATCTGGAGGGAAGAAGGATCTCCGAACGATAAAATAATTTTTTATCGCATTGCGATAATTTGTGCTTGACAATCGATGATATCCGTGGTATGATACCTCCGTCATCAGGCATTTGTCGCCAGACGGAGGTGTTTTTTATGCAGGAAACGACGATGGAGAAAAAAGCCGTTGCCGCTTCACGTTACGATGCGATCGATCTTCTGTACGGTTTTCTGTGCGTCTTTTTCGGATTTTTCTTTCTGAAAGGAATCACGGCCGGCGGGCCGGGGGACATGGGTTTCGGGATGACGATCCTGACCGTCGTCTTCGTGTCGGCTGTCTTCATTTACCGCGCGGTCACGCAGAAAGACTCTGCCGGGCGAAAAATCAATTGGGGAGAGGCGATCCTGCTTCCCGTATTGATCCTGCTTCTCGGAGGAACATTCGGTTTCACCACCGGCGTCGGCATGAAAATCACCTCTCTGGTGCTGATAGTCGTTTTGATCCTTTACTGGATCTTCATCCTCTTCGGAAACCGGGAAGCCGGCCGGCTCGACGGTTCGTCCTTTGCCGATTCGCTTACGGCTTTTCTGATCATGCCCTTCGGCAATTACGTCACTCTGTTCGGCGCGCTTTTCCGCAAGCGTGAGAAAAAGCATGCCGGCGCCTTCGGCTCGGTGCTGATCGGCCTTGCCGCCGCAATCATTCCGACGCTCGTCGTTATCCTTCTCCTTTCGGGAGATCTGCTCTTCAAGGATCTGACGAAACAGATCGGCGATTTCCTGAAGGAATACTTCATCATTGATCTCATTACCTTCGTTGCTTCGATTCCCGTTTCCATGTACCTGTTTGCGGTTCTGTACGCGAACAGAAAGGGGAAGCTTGCGGGCGTCATCAGTCAGGAATCCAAGCACCGTGCGGCGGAAGCGGTCCGCATCGTCAATCCCGTGATCGCCTGCTCGGCCATGACGCCTGTGATCCTGCTGTACATCGTCTATCTCGGTCTGCACATCGGATATTATTTCTCTGCGTTCCGTCAGCATCTGCCGGAAGGCTTCACGGTATCCGGATACGCGCGAAGCGGATTCTTTGAGCTTCTGGTCGTGGCGCTGATCAATCTGTCGTTCATTGCCGTCGGAAGCATCTTCATCCGGCATGACGAAAACGGAAAGAGGCCGCTTTCCTGGGCGATATTCGCCTCGATCTTTTCTCTTCTGACGATCGGTCTTATGATTTCCGCCGCCAGCAAAATGGTGCTCTATATCCGGATCTTCGGTATGACCTATCTTCGCGTCAGCACCATGTGGTTCATGATCTTTATCGGGATCGCTTTCATCTACATCCTGATCCGTCAGTTTGCGCTGCGGTTCAACGTGGTCGGCGCCACCATCGTTACGGGAATCCTGATGTTCCTGGTTTTCATTTATTCTTCGCCCGACGCCTGGATCGCCAAATACAATATCGATACGTGGAAGGCGGGAAAGCTTGACACGGTGGACGTGGAAGCGCTCGACAAGCTGTCCGACGGCGCGACCCCTTATCTGATTATCCTTGCGGAGGATCCGGATCCGAAGGTCTCTCAGGCGGCCTCCGCCGCTCTTTCAAGAAGGGCCGCTCTGGAAAAGAAAACGCTGCTTGAAAGCAACGTCGGGTATCTGTACGCTCAGAACAAGCTGGAAGCTTATGCGAAAAAAGTAGCCGGGACCGACAAGGATATCAGCGATCTTATCTTTACGATCACAAATGATTCCTCCGACCCCATCAAAAGCATCAGCATGGATTTCACTTCTTACAAGCTCTTTGGGAGTGTGGAATCGTCGATGGGATGTGAAAATGCGAACGGATCCCCTTATGAAAAAGGAGACGTCGTCTACGTCAGCTTCCCGATTCCGGAAGGAAGCGACCGCAACGATTTCTCGATCGGCGTCACCGTCTATACTATGGACGGATCCTCGTACTACGCCGGATCGATCTCTTCCTGGGATTTCAAGTCTTCCTGCTCGGATTTTTCCATCACAGGAGGGGGCTTCAGCGGGTTCGATCTGATCCGCAAAGAAAAAGAATAAACGAATCGCGCTTCCCGGTCTTTCCGGCATGACGGCAAAGCGCGCGCCGAAACCGGCGCGCGCTTTGCCGTCTGTTTTTTTCTTTACGGAAGGATTTCCCAGGCCGTTCTCTCCGGCCACTGCTCCGTGTCGAACGTGCGTCGGATATGCTCGATCAGGATCCTGTATTTTTCGACGAGATGCGGGGCCTCCAGGAGATCGGAACGAAGTGTCTCGCGACCGAAAAAATACTCGATGATCCGCGCGCGATCCTCTTTGGCAAAAGTCTTGCTGTACTCGTCCACGAAATAGATATCTTCGGGATCGCTGTGATAGAGCGTCCATCCTTCGATCGGCACGGCGTTTTCATACGCCTGTTGATAGGAGAATCCGGGCGGAGCGACGGCGTTCCACGCATCGTAGGGGAATTGATCCGACGTGCTGTCTTCAATGGCATGCCAGAGTTCATGAATCAGCGTACATTCAAGATCGTAAAGATAGGACATATCAAAGACGATCTCGTACATCCGGGATACCGGTTCCAACCGCTCGTATGCGATCACGTTGTAAGTGCTTTCGATCTTTCCGGTCAACATGAAAAGCAGGCCGTTGTCCGCGCCTTTCTGAAAATGCTTGAAGAACCCGTCCGGATAAACGGAAAAAAGGCGATCCATCACGCTGAGAGATTTCTCTATGGATTCGATTTCTTCGTCTCTCGGCCATTCGCTGGAAGGATGTACACGAAAGCCCGCATTTTGACTGAGAAGGGCGCACTCGTCGGAGAGAAGGACCCGGAAGCCGAATTTCGCTTCGAGGAGATCGGCCTTCACACGGCAGGAAGCGAGCTCCGGCGCGAGCGCGGTATCCTTACCGCTCTCCGCGTACGCGTCAAGGACCGTCTCGTCCACGAGCTGCGGCCGGGATTCGTCAAGCGGAGCGGTCCTTTCGGTATAGGAAAGAAACTCGTTTCGGATCAAAGTCGGGACGAGTTTCCCGTTTTGATTTCTTTCCAGGAAAAAGAACGCGTCATATTCCGCGAGATAATAAACCCCGGAAGCCAGGTCCTCCGATGCGGAGAGCCGCGCAAAAGCGTTTCCTGACGGGGAATAGAGAAGATCGTCCGTCCCTTCCGTATGGAACACGCAAAAACCGCCGTCTATGCTTGCCTCTCCCCAGGTGGTATTCGGCGGGGCGGAAAGCTTTTGCAGGCCTTTCCCGTCCCAGAAAAGGAAGGCCGTGCCTCCCTTCGGATCTGCGCAGGTGACGACGCCCTGATCGGTCCTGCCGTCCCAGGAGAAATACTCTCTTTGCAGTAGAACGAATTCTCCGGTATCCGGATCGAACAATCCGGTGCAGGTGTCAGAACCGTACGGTTCTGTGAACAGCGTAAGAAGAAGGCGATCACTGTCCGGCAGCATTTCCCGGATATCGGATACCTGCATGGAAGCGGGAAGCGGGACCATCTCGATGTTTCCCGTGGCCAGATCCTTGCGCATCAGATGGCGAGCCGCAAAGTAAGCGCTTCGTTTGTCTGAGCTGACGAAGAAAGACGAAGCGTCGTCAAAGGAAAACGATCCTTTTTTCCGGCCAATAGCATCATAAAAGCTGCATACGGAACCGCCGCTGCTGTCGGTATCGGTAATGGAAAACGTTCCGTCTTCATAAATGTGATCGGAAAGCGTCGCGGAAAAGGGAAGAGCGAGCATCCCCGTGCATCTGCCCCAAAGGGGATCGTAGATCAGCAGCGTACGGGACGTGCGCCGGACGAAAGACGATCCGGTATCGGATTCATCCTCATCGCCGGGTTCAAGAACGATCAGGACGGTTCCCGACGGTCCTTCATAAACCGATGCGAAAAAAACGTCTTTCCCGACGGGGGCGTACCGAACAACCGGTTCCGCCGGTACGGTTTCCGCAGGCTCTGTGTCCGCGGTTTCCGTTTCGCTTTCGGTCAAAATCGGGGACGGGTGCCGCCGTCTGTCCGGTGACAAGCCCGGAAGGGCGCATCCTGCAAAAAGCGCAGCGATCAGAAGAACACAGCAAAAAATTTCACCGTATCCCCTGAGCATCCTTTGTTTTTTCATATCTCCTCCAAAACCTTCCGTTCAGACAAGACCCGTCAAAAGAAAGAGAGCGGCGATCAAAGCCGCAGTCATATTGTTCATGAGATTGACCGCATTGTTGTCGATCACGCGGAATCCGCCTGTCAGACGCGCTTCTTTTCCATGGCAGAATCTTTTCTCGGTATACGCGCCGTTCACCGAACAGACGTATTTCCCCTGCAGCAACGCGCCGTAGAAGGAATCCGCCAAAGCGCCGAGGAATCCGGCTGCGCATACGAAAAGCGCCGCAGGGAGATTCCCGGAAAAGGCTGCGTAAAGCGCGGCGACGATCATGCTGCCTAGCAAAGACGCCGCGAGTCCTGTCGCGGAAACGCCTCCGGATCTTCCGCGGGGGATCCTTTTCCAGGTCACGACCGAGACCGGATCTCTCTTTTGAAGCACTCCGATCCCCGAAGCCATGCTGTCGGACAAGGAGGCGGCCATTGACGCCGCATAAAGGAAAAAGCCCGTTCCGGCATGACCAGTGAGGGAGAGGAGCAGGATCAAAACGGAACCCGTTCCCACGTTCGCGACGATCTGTACGAGTTTCCGGCATTCGCTCTTTTGGCGTTCGGCGCGGGTCCGGCCGATCTTGTCGGCAAGTATGGTAAACAGGAAAACGGCGCAAAGAATCAGAAAGCCTCCGACTCCGCCCGAATATCCGATCACGATCGCCGAGATCCAGGCCAGAAGAAGCGCGGGCTTTGTCAGCGATTTTTTCAAAAGGGCAAAAAGCGCAAGCGCGCTCGCCGCCAGGATCGCCAGCGCGATCCGTATCGCGATCTCTCTCACGAGAATGCGTCTCCTTCCTTATCATATCCTGCGGGGCGCCTTCCGGTCCAGGAAGTCAAGCAAGCAGAAGGATCAAATAAAGCGCCACACTCATACCGAGAGGCATAAAGATGTTATCCAATCCCTTTTTGCTGAACAGCTCCAAAAGAGCGGACGCCGTCGCGCCGACGAAGCTTGCGACCAGGATCATGGGGAGCGAGGGCGTATAAAAAGGCTCAGGGAACGGGAAGAGCAGGAGAAGAACCGAAGTCAGCATGGAAAACACGAACACGGACAGGGTCCCGTAAAGACTCTTCCCGCCGTAAAGCGGTTTATTGCCTTTCCGGATCGAACCGAAGATCGGGGCAAAGCCGTCGCCGAGCGAAAGACTCAGGAGCGCGATCCCGTAGAGCAGAAGGAAACGTCTGTCTGCAAACACCGTAAACGCGGACATGACCGTCATACTGACCGGATAATACACGGTGCCGGGAGAGGGGTTGTCGGAACGTTCCATGGCGGAAAAGGTTCCCTTTTTGTAAGATATAAAATTCAAAACGATAAAAGTCAGCGGCGGGATCAAAAGATGCCAGGACGGGCCGAAGAACCAGGCCATGATGAACCAGGCAAAGCCGCATCCGATATGGACGACCTTGCGCGTCGTTTCGCCTTTTGCATGAAAAGCATATTTCAGAAGAGTGGAAAGACCGATCAGGAAGAACACGTACGCATAAGTCAGGAAATAACCCCAGAAAACCATGACGCTGACTCCTTTCAAAGGAGAGATGAAGAGACAAAACAAGTATATCACAAAAGCTTTTTGAATACAATCCAGAAACAGAGCCTGAAATCCCCCGTTGAATTTGTCGGAATTGTTCTTGTCACGGACGAAAATCCATGCTATAATAAAAACGAAATCGGAGGATCGGGAGGAACGGGAACATGAGCATTGCCTTCGGCCCGGCGGGAAACGCGGACAGCTTCTCTGCCGCCGGCTACAAGTCCTCCAAAGATGCGCCGAAATTCCTCAGCGATATGGGTCTCAACGCATACGAGTATCAATGCGGAAACGGCGTAACGGTCAAAGAACAGGGCGCAAGATCGATCGGTGAAAACGCAAGGCGCTTCGGCGTCAGATTATCGATCCATGCGCCTTATTATATTTCCATGTCGGGCGAGGAGGAGTCCAAAAGGCTCGGCAGCCTGAAATACTTCCTTCAATGCGGCGAGGCCGCTCGATGGATGGGCGCGGACCGCATCGTATTTCATCCGGGCGGACTCGGAAAATCCACGCGGGACGAAGCTCTTGCCCGCTCGAAGGACACTCTGTCATACGTCATTCGCGAGATGGACGCCGCAGGTTTCAGCGACGTCGCTCTCTGTCCGGAGGTTATGGGAAAGATCAACCAGGTGGGGACCCTGGAAGAAGTCCTGGATATGTGTCTGCTTGACGAAAGACTGATCCCATGCGTGGATTTCGGTCATCTGAACGCAAGGACGATGGGGTCGCTTGCCGCAAAGGAAGATTTTGAAAAGGTCTTCGATATCATGGAGAACGCCATCGGTCACGAAAGAACCCGTCGTTTCCATGCGCATTTTTCAAAAATCCAGTACGGAAAAGGCGGCGAAATACGTCATCTGACTTTTCGGGACGAAGTATTCGGTCCGAGTTTCGAGCCGTTGGCGGAGGTCCTCGCCGGGAGAGGGTACGAGCCCACGATCATCTGCGAGTCCTCGGGGACACAGGCGGAGGACGCCGCGGAAATGATGCGGATTTACGGCGAGAAAATCAGCGGTATCAAAAGCGTATCGTAAGGCGATCGCGCCGTCATATATACTTACTGAGCGGAGGTACGAAGGAATGAGCGAGAGAATCGAACTGGACAAGATCTATACCCCTCCGGTGGGCGACCTTGGAATCATCGGCATGCGCGGCTGCGAAGAGCTGACGGAAAAGGTCAACAACTATCTCTATGAGGGAAGGAAAGCCTTGTTCGAGCAGGGCTTTACCCCCAACGCGGAAGCCTTCACCGATTACTGCAAACGCGACTACCGCATCAAGCATCGCTGCCCGCGATTCGGCACCGGTGAAGGAAAGGCGATCGTGGAAGAATCGGTACGCGGACGCGATATCTTTATCATAACCGACGTGTTCAATTACGGCGTGCACTACAGCATGTACGGGGTAGACCGCGCCATGAGCCCCGACGAGCATTTTCAGGATCTGAAGCGTCTGATCGGCGCCATTGAAGGCAAAGCGCGCAGGACCAACGTGATCATGCCTATGCTGTACGAAGGCAGGCAGCATCGCCGGACCGCCCGCGAATCTCTGGACTGCGCGATCATGCTGCAGGAGCTGGTCGCCCTGGGCGTCGACAACATCCTGACCTTCGACGCGCACGACTCCCGCGTATCGAACGCCATCCCGCTTCACGGTTTTGAAAACTTCAAGACCACGTACCAGATGATCAAGGCTATCGTCAATCACACGGAGAATATCACCTTCTCCAAAAACGATACGATGATCATATCGCCCGACGAGGGCGGTATGAGCCGCTGTATTTTCTATTCCGAATCTCTCGGCGTTCCGCTCGGTATGTTCTACAAGCGGCGCGACTACGCCACGGTGATCAACGGCCGCAACCCGATTCTGAGTCATGAGTTCCTCGGCGACAGCGTCGAAGGACGCGACGTGTTCATCGTCGACGATATGATCTCCTCCGGCGACTCCGTGCTGGACATCATGAAGCAGCTGAAGGCGCGCAAGGCAAAGCGCATCTTCGTGTGCGCGAGCTTCGGCCTCTTTACCGCAGGACTCGATACCATCGATCAGGCTTACGCCGAAGGGCTCTTCGACAGGATCTTCTGCACCAACCTGGTTTATCGTCCCGACGCTTTGCGCGAAAGAAAGTGGTTCTGTGAAGTCGATATGTCCAAATACATCGCGTACATCATCAATTCCCTGAACCACGATCATTCTCTTTCCGAGCTTCTCGATCCGCACACCCGCATCAAGAATTTCCTTGCTGCGCGCCGTCTCGGTGAATACCATGTCTGAACAGGTCCGCGTCTATGATTCCGAACCGTATCAGACCGAGCTGACCGCCAGGATAACGGCATGCCTTCCCGACGGGGAAGGCATGCTTGTTTTGACCGACCGCACCTGCTTTTTCCCCGGCGGAGGCGGACAGGATCCGGATACGGGAAGGATCGGCGGCTGCACGGTTGCGGGAGTCTTCGAAAAGGACGGCCTGATCTGGCTGAAGACGGCCGGCGTATTCCGGGAAGGAGAAGAGGTCGTATTGTCTGTCGACCCTTCGAAACGGCGGGACGACGTCGAGGTCCATTCGGGAGAGCACATCCTGTCCGGAACTGCGCTGCGTCTTTTCGGCGTCCGCAACGTGGGATTTCACATCGGAAGCGATTATGCGACGGCGGACTTTGACCGTGAGCTTGCCGCGTCTGAAATCGAGGCGCTCGAAAAGGAAACAAATCGTCTGATCCGCCTGAACCAGCCCGTTTCGATCCGGTATCCGGCGCGGGAAGAACTGTCGTCGCTTGCGCTCCGGAAAATGCCGGAAACCGAAGATGCGATCCGCGTGGTCTCGATAAGAGACGCCGATCTTTGCGCCTGCTGCGGAACGCACGTGAAGGCTTCCGGCGAAATCGGCCTGCTCAGGATTTTTTCGTCTATGCGTATCCGCGGCGGAACGAGGCTTTTTTTCCTTTGCGGCAGAAAAGCGCTTGACAGATCCTCTGAGGAAACGCGTCTTTTATCCGAAGCCGCCGGCTCTTTTTCAACTTCGGCCGAAAAACTACCTGCCGTGATCCGGAAAAGACTGGAAGAGGAAAGAGAGAGCAAAACAGAGATCGGCCGTCTTGAAAAAGAGCTTGCGCGGTTTTATGCGGAAAAGCTTCTTTCCGGCGGCAGCAAACACGTGGAAACGAGTCTGAACTGTAAACCCGGGATGCTTCGCGAAATCGCAAAACGGCTTTGTGAAGAGGAAGGCGTGTCGGTATATCTGAATAACGGTGAATTCTACGTCCTTGCAAAACATCCGTTGTCAAAAACCGATTTGAATTCTCTGCAGGAAAAGCTCCGTTCGCAGGGAGCGGCCGGCGGCGGCAGGGGAGACTTTTACTCAGGAAGGCTTGCGGAAAAATAGAAAAAAAGACCGGAGAGGCTTTCGCTTCTCCGGTCTTTTCATTCGTAAGGTTTTTTCAGTGAAGCATGGTGCCGCACTTCAGGCAGAATTTGAATTCCGGTGCATTCTGCGCTCCGCATTTCGGGCAGATCACGGGACCTGCGGCAGGAGCGGGGGCGGGTTCGGAAGCAGGTGCTGCCGAAGGCGCCTGAGCAAGCGGATGTCCGCATTTCAGACAGAACTTGTTGCCCGGATCGTTTGCAGCGCCGCACCCGGGACAAGTGATCGCCGCGGGAGCTTCAGGAGGAGCTTCTTCCGGAGCCGGTTCCACGGCCGGAGCGGGTTCTTCGGCCGGAGCGGCGGGCACAAGCTTCGATCCGCAGGTCATACAGAATTTCATACCGGGTTCCGCGGCGGCTCCGCACTTGGGGCATACCAGCGGTACGTCAGCCGGAGCAGGTTCCGCAGCCGGTGCGGATTCGCCGGCGGGAGGCGTTTCCGCAAGTCTTGCGCCGCAGACCATGCAGAATTTCAT
>JAFRWU010000056.1 GCA_017441705.1 Clostridia bacterium | reverse complement strand
CTGTCCGTCCGCTACCGCGATCCCCGATCCGTTCGAGATGATGTTGTCGTTCCCCGACGTGTTCGACGACCGCGACGTGATCCGCTTCTTTCCCTTCGTCACCATCACGCTCTTGTCCATCGCTTCACAATAGAAGAATTCTTTCCACTGGTCGGCCAGTACGCCTCCCAATGCTCCGATCCCTGCTTTGATCAGTCCCATGTCTTTTCTCCTTTTCTCAGATTATTATGAGTTGCGTTTCATGCGATCGGCCGGATCCGGTCATATCTCCGATTCCTCCCGTCCGGCCGGCGCGCGCGCCGTCAGCGGCCGGTAGGGGCCGGCGGAATAGGGATTGCGGTTCTGTTTTTCCTGACACGCGGTCTGGCGGCATCCGGCCGCCCATCCGATCACGAGAGTCCGGAAAAGGATCGTCAAAAGGAAAAGCAGAAAGGCGCCGGCCGCCCAGAGGATCGGGATCCCGAATACAAAATGCGCCGCCGTCAAAAGGACCGCCGGCAAAAGCCAGTGGAGATGAAGCGCCATGCTCGACACGAAGCAGAGCGCATAATCCGAAAAGCTGCGTTTTCTTTCCATTCCTTCTCTTCTTTCCCACAGAAAAGCCGAAAAGAGCCCGTCTTTTCTTTCTGTCATTATATCATCTTCCGCCCGAAAAAACAACTGCACGCCGTCCTCCTGCGCACCGTCTTCCGGCGGCCGTCCCGCGTCTCTTTACATATAGAAAATGTGATCCCGGTATTCCTCGAGAATGCGTGCGTTGTGCTCGTCCCCGCCGTCCAGATTGGCGCTGACAAAGACCGGCGGTTCGATCCCCCGCTCCAGAAGCAGTTCCATGGCCCGCACGGCGACGGCGTTCAGGATCAGAGCTCCCACCACCGTGGAGGTGGGTCCCGCCTTTTCCGGAAGACCGGGAAGCGTCAGCGAAGCGTCGCCCTTCTCGCCGCAGTTGTCGATCAGGATATCGGCGAAATCATAGAGCTTTTTGCCGCTGGAATGCCTCGACGCAACCGCCGAGGAGGTATTCATATTGGTCAGGGCGACGATCTTTACGCCCCGTCTCTTCGCCTCCGCCGCCATATCGATCGCCACGGCGTTGCGGCCCGAGACGGAATGGAGGATCAGAAGATCTCCCTCCCCGATCTTTTCCCCCTCCAGGATCAGTTTCCCGTACCCCTCCAGCCTTTCCAGCTTGCTGGTGCCGGTGATGGGCGTCATATCCAGCATCATCCCCGGCGCGCGGATGGGATTGATCGTCACAAGCCCTCCGGTGCGGTAAAAAAGCTCCTGTGTGATGAGGCCGGCATGGCTTGCGCCGAAGGCAAAGACGCTTTTTTTGTTCTGCGTGGCGTCGGCGACGGCCTCCGCCGCTTTTTCCAGGGCGTCTCTCTGCGAGGTCAGAACCTTTTCCGCCGTTTCATGACAGACGGCAAAATACCGATCGATGGCGTTCATGGCAAAATCCTTTCTCAATACCGGTAAGCCCGGAAATTCTCTGTGATCGCCGGCCAGTATTCCCCGCGCGGAACGCCGCGTTCGACGGCACGCCAGACGGCTCCGCCCGCACAGGGGTCAAGGACCGGCGTCCTGACCGGGATCCCCGGCCAGTGCTCCCCGAGAAGCCTCGTAAACT
Source organism: Clostridia bacterium (assembly GCA_017441705.1). Lineage (GTDB taxonomy): Bacteria > Bacillota > Clostridia > Oscillospirales > QAMX01 > RUG11797. The sequence continues at coordinate 77,068 of JAFRWU010000056.1, read as the reverse complement.
CCTCTCTCATCACGGGGTGTCCCTTCCAGACGCCTCCGCTGGTCACGACGTTTCCCACGAACGGGGCGTCGAGTCTTTTCAGAACTGCGTCTGCGGCGCGGAAGATCTCGCGCCCCGCGTCCCGGTAGATCGAAAGAGCGACGGGGTCTCCCGCTTCGGCCGCCCGCGCGGTGATCCGGGCGGCAGACGCCACAAGCCGCCGCTGATCCGGGGAGTGATAGACCGGAGCCACCATATCCCAGAGCTCTTTCAGGTGCCACTCCTCTTTCAGCATGGGAAGGATCATCGTGTCCTCTCCCCGGCCGTCTTCGGCGTAGATCGCGGCGCGCAGGGTCCGCATCCCCACGTCGAAGCCGCCTCCCTCGTCGCCGAGCACCGAGCCCCAGCCGCCCACGCCGGTCCGGAGCCCCGGCTGCAGGAGGAAGCAGGACGCGCCTGTCCCCGCCAGAGCCAGAAGGCCGAAGCGTTCGCCGGTCCCCGCCAGAAGCGCTGCCTCTCCCTCGTGCATGCGATGGAAGGTTTTGACCTCCGCAAGCGTCCGCAGCTCTTCCTCAAAGACGTCGGCGGGTCCTACGATCAGGGCGTCCGCCGCTTCCAGCGTGAGCTTTCTTTCTCCCAGGCATTCCCGGACGGCCTTCCGCATATCGGCGCGGATGTCCGCGCGGGACCGGAAGTTTTCGTTGGTCCCGCCCGCTCTGCCCTCCGAGAGGACGCGGAAGCTTTCATCGTAAAGGATGACGATCAGCTTGGTGCCGCCGCCGTCCGCCGTCAGATAATACATCTTCCATTCCCCCTCTATCTGCAATATACCACAGTCGGCACGCTTCTGCAACCGTTTTTTCGCCCCGCCGCCCCGTTTTCCCGGCGGAAAAGCCCGCCTGGAAGGATCCCCTTCCCGGCGGGCTCTGTTCTGAAAACGTCGCTTTTTGAAATTTTGCCCGGTCCGTGCCCGCATCAATCGCCTTCGGAGGACGTTTCCTCTTCCTCGGGCTTTTCGGACTCCGCGGGTTTCCCGGTGTCCGCGGGCTTCTCGGACTCCGCCGGCTTCCCGGTGTCCTTGGGCTTCTCGGACTCCGCGGGTTTCCCGGTGTCCTTGGGCTTCTCGGACTCCGCGGGTTTCCCGGTGTCCTTGGGCTTCTCGGACTCCGCGGGCTTCTCGGACTCCGCGGGCTTCTCGGACTCCGCCGGCTTCTCCGTTTCGGCCGGTTTGCTCTTGTCTACCAGATTCCCCTTTGCGTCCTTGATGGGCTTTCCGGCAGAATCCAGATAAGCTGCAATATAGACGATCTGATCCTGCGTCTTGTACGTGGAATTGTTGACGAAGGTTTCGGAAATCTTCTCGCCGTTCAGGTATTTGATCAGCTTGGTGGTGCTGGTGTATCCGGTGATGCCTCCCTCGGTTTTCTTCTGTCCCACCCTGGTCAGGCCTTTTTCATTGGCCGCGGCGCTGCCGACCTGGAGATATACGGTGCGCTTGTTGTAATTGATGGTACCGGTCTGCGTGGAGGAAAGCTTGTATTCGTAATCATCCTCCTTGGTGCCGCGAATCGTCACCGTCAGCTTGCCTCCCGAACGGGAGACCTCGATGCGGATCGGCCAGTTGGAGGTATTTTTGAATTTGTAGTCCAGCGAATTCCACGCGACCGTGGCGTCCTGACCGAGCGCGGTATAGGATACCGCAAAGCGGTGCGGATAGCGTTCGGTGGGTTGGAGATTGGCGAGAAGGGTCGCGATGTAGAGCGTGCTGGAAAGCTGGCAGATGCCTCCGCCGGTGCCGTCGACAATCTCTCCCTGTACAAAAATCTTGGCGTCGCGGTATCCGCGGCTCCCGGTACGCGGACCGACGGTCTGATTGTAGGAGAAAACGTCCGTCGGACAAACGACGGTGCCGTCGATCGCCCTTGATGCCAGATCGATGTTGTGGGTACGGTTGACCTCGCCGGTGTTCAGCTTTGTGGTCCAGGTGGAAAGCACGTCCCGGAAAAGCATCGATTCGATCTCCTGGGTGGTGTCCTGAGGTTCGGTGATGATGATCGGGATATCGCAGTAGCGGTCGTCGCTTCCTTCCAGAAGCGCCTTGGCGGCGGCTATATCGATGCTTTTGCCCGCACTCCCCTTCGTCACGAAGTATTTATGCAGGCCCTTGTAGTTGGCAAGATCCTCCTCGGAATACCGGTCGGCGGTCTCTTCGGTCCAATCCAGCGGCACGTAGAGGATCCTGGATTCGGTCGGTTCGCAGTAGAGTTCGTCATAGATCGCCTGGAGATCCAGGGTGCCCTGCGCAGTGGGGCGGGTAGAAGCCTCCACGTCGCCGAAGGCGAGCGATTCGATCCTGTCCGTCAGGTCTTTTTTCAGCGTATCTTCATCCAGGACGCGGCCCTCCACGCCTTTGTCCACGCGAATGGCAGTCCTTCCGATCACGTAACCGGGGTCGACCGCATCGGTGTTCACGAGCGAGGCAAACTGCGCGACCTTCGGTTCCACGATATCGGCAGAGCGGGTGATCACCGATTCTATGGAGTCGGCGGCTTTTTTATCCTTCAGCCGCGCGAAGCTTCTCAGGAACAGGCCCTCTCTTCCCACGGCGGCGGCGGCGTCAACCATGGCGTCCGCATCGTAGGAAATGCCCGCTTCCCCGGCGGTGACGGGGAGCCGGATGTCCCCGTAAACCAGGACGAACTCCTTGTCTCCGAAATCGGCGGCGCTTTTCGTCCTGATTGCATCCAGCGCTTCCTCGCGGCTCATCCCCGAAAGATCGACTCCCGCCGCTTCCACGCCCGGATAGATCGCGTCGTACTCTGTGACCGTTTTGTTTGCATACCAGGAAAAGCCGCCCAGCGCGGCGGCCGCAGCGGCGAGTACGACCGCGCCGACGATGATCCCGATCTTCAGGCCTTTATTCATGCCCTTTTTTTCCTCGCGGATCCCGTGTTCACCCATATCGAACACATCCCCCTTATATATCGTGCTCCTGATTTGTATACGTTTATTTTATCTTTATTTTTTATTATATACCAAACCGCCTGTGAAGTCAATTGTGCCGCCGTGGTTTTTATCGGATCCGGTCATCTCCGAAGCGCGGTACGCCACGCTTGAAATCAGCGCGTGTTTTTTGTTTATTTATTCAGATTCCGTTATTTTCAGACGATTTTCCGCGTCTTTGGTTCCCGCCTCTTCGCCGCGTCTTCACGATTTTTTTACAATTGAGGACTTGACATCCCTTATCTTCCGTGATACCTTGAAGGCGCTTGAAACGAAGAACGCGGGGCGCGGCCTTTCGTCCTTCGAATACCGTAGGAAAGCAGGAGATCCCATCATGTCCAAAACAGCACTCGTCACCGGCGGCAGCCACAACATCGGCCAGGGTATCGCCATCGTTCTCGCGGAAAAGGGATACGACGTGGCCATCACCTACAACACCCGCCTGGAAGGCGCCATGGAAACCAAAAAAGCCGTCGAAGCGCTGGGGCGCCGCTGCTTCGTCTACCAGGCTTCCCTGAACGAGATCGACGTTCCCGCCAAAACCGTCAACCGTGCGCATAAGGATCTTGGGCATATCGATCTGATGGTCTGCAACGCCGGACGCGATTCCCGCGTATCGATCCTGGCGGTCACGGAAGCGGATCTCCGGTTCCTGTACGAGTCCAATTACCGCAACTACATCCTCTGCGCCTCTGCCGCAGCCCGCCATATGGTCAACGACAAGATCGCGGGCTCCATCATCTTCATCACCTCCACCCGCGGCGAGCAGGCTTACCCCGACGATTTCGTCTACGGCAGCTTCAAGGCGGCCATCAGGCGCGCCTGCGAATCCATCGCGCTGGAGCTTTCGGCCTACAACATCCGCGTCAACTGCGTGGCGCCGGGCGCCACCTGGCCCGAAAGCCCCGAATATGACCCCAACAAGATCCCCTTCATCCGCGATTCCATTCCGCTGCACCGTTCCGGGACCGCGCGCGACAACGGCGAGGCCGTCGCCTTCCTCGCCAGCGACGAAGCCGGCTACATCACCGGCGTTTCGCTGCGCGTGGACGGCGGTCTGATCCTTCCCGGCATGATGGAGGGATACGAACCGATCCCCTGGGTCCGCAAAAAATGGCTGGACGCCACCAGAGAAAAAGGCATGGAACTGCTGAAAGAATCCGAAAAAGCCATGGAAAGCGAGGAGAACGGCAATGTCTGACAGAATCCCCATGAAAGCCGTCCCCGGGTATTACAACACCAGACCCGGCATTCAGGTCGGCACCAAAATGGAAGGCCGCGTCACCCGGGAAAACGGGAAGCTGGTCTTCGACGAAAAGGGAATCGATTTTCTCAAGCAGCTGGGCGTCGAATGGGTCATGCTCGCCCACGGACAGGTGCCCGAGCACACCGCCGAATGCTACGAGGAGCTCTCTTACGAGCTCGGGAAGCGCGGGCTCCGGATCTACCGGCTGGAAAACTACGAGCTTCACAACATGTCCTCGGTCACCCTGAATCTTCCCGACCGGGACGAATACGTCGAAAGATACCTTCAGTATATCCGGAACCTCGGCAAAGCCGGGATCCACTATTCCACCTACGCGCATATGGGCAACGGCATCTGGCGCGGCGACGTCCGCCGCGAGGTGCGCGGCGGCGCGACGGCCGGCGGTCTGGATCTTCAGGCTCCCAACCGTTCCCGTGTGTTCGGAGACTTCGACTGGCCGCTTTCCCACGGAAGGGAATACAGCGAAGAGGAGATCTGGGAGAACTACGAATACTTCATCAAAAAGGTCGTGCCGGTGGCCGAGGAGAGCGGCGTCTACATCGGGATCCATCCCGACGATCCGCCGGTCTACACCATGGCCGGGGTGCCACGCTGCGTCTTCGGCAACTTCGAGGGATACAAGCGCGCCCTGACCATCGCCGGAAGCTCCCATATCGGCTGCTGCCTGTGCGTGGGCTGCTGGCTGGAGGGCGGAACCCGGATGGGCGCCACGGTGGAGGAATTCATCCGCTGGCTCGCCGAAAGAAAGCTTCTTTTCAAGCTTCACGTCCGCAACGTCACCGCGCCTCTCGACGCTCCCGGCGGATTCAACGAAACCTTCCCCGACGCGGGGTACTATAACCTCATCAACGTCCTGAAGGCTCTGGACGAGGTGGGTTTCGACGGATGCATCATGAACGATCATCTGATCGATATGGTGGGCGGACACTATACCTGCGAGGCCTACTTCACCGCCTACCTGAAAGGCGCGGTGGACGCCGTGCAGAATCATCTCTTTGCCTGACGGCAAGCCGGAGGACCCCTTCGCGCGTCCTCCGGTCCTTTCTTCTGATCCGACGAGAATACGAGGAGGCGCGGCATGAAAAAACACCTGCTCCCCGCAGAGGGACGTTTTTACAAGGCGAATCTGCATTCCCATACCACCGTGTCCGACGGCACCCTGAGTCCGGAGGAGATGAAGGCGCTCTATAAAGCCCGCGGGTACAGCATTCTGGCCTGCACCGATCACGAAAAAATGGTCCCGCATCACGATCTGACCGATCCGGATTTCCTGATGATCACCGGGTTCGAAATGGGTTTCGACGAACGCTGGCACGAGGATTTCCTGGACGCCAGATGCTGCGACATCAATCTTCTGGCGCTGGATCCGGATATGACCGAGCAGCCGGAACACCCCAGGGAATACAACGCGGCGTGCATCAACGACGCGATCCGTCTCTGCCGGGAGAAAGGCTTCTTCGTGACTTACAATCATCCCCACTGGTCGCAGGAGCACTTCGGCGAATACCTTGGCTACAAGGGGATGAACGCCATGGAAATCACGAACTACAGCAGCCTCGTCGACGGATATGACGAGTACAATGCCGACCTTTACCACAATTATCTCAAGCGCGGCGACCGCCTTTTCGTCATCGGCACCGACGACAACCACAACCGCCGTACTCCCGGCACACGGATGTACGACTCCTTCGGCGCCTTTACCATGATCCGGTCGCCCTCTCTGGATTACCGGAGCGTCGCCCGCGCTCTGATCGACGGACACTTCTACGCCTCCCAGGGTCCCGAGGTCCGCGCTCTCTGGATGGAAGGGGACACGCTTCACGTCGAATGCTCCCCGGCCGACCGGGTGATCGTCACGGTGCCCCGCCGCCGGTGCATGTCCCGGTACGGCGAAGAGACCGGCTTCCTCACCGACGCGTCCTTCGAGATCAAAAAAGAGGACGAGTGGTTCCGGGTGACCGTGATCGACAAAGCAGGCCTCAAGGCCGACACCAACGCCTACTATACCGACGAGGTCTTGTAAAGACGCGCGTTTTTCCGCCGCAAACGAAAGAGAGCCGGAAGGAGCAAATCCTTCCGGCTTCGTTTTCTGTCTGTGAGGTCCCTTATGCTCCCCGGCTCCGTTCCGCGATGCGGCGGAACTCCTTTTCGGCTTCCTCCGCGTTCCGGAACAGGATGCCGTGGATCCCGAGGGCGTTCGCGCCTTCGACGTTCGGCGGCGAATCGTCGAAAAACACCGTCTCCTCCGCCCGCAGATCGTAGCGATCGAGGAGAACGCGGTAAAGCCCGGCCTCCGGCTTGTTTTTATGCTCGTCGCAGGAAAACACGGTCCCCTCGAATTCCCGCATGAAGGGATAGCGCATCGCGTAGTTTTTCCCGTCGTAGGAGAGATTGGAGAGCAGGAAGACCCTATAGCCCTCCGCCTTCAGTTTTCTGACAAGGGCGGAGGATTCCCTGTTTTCGGTGAGCAGCTCTTCCCAGTTTTCGAGGAACCGTCCGATCTCGCGCATGAGCTCCGGGTGCGCCGCGGTCTCCTTTTCCAGGAGCTCCCGCTTGTTCCGGATCAGGCCCCGGTCGTAGTCGCTCCACTCCTTCGACCAGACCACGGCGTGAACCAGATCCTCTCTTGTCTCCTCCGGGATGTCAAGATCTGCGGCATACTGCCGCGGATTGAAGGAAACCATGACGTTTCCCAGATCGAAAACGGCGTTTTTGATCATCTTCTATCCTTTCCGCCTTTCCACGGCGTCTTCTTCATCAACCTTCCGTCCCGGTCTCCGGGAGGATATCCCCGGCGATTTCTTCCTCGGGGATGACGATTCTCTCCTCCTGCAGAACGGCGGTCACCACCAGCAGCGCGAGAAGCGCCGCAACCAGGATCGCGTGGAAGATCCAGCTCCTCGTTTCCTTTTTCATTCTTTTCATCCCGGTCCTCCTTCCCCCTGCCTTCGGATCGCTTTGATTATACCGCTTTTTTGGGGGTTCTGTCAACCCGGAAGCTTTTTCTTTTCCCGTTGCGCGTTCCTTCTCTTTGTGCTATGATGAACGCGAAGACGACATGGGTCCCGCCTTCCGGCGGTCCCGGAAAGAAAGGGAGAAGGATATGAAAGCATTATTGATGACCGATCTGGAGGGGATCACCGGCGTGGATTCCATCGACATGATCTTCGATCAGGGAAGCGGATACAAAACGGCCTGCGAAAACCTCATGGCCGACGTCAACGCCGCGGCGGACGGGCTGTTTGCAGCCGGTCTGGACGAGGTCTTCGTCGTCGACGGACACGGAGGCGGCGCGAATTTCATTCCCTCGCTGCTGGATCCCCGCGTCACCTGGCTCAAAACCGGCTGGGAGGACGTGATCCGGGAACGAAAGGTCGATTTTTACGGCGAAGTCGGACTTCACGCCATGGCCGGCACGCCCAACGCCTTTCTGGATCACACCCAGAATTCCCGGGAGTGGTTTTCCTATGAGATCAACGGCCGTCCCTCGGGCGAGCTCGCCCAAGGCGCGGGCTTTGCCGGCGTCTTCGGGATCCCCACGCTGCTCGTCACCGGCGACTTCGCCGTCTGCGAGGAGGCGAAATACCTTCTCGGCGATATCGCCGTCGCCGCGGTGAAGCGCGCCGTCGGCCGGAACAGGGCGGTTTCCCTGCCTGCCGGCGAGGCGCGGGCTCTGATCCGGGAGGCAGCGGTGCGGGCGGCAGGCCTTGTGGGAACGGTCAGGCCGTACAGGATCCATATGCCGGCCGAGCTGACCTTTGTTTTTCAGCGCACCGATTACTGCGAAAACCATCAGAACGACAAAAACGAGCGGGTCGGTCCGCGCACCCTCAAAAAGCGTCTGGACCGGATAGAGTCCTATCTCGATCTGATGCCCTGATTCCCCGCAGCTCCTCTCAATTTCCGCTTTCCGCGTCTTATTTCATCTTGCAATCGTTTTGAAACTGTGATAGAATCAGAATCAATCAAGGTTATGAACGGAGGCCATGTCATGTATACCATCGGAATCGACCTCGGCGGTACCAACATCGCCGTGGGTCTTGTCAATGAAGAAAAGAAAATCGTGGCAAAAAAGAGCTCCCCCACGCTGACCAACCGGAAAATCGAGGAGATCATTCGCGACATGGCCGAGCTTTCCCTGGCGCTGATCCGGGAAAACGGCCTGTCTGAGAAGGACGTCAGCGCCATCGGCATCGGCTCGCCCGGCACGGTCGACGGCAAGAACGGCGTTATCATTTATTCCTGCAACATCCCGTTCGATCACACCAACGTACGCGAAGCCTTCAAAGCCTATACGTCCATCCCGGTCTACTGCGGCAACGACGCCGACGTGGCCGCCCTGGGCGAAGCATACGCCGGCGCGGCCGCCGGATGCGACAACGCCATCATGATCACCCTCGGCACCGGCGTAGGCGGCGGCGTGATCGTCAACAAGCATATCGTCGCGGGCTTCAACGGCGCGGGCGGCGAGCTCGGGCACATGGTCATCGTTCGCGGCGGCGCCCAGTGCAACTGCGGCAGAAAGGGCTGCTGGGAAGCTTACTCCTCCGCCACCGGCCTGATCCGCATGACCCGTGAAGCCATGGAAAAGCATCCCGAAAGCGCCCTTTGGAAGATCGCACCCACTCTGGACGACGTCAACGGCAAGACCTCCTTCGACGGTCTGCGCGCCGGGGATCCGGTCGCGGCTGAAGTCGTAAAGGAATACGTCGCCTATCTCGCCACGGGCCTTACCAACATCATCAACATCTTCCAGCCCGAAGTCCTCTGCCTCGGCGGCGGCGTCGCGAAGGAAGGCCAGTTCCTGATCGACCTGCTTATGCCTTATATCGAAAAGGAGCGTTACAGCAAGGACGTCCCGCAGACCGCCATCAAACCCGCCGTCCTCGGCAACGACGCCGGCATCATCGGCGCCGCGATGCTCGGCTTCTGAGGCAAATCTTTCACGAAACCGGGCGGCTTTTCCGGCGCATATCCATCATTTCGACGAAAGTTTTGTCCGCGTCAAAAAAACACTTGTATTTCTCAGAAAAAAAGCGTATAATCTCCCCATGTTGCGATTTCACACATGGGGAGGTTGTTTTCTTGTCTGGCGAGCCGAAATACTATCTGATCGACGCCAAGGTCATGCCGTCGATCTTTCACAAGGTTCTGAAAGCAAAAAGGCTTCTGGAATCGGGAAACTGCCGCACCGCCTCCGAAGCGGCCGATATGGCCCTTCTGTCGCGCAGCGCCTTCTACAAATACAAGGACGCCATCCGTCCTTTCTTTGACAAGGAAGCGGATCGCATCGCCACTTTTTATGCAGAACTGACCCATACCCCTGGCGTGCTTTCGCATCTTCTGAATTGCCTGACCGAAACCGGCCTGAACATTCTGACCCTGAATCAGAACATCCCGGTCGACGGCAAAGCGACGGTCACCATCTCGGCGCAGGTCTCCGGCAATCTCCCGGAGGTCAACGACGTGATCGAAACCGCCCGCAGCGTTCAGGGCGTTATCCGGTTTGAACTTCTGGCAGGCAACTGACAGCGTTACGAAAGGACGGTTCCTTTATGATCTCAATCGCCATCATGGGGTATGGCACGGTGGGCGCCGGTGTGGCCGCGCTTCTCGAAGACAACAAATCCCGCGTCACGCGCGCCGCAGGGACGCCCGTAGATCTGAAAAAGATCCTGGATCTTCGGGAGTTTCCCGGAGACCGCTTTTCCTCCCTGATCACCCATCGGTTTGAGGACCTTCTGGAGGATCCCGGGATCCGCGTCGTGTGCGAATGCATGGGCGGCAAAACCTACGCCTATGAATACACAAAAAAGCTCCTGGCCGCAGGGCGGAGCGTCGTTACCTCCAACAAGGATCTAGTGGCTGCGCACGGAGCCGAGCTTCTGAAGCTTGCGAAGCAGTCGGGCGTGCGGTATCTCTTTGAAGCCAGCGTCGGCGGCGGGATCCCCCTGCTCGGGCCTATGTCCCGGGATCTGGGCGCCAACCGTTTCCGCGAGGTGTACGGCATTCTCAACGGCACCACCAATTATATCCTCACCTCCATGGCTGAAAGCAGCGCCGAATTCGACGTCTGCCTCAGAGAAGCCCAGGATCTCGGATACGCCGAACGCAACCCCGCAAACGACGTGGAAGGGCGCGATACGGCAAACAAGATCTCCATCCTCGCCTCTCTCGCTTTCGGGAAGCACGTCTATCCGGAATCGGTCGAAACCGAAGGGATCCTCGGCGTCAGCCACGAGGATATTCTCCTGGCCGAAAGCATCGGCTGCCGCGTCAAGCTGATCGGACGGGCTCTCCTTGACGAAGAAGAACGCGTTTACGCTTTCGTGGCGCCGCATTTCGTTTCCAGCGTCAACCGCCTTGCCGGCGTCAACGGCGTTTTCAATGGCGTGATCCTCCGGGCGGACGCCGTGGGGGACGTCATGTTTTACGGCCGCGGCGCGGGCAGGATGCCCACCGCTTCCGCCGTCGCCGGCGACGTGATCGAAGCCGTCAGGACTCCCTCCTCCTCGCTTCCCCCGCTGTGGGAGGACGGCGCAGAGATCTCGGACGGCAGCGAACACGTTTCCCGCTGGTTCGTCCGCAGCAGCGTCCCGGTGGACGCTTCCTATTTCGAGGCGTTCGATATGATCTCCGCCTCGGCCTTCATGACGGGTCCCATGAAGAATCACGATTTCCACCGCAGGATGGATCTGTTCCGCAAAAAATACCCCGTCGTCAACGCCTTCCGCGTTCTCGACTGATACGACGGATACAGAAGTAAGGAGACAGGGAATTCTTATGGATCAGAATATCACGGTCGTCAAATTCGGCGGCACCTCTCTCGCGGACGCAAGTCAGTTCAAAAAAGTCGCCTCCATCATCAAGGCCGATCCGAAGCGGCGTTACGCGGTGGTTTCCGCCCCCGGAAAGCGCTTTTCCTCCGATATCAAGATCACGGATCTTCTGATCCGCTGCTACAACGCAAAGACGCCGGAAGACCGTTCCGCCGCGTTCGACGTGATCGCCGACCGGTATACCGGGATCGAACGCGATCTTGCTCTTTCCACCGATATCGCCGGAGAAATCGATCTCATCCGGGAAAAGGTCGAATCTCCGGAAGGCGTGACTTACTCCTATCTGATCAGCCGGGGCGAGTATCTTTCCGCACGTCTGATGTCCGCTTATCTCGGCTTTGATTTCGTCGATGCGGCCGACCTAGTTTTCTTTGACGACAAGGGCGTCCTGGACGAAGCGAAGACCTATCCCAGAGTGCGCGAGGTCCTGGAAAAGCATAGGAACGCCGTGATCCCCGGTTTCTACGGTTCGCTTGCCGACGGAAGCATCAATACCTTCCCCCGCGGCGGATCGGATATCACCGGTTCGGTCATCGCCCGCGGGGTCGAAGCGCATCTTTACGAGAACTGGACCGACGTTTCGGGCGTTCTGATGGCCGATCCCAAAATCATTCCCGACGCGAAATGCATCGACGTTCTGACGTATCGCGAGCTGCGCGAGCTTTCCTATATGGGCACGCAGGTCCTGCAGGAGGACGCCGTCTTCCCGGTCAAGCAGCTCGGCATCCCCATCAACGTGCGCAATACCAACGACGTTTCGGCCCCCGGCACCATGATCGTGGCGGAAGCGCCCCCCTCGGCCTCGGGCCGTACGGTGACCGGGCTTGCAGGCAGACGCGGTTTCTCGGTGCTTCTGATCGAAAAGACCTTCATGAACAATCAGGTCGGCTTTATGCGCCGGATCCTTTCGCTCTTTGAAAAGCACGGCATCTCGATCGAGCACGTTCCCACCGGCATCGACACCCTTTCGGTCATCTTCGAAAGCGCCAGGGCGACTCCCGAGGCCATCGGCGACATCATCGCCTCCATCAACCGCGATCTGAAGGTCGATTACATCAGCTACAGCGAAAACGTCGCGCTGGTAGCGGTAGCCGGACGCAACATGGTCAACCGCTCCGGTACGGCCGGTATGATCCTGACCCAGCTCGGAAAAGCGGGGATCAATATCCTTCTGCTTTCGCAGTCTTCCAACGAAATCAACATCATCGTCGGTGTGGAAGCCATGCATTTCGAAAAGACTCTTCGTATCCTCTACGATCTTTTCAAGGATTGAGCCGCAAAAGCTTTGCGCCTCCTCCCGTTTGGGAGGAGGCGCTTTTTCCTGCGGAACGCGGCGGCCGACGATCCCTTTCTACTCCGTCAGAGCCGTCACCAGCGCCGGTTTGATCCGGGCGTAAAGATCGGGGAAGGCCGCAAGAGGAAGGGGATTGGTGCCGTTCCCGGCCTCAAAGGTGTATCCCGGTTTCGCGAACCGGTCGATGAACCAGTCCTTGTAGCCCGCATAGGAAGAGGCGAGCGGCGGCTCCGCCAGCGGATAGCCGGACGCGGCGGAGAGCTTTTCTCCGAGCTCCCGCGCGCCCTCCGGGTCCCTGTTCCCGTACCGCCAGTAGATCACCCCGCCCTGGGTATGGAAGCTCAGGATCCGGTCGAAGGCCTCTTTTTCGGTCAGCCCGGCAAGCGCTTCCGCCTCGGGCGCCGCAAGCGGCGCCCGGCCGACGTAATCCCGCGGCGCCGGCGTCCGGAATCCCGCGGCAAACTTGATCCGCCGTGCGTCTTCCCATCCCGCCGGGAACTGCAGATTCAGATCGACGCCGTGGATATCGGCCTTCCATCCGGCCGGGAAAGCGATGGAAGGATATGCCGACGCGATCCTTCGCGCGCCGTTCAGGAGCGTTCCCGGCGGGAACGCCCCCGTGACCAGATCGCATCCATCAGGGTTTTCGAGCGGCGTGACCGTCAGCCGCGTATCCCGGAACAGGGACCGCGCGGGTATTCCTTCGATCCGATCGTCCGCCAGAATCGCCCGTCCGTATTCCTCCAGAAAGCGGAACAGAAGCAGCGACGTGATCCACTCGTTCGCATGGATCGCCGCGCCGAAATGGACCTTTTTCCCTCCCTCTCCCACCGTGAGGCACATAAGAGGCCGCCCCGCGCCGCTTTTCCCGACGCTTTTCGATTCGATAAAGGGATATCTGGCGGCAAGTCCCGCCGTCAGGAACGCAGAAAAAGAAGAAGACATGGGGACCCCGTCCGGTACCAGCTCAAATCCGAGCGGCACGACAAGCTCTCCGCCCACCGGCAGATTCTCCGCGTCATACCCGGGATTGGCGCCTTCGACCGCCTCCCGGGACGTCTGAAAGGCTTCGGCGATTTTGAAATACGTATCTCCTTCCCGGATCCGGACCACCCGGTATCCGCAAAGGAACGGCGCGATCCTCTTCCAGCTCTCTTCTCCGGCGATCCCGTCCTGAGCGATCCCCTCTCTTCTCTGAAAGGCGCGCAGAGCGTTTTCGGTAAGCGGTCCGAAAACGCCGTCGATTTCCCCCTTCAGATCTCCCGTCCGCACAAGCCCCAGCTGCAGAAGCGCCGTTTCCGATCCTCTGCTCCCTCTTTTCAAAAGAAGCAACCTCCATCATCCCTTCCCTTTCGGTTCCGTCCGCCGTTCAGGCAGGGCGGTTTCTTTATTCTATGCGTTTTCTCCTCCCGCGGTTCCTTCACGCGCAGGGATCCCGCGGCATACGCTGAACAAGGAACTCTTTTCCGATTCGATATCATGGAGGTAATGACCATGCTTTCCGATCTTTCCCGCCTTTTGCCGGGGGAAAGCGGCGAGCCGGCGGAGATCATGCCGTCTCCCCTGCGCCGCAAGCTTCTGGAGCTGGGATTTCTTTCCCATCCGAGGATCACGGCGCTTTTCGCCGCGCCGACGGGCGATCCCGTCGCCTACGCTCTGGGCGGTACCGTCGTCGCCCTCCGGAAAAAGGACGCAAGATGGGTCAGGATCCGCGTGTGATCGTTCTGGCCGGGAATCCCAACGTGGGAAAATCCACGCTGTTCAACCGGCTGACCGGACTTCGCGTACACACCGGAAACTGGGCCGGAAAGACGGTCTCCCTGAACAGCGCGCCGATCCGGAGCAAGCGCTTCCGCGCGACGCTGATCGATCTGCCCGGGATCTCCGATCTGACGGGCGAAGGCGACGAAGAAGAGGTCGCCCGCGATTTTCTGGCCTTCGGCACATACGACCAGATCCTCGTCGTAGGGGACGCGAACGATCCGCTTCCTTCTCTGGCGCTTGCCCTCGCGATCTCCGAATCCACCGAGCGTCTGATCCTCGCCCTGAATTTCTCCGACGAAGCCGATCCCTGCCCCGACGCGGCTTTGATCCGGGAGCTGACCGGGATCCCCGCGGTACTGATCTCCGCCCGCAGGAAGCGCGGATTGGACCGCCTGCTTGCGCTTCTGGAGGAAAACCCCGCGGCAGCCCCGAGGTTTGTCTTTCCGGAAAGCGTCGAAGAGCGGATCTCCGCTCTTCTTCCTCTTCTGCCGGCCTCGCCGCTGCCGCCGCGTTATCTGGCGCTGAGGCTTCTGGACAACGACGGTCCATTTCTGGAAAGGCTGACCGAAAAAACCGGGGTCGACCTTTCCTCTCCCGCGCTGTATCGGGAGGTGACGCGGCTCCTTCCTCCCGGAGGCGATTTCCGGGAGGAGACCGTCCGCGCCCGTTACGCTTTTTCCGAAGAAGTCCTGAAAAGAGCCGCATCTCAAGAGAAGAGTCCCCGGTATTCGGCGCTCGACCGGCTTTTCTGCGGCAGATTCACGGCGTATCCTTTGATGGCGATCGCCCTTCTCTTTCTGCTGTTCCTCACCGCCGCAGCATCCAATCTGCCTTCAAAGCTTCTGGATAGCGCTTTTTCGGGGATCGAAACGTGGCTGACCGCCGTGTTTTCCCCGCTTTCCATGACGGAGGAGCTTCTGATCACCGGCGTTCTCGGTCTGGTCGGCAGGGTGATCGCGGTAATGCTTCCGCCGATGGTCATCTTTTTTTCCCTGTTTTCTCTTTTGGAGGACAGCGGATACCTGGCCCGGATCGCGTTCAATCTGGATTCCTTTTTCTCCGCCGCCGGTTCGTGCGGGAAACAGGGACTGACCATGTGCATGGGGCTTGGGTGCAACGTGGTGGGCGTCTCGGGATGCCGGATCATCTCGTCCCCGCGGGAGCGGGCGGCCTGTATCGTCACCAACGCGATGACGCCCTGCAACGGAAGATTCCCGGCGCTGCTTGCGGTCTCCGGCGCTTTTTTCGCCTTCGGCAGCGGAAACGGCGCTCTTTTCACCGGCATTCTGCTCCTCGGCAGCGGCGTCGCGGTCTTGTTTGCGACGCGTTTTCTGACCGCCTGCGTCTTCAAGGGGCTCCCCTCGCGCTTCCTTCTGCCGCTCCCGCGGTATCGGAAGCCTGAAATCGCAAAGACCCTTTGGCGCACCATGACGGAAAAGGTCCTCTCTTCTCTCCTCCGTGCGGCGGCGGTGGCCGCCCCTGCCGGCGCGATCCTTTATCTGCTTTCCCATTTCCCCGCCGAGGGGCCTTCGCTTTACGCCCGCCTGACGGCCCTGCTCGATCCCGTCGGCCGCTTCTTCGGAATGGACGGAGTGATCCTGGCGGCGTTCCTCTTCGGATTCCCCGCCGGAGAGATCGTTCTCCCGCTGGTCCTCGCCGGATACGCCGGCGCCTCCTCCCTGCCGGAAGCGGGCGGCGGCCTCTTCCCGCTTCTTGCCGCAGGCGGTTGGACAGAGAGGACCGCCCTCTGTTTTCTGATCTTCACCATGTTCCATTTCCCCTGCGCGCCGACCCTTTTCGCCGTCTGGCGTGAAACGAAAAGCTGCCGCCTGCTTATTCTTTCCGTGGCGGTCCCGCTCCTGAGCGGTCTTG
Source organism: Clostridia bacterium (assembly GCA_017441705.1). Taxonomy (GTDB): domain Bacteria; phylum Bacillota; class Clostridia; order Oscillospirales; family QAMX01; genus RUG11797. The sequence goes on along the minus strand of JAFRWU010000056.1, from coordinate 61,050 downwards.
CTCTGACCTTTCTGGCGGCCCGTCTTCCCATATGAAAACCGCCCTTTCCGGCTCTTCGAAAACCGGAAAGGGCGGTTGTTCCGTCCTGACGGCGGATCAGTCGACCAGACCTTCCACCGACGCGCCGTTGTATACGACGTCGTGCCACTTCTTGATATTCTTTTCGAAATTGATCCCGATAACGGACATCCCGCGAACACCCATATTGCGGTAGGTCCCCTTATACGGTATGCGGAAGGAAACCAGTTCGTAATCGCTGAGATAGGACGGTGCGGAGGAAAGCAGCGCCAGGATGTCGCCCTGTGAGAAGTTCGTGGTCACGTAAGGCAGCAGCTTGTCTGCCAGAGCCGCGATCTCGGTGGCGCTGAGCCCCTTCTTTTTGATTTTGTTGAAGAGGATCGTCAGGATCTCTCTCTGTCTCTCGGTACGCTGATACTCGCCGTTGCCGGTATGGCGGACGCGGGCGTAGCAGAGCGCCTGCAGACCGTTGAGATGAACGTTGCCGGTACCGAAATCGGAATACTTGCTGTAGCTCACGCCTTTGATCCGGCAGATCTCCTTCATGTGGTTCAGCATGTCTTCCTTTTCGCCTTTCGTCACGTTGACCGTAACGCCGCCAAGGATATCCACCACGTCGATGAACCCGAAGAAATCGATCGCCACGTACTTTTGAAGATCAATCTTGTAGTTGAGCTTGATCGTCGCGAACAGACGCTTGATGCCGCCGGTGGAATAAGCCGCGTTGATGCGGTTTCCCTTGGAAAGACCGGGCACCGTCAGATAGGTGTCGCGCATCAGGGAGGTCATCGTGATCTTCTTGGTTTCTTTGTTGATGGACAGGATGATCATGGTATCGCTGCGGCCGCGGTCGCTTCCGCGGGTGTCGGAGCCGACGAGGAGGAAATTGAAGACGTTCTTGTCGTCAAAATCCAGGCCGTAATCCTCAGTTTCATTTTCCTTCAGCTCTTCTTCCAGGATCCTGACGGCTTCCGTATCCGAATTCTCGGTTTCTTCCTCTCCCGCTTTGATCTCCAGGTCCTTCTCGTCCAGGTACACGCCGGTGTCCCTGTCCGGATCCACGAAGTTCATCTTGCTGACGTAATGGCTGAAAACGCCGTAGACGGCGGAAAAGAACACAAGCACTATGCAAACGGCGAGACCGGCCGCCAAAGCGGCCTTTTTCCCTGCCGACATCTTCCTCGGTCTCCGGGGCCCTCCGTTTATACGATTGTTCATAAGCACCTCCCGTGATATCGGGCGGCATGACGGCGCGCCCGGGCAAGTCAGGTATTGATTATATCACAAAAGCCGGTTCCGTACAAGTGGAAAATCTGCGAGGTCTTTTTTCCGTATGACGTTTCCCGCACGGATAAGTTCCCTTGCCCGGCGAAGCGCACGGGACGCAGGGCCTCACCCGGCCGAAACCAGGCTCCCGTAGATTTCCCGGAGATCAAAGGGCCGGTTCCAGGTCATTTCGTAATACGCGATCCCGCTTCCTTCCAGCGCGCGTCGGAAGTCCTCCGGGTCGGCCGTGTTTTCCCGGAACATGCCGTAATGATTGGGGATCGCGAGCCGGGCGCCGACCTTTTTTGCGACCAGAGCCGCCTCCTCATGGTTCATATTGCCCCATCTGCCGTTGATGCAGGTATTGATCACGTCGGCCTTTACCCCTTCTGCGAGCCTTTCCGACCAGACCGTATCCCCGGTAAAGTAGACAGAAAGCCCGTCTTTTCCGACGACGGCGCCGAGACTTCCCTCGGTATGCTCCGCATAAACCGCGCGGAGCGCAAAGCCCGCCGCTGTGATTTCATCGTTTTCCTTCAGGACGCGGATCCGCTCGTCGGACACGCCGTGGGCAAGAAGGATCTTCCGGCATGCCTCCGGGCAGAGAAAAACCGTTTTCCCCTTCGGCATGCGATCCACGTAAATGCTGTCCAGATGGTCGATATGCTCGTGGGTGAGAAAGATAAAGTCGGGAGCGAAGCTTTCCATGGGGAAAGCCGCCGGTACCAGCCTTTTCAGGCCGTCGGAAATCTCCACCAGATCGGATAGATACGGATCGATGGCAAGGGTCCCCGATCCGCATTCCAGAAGGAAGCCCCCCTGCCCGAGCCAGGTAAGTCTGAACACAGTTTTTCCTCGCTTTCTCCCCGCGGCGCGGGGAAAGTGAAAAGGGAGAGGCAGAAGGCTGCCTCTCCCCTTTTGCGTTCGGTATGGAGACAGGTTACGGACGCTGGAAGGTCCCGTCGGGCAGGCGGTTCTGGGTCCAGAAGGTGACCGTATTGACCGCGGGATACTTCTTGGCGAGCTCCTCGTCGAGATCGACGCCGAGGCCCGGCTTGTCGCTGACGGTAACGTAGCCGTTCTTCGCCACCGGGGTGCCCGGGAAGACTTCATTGAGGATGCCTTCGCGGATGCCCCATTCCTGGATACCGAAGTTCCAGCTGCACAGGTCAAGATGCACGTTGGCAGCGTGTCCCACCGGGGAGACGTCGCCGGGGCCGTGCCAGGCGGTGCGGATGCCGAAGGCTTCGCAGAAGACCGCGAGCTTCTTGGCCGGCGTGATGCCGCCGATCTGGCTGATATGGCAGCGGATGAAGTCGATCAGACGGTTGGCGATCAGATAATCCCACTCCTTGGGGTTGTTGAAGAGCTCGCCCATGGCGAGAGGAGTGGAGGTGACGGCGCGGATGTTGCGGAAATAATCGCACTGTTCGGGAGCGAGCGCGTCCTCCAGGAAGAACAGGCGGTAGGGTTCGAGTCTCTTGGCGAGGCGGACCGCGTCGGACGGGGTGATCCTTTCATGGACGTCGTGGCAGAGCTCGACGGCGTCGCCCAGCTCCTTGCGGGCATATTCGAAGATTTCGACGGTGTTGCGGATATAGGCGTCGGGATCGCTGTACAGGCCGCTGAGAGACGGGCCTTCCTTGACCTGCTTGTTCCCGCCGTAGCCGCCCCACTGGATGCGGACGTGGGAGATGCCGTCGTCGATGAACTGGCGCGCTCTTTCGATGACGTCTTCCTTGGTCCTGCCGTCGGCGTGACGGTAGATCGGCGCCGCTTCGCGGCACTTGCCGCCGAGCAGATCGTACACCGGCATATTGGCCATCTTGCCCTTGATGTCCCAGAGCGCCATATCGACGCCGGAAATCGCGTTGTTGGTGATGGGCCCGTTGCGCCAGTAGGAATTGTGCATCATCATCTGCCAAAGGTCTTCGATATTGGAGACGTCGCGGCCGACCAGGAGGGGCTTGAGGTACTTGTCGACGAAGTCGGCAACCAGCTCGTGTCTGTAGGCGAAGGTCGCGCAGCCGAGGCCGTAGAGACCCGGTTCGCTGGTTTCGACCTTTACGACGATGAGGTTGATCCGCTCCGGTGCGGTGCAGATGGCGCGCACGTCACGAATGGTTACGTTGCTCATTTTTGACTTCCTTTCTTTTCGGCGGCGTGAGCCGCATTTGTCGGTATGGCCGTAAGTATTATACCACACCGGCGATCCTGTGTGCAAGAGGCGCCGCGGTTTTTTTAGCGAACCTACCGCATGATCTCATCCCACGGGATGAGCGCCGAGATCCCCACCCCCGTGATCAGCGCGATGAGCAAAATGACCAGGAAGGTGAGCAGAACGATCCCGCCGATAATGAGCCAGGCGATCAGGTAAGAGCGGGCGAAGTTTTTGAGGTTGATATTCGCCGTTCCGCCCAGCGCGAAAACCAGGATCATAATAGTCCCTACGATCGGCAGATTGAAGAGAAGCTGCCAGCCGAAAAACGCCCAGGCGCCGATAGGCTTGTACTCCGCGGGGATCTGCGGCTGCTGGACCTGAACGACGGTGGTCTGCGGCTGCATCGGTTGATAAGGCACTTGATTCATGATTCTTCCTCCTTTATTCTCAGACGGTTGCCGTCATGATTACGATACGCTTGCGGGATCGAGTTCCCGTCCCTGATAAAAGACCGGCGGCATTTCTCCGGTTTTCCCTTCGATCCTCAGGCCGGTGAGTTTCCCTTCACGCCATGCGAAGGAGAAAATCAGCCCTCCCTTCGCGCGAAGCCCTCTGACCGAGCCGTCCTTCCACCGGGCCGGCAGCGCCGGCAGAAGCACGATCTTATCCTCCCCGGACCGGAGAAGCATTTCGGCGATCCCCGAAACGCAGGCAAAATTGCCGTCGATCTGGAAAGGCGGATGCGCGTCGAAGAGATTGGGGTAGGTCCCTCCCCCGTTGACCATATTGTATCCGGTGCCTTCCGGCGCCTTGTAGCGGAGCTGCGTGTCCAGAAGCTTCAGCGCGTGATCTCCGTCCGACAGGCGCGCCCAGAGATTGATCTTCCATCCGAGCGACCAGCCCGTCCCGTCGTCCCCTCTCTCTTCCAGCGATCTTTTGCACGCTTCCAGATAGGAGGGCGTGTCCTCCGTAAAAAGCGCCGCGGGATAAAGCCCGTAGAGATGGGAGACGTGGCGGTGATGCGGCTCGTCGTCCTCCTCCTCGGAATACCACTCGTTGAGTTGTCCGCGGCTGCCGATCCCCGGCATCCAGAGCTTTTCCAGGACCTTCTGCAGCTTCGGAGTGAGCTCCGATATGCCGAGAGCCTTTTCCGAGGCCAGAAGATTCCGGAAGAGATCCGCCAGGATCTCCGCCGTCATGGCGGTGGTTTCCGACACCGTGATCCTCTTCCCGTCCTTCCGGTAGCCGTTTTCGGGCGAAGTCGACGGGGCGAGGATCAGTCTTCCCTTTCCGTCGTCCGTGAGGAGCGCAAGATAGAATTCCGCCGCCTCCCGCATCGCGGGATAAGCCTCGTTTTTCAGGAATTCCTTGTCGCCGGTATAGGCATAATACTCGTAAAGATGCCGGCAGAGCCATCCCGATCCCATCGGCCAGAAGGACCACTGCGCCAGGCCCTGCACCGGGACCGAATGGCGCCAGAGATCGGAATTGTGGTGCACCGTAAAGCCCGGCGCGCCGTAATACTGCTCCGCCGTCCTCCGTCCGGTGACCCGGAGCTCCCGGATCATGCGGGTCAGAGGCTCGGTCATCTCGAAAAGGCCCGTGGGGAGCGCCGGCCAGTAGTTCATCTCCGTATTGATGTTGGTGGTATAGTTGGCGTTCCAGGGAGGAATCGGCTGATCGTTCCAGATCCCCTGCAGATTCAAAGGCTCGCTTCCCGCCCGGGAGCCGGCGATCATCAGATAGCGGCCGAAATTGAAGATCAGCGTGTAAAGACCGCGGTCGTTTTTGTCTTTCAGAAAGGCCTTCAGCCGTTCGTCGGTAGGAAGCTCCTCCTTCCCGTCGCTCCCGAGATCCAGATCCACCCGGTCGTAAAATGCCCGGTGATCGGCCTCGTGGCGCGCCAGAAGCTCCTCCGCCGGGATCCTCTCCGCCTTTTTCAGCGTTTCCAGGAGATCCGGGACCGGGTCCTTTCCCTCAAGATGCGGATGCCGGTCAAAGCCCCGAAAGCTGGTTCCGGCGGCGAGCAGGATCACGCTGTTTTTCGCGTTTTTCACGGATACCGCGTCCTGCGTGACCGCCGTCTCCCCGTCGGATCGGACCGAAAGAGCCGCGGCGAAACGCATCCCGCGGTTTTCCTCTTCGGGCAGATACCGGTGGGCCCGTTCCTCGTGCCGCCGGTCGTAATAGGACGGCGCTTCGCCCGTGAGAAGCAGGACTCCTTCCCGGCAGCCGGTTTCGCTTTTCAGGGGCGACGAGAAGGAGAGCCGGAATGTTTCCGCCTCTTCGCTCCGGATCGTGAGGACCAGGACGCCGTCGGGATGTGAAACGAAGGCGCGGCGGATCCTTTCCTTCCCGTTTGCCCGGAATCCCGTTTCCGCCACGGCGCGGGAAAGATCGAGGGTACGGCGGTAACCCGAAAAATCCTGCCTTTCCCCGAAGTCCAGCAAAAGATCGCCGAGGGGCAGATAGGCCTCGGAGTCCTCGCCCTCGAATTTTTCCTCCAGAAGCTTTTCCGCTTCCGCGTTTTTCCCGGCGAGCGAGAGTTCTCTCGCCTTCCGGTAGATTTCCGCGCGGGACGCGGAATAGTCGTTTGTTCCCGGGAATCCGTTTTCCAGACCCGGGCGCCCGCTCCAGAGCGTGTCGTGGTTCAGCGAGATCTTTTCTTCAAAGACGCCGCCGAATACCATGGCGCCGAGGCTGCCGTTCCCGAGCGGCAGGGCCTCCTGCCAGTAACCGGCAGGGCGATCGTAAAAGAGAAAATGGCCGTCCTTCATCTTCCGGACCTCCTTTGTCTTTGATCAGAGCAGCGCCTGCGCTTCCCGGACGTCGATCCCGTCGGGATCCACCCCGTCCCGGATCGCCAGAGCCGCGCAGGTCCCGGCGCCTTCGCCCATGGCGAGGCAGATGGGCATGACGCGGAAGTTGGAATGCGCCATGTGCGTGCCGGAGATGTTCCGTCCCGCCAGCATCAGACCTTTGATCTTTTTCGGCAGCAGAGACCGGTACGGGATCGTATAGCCGCCCACCTCGGGAAATTCCTTCTGGGCGCCGGTCCTGTCAAGGCCCGCGCCGTCCAGATTGTGCACGTCGAAATTGAAATGCGCGCCGCGCACGATCCAGTCGTCAAAGGTCCTGGCCGCCAGGATATCCTCGCCGGTCAGGGTATACCGTCCCTCGAAATGCCGGGTCTCCCGGATCCCCACCATCGGCGCCGCCGAAATGACGTAGCAGTTTTCATATCCCGGCACGTATTCCCGGAGAAACGCCTCGATGGCGTAGATCTGCCGGCGGCAGACGATCTCCGCACGCGTCAGGTCCTCCGCCTTCGTGCCGTCGACGCCGGTGCAGTTGGTCATATTGCAGGTGACGATCCCCGGAAGGGTCGAGCGGTAGAGAAGCACGTGACCCGCGGGATGCGGCAGCTTTTCCCGCGCCAGAGCCTGCAGCTCGCCCTTCGGCGTCTCGTAAGTGGATTCAAAGCTCGGCAGGAACACGGCTCTTTCGGTATCCACTCCGGCAACCTTGAACATCAGGGTCGCAGGCTGCATTTTGTGATCCTCCTCGCGGCCGAGCGTGTAGGGGACGCCGGCCTTTGCCGCCACGTCGCCGTCGCCCGAGGCGTCGATCACGATCTTCGCCAGGAAAGCTTCCCGGCCCGATTTGCTTTCGGCGATCACGCCGAGGATCCTGTCCCTTTCCATGACCGGTTCGGAAACGAAGGTATACAGCCGGAGCGCAGCCCCGGCTTCCTCCAGCATCTCAAGATACAGAAGCTTCAGCTTTTCCGGGTCGATCTCGATCACGGGTCTGCCGTGAAGCTCCCCCTCGTTCATCTCCGCCGAGCGGCGAAGGACCTCCCGGTAAAGCCTGCTGCCGGAGGTGCCGGTCCAATGGCTCATCAGCCCCGCTGTGGAAACGCCGCCGGGCATGCCGCTCTGTTCCAGGACCAGGACCTTTGCGCCGCTGCGGGCGGCGGCGATCGCCGCGCCGAGCCCCGCGGGGCCCGCGCCGATCACCAGCACGTCGACCTCGGCCGCGACGGGGATCTCCCGGGCGGGTTCTCTGACGGTTTTTGCCATCATGCCCCTTCCTTTCCGCGGCACGCCTCCGTAAACGCGCGGAAAAGCGCGGCCGCCTTCTCGTCCTCTTTATAATATACCTCGGGATGCCACTGTACTCCCAGGAAGAAAGGATGCCCCGGAAGATCAAAGCCCTCCGTGATGCCCTCCTCGTTCTCTGCCGCGATCCGGAGCGGCTTCGCTTCGGCTTTCACCGCCTGATGATGGGAGGAATTGACCCGGAGCGGGCCGGCTCCCACGATGTCGGCAAGAAGGTTTCCCGGTCTGACCGTCACCCGGTGCCAGATCCAGGGCCCGTCGGGAGAAGTCCTGGCGTGCCCCTCGATATGCTGGAACAGGCTCCCGCCGAGGCCGACGTTCAGAAGCTGCTCTCCCCGGCAGATGCCGAAGACGGGCTTTTCCCGGATCATCACCGAAGACAACAGCGCAAATTCAAACCGGTCTCTCTCTTCGGAAACGCTTCCGAGCTTCGGGGAAGGCTCCTCCCCGTAATACTTCGGATCGACGTCCCCGCCCCCGGAAAAGAGGAATCCCCCGAAGCGGTCGGCGTATTCTTCGATACGTGTCCAGTCAGCGCCGTGCGGGAGCGCGACGGGCATGGCGCCCGCGTCCCAAAGCGCCTCGAAATACCGGACGGGAAGCGACATGCGTCCCTCCTCCGGCGTCGCAGTGACCGCGATCAGGGGCCGAGCCGACATAGATCCCACCCTTTCCCCGTCCGCAAACAGATCCGGACGGATTTCCGTTTTTGTTATTATACACCCTTTTTCCGCCGCCGTCCATCTCTTTTTCGCGGCCGTTCGCCGGCGCGAGGAAGAAACCCCGGCTTGCCAAAGAGAGCCGTTTCCTGTATAATAGGGAAAAACAGCGGCCGTCTCTGCCGCCGGGAAACGATGGGAAGTAGCCTTATGCCGGGGATCGAAAACGTCAGCGAATACCTCCGTCTGCGCCGCCTTTATCTGGAGGAAGAATACGGTTATCTCAACGACATGCAGAAAAAGGCCGTCTTTGCCGTGGAAGGTCCTCTTTTGGTCCTGGCGGGAGCCGGAAGCGGAAAGACCACCGTTCTGGTGGCCCGGATCGCCTATCTGCTCCGGTTCGGGAACGCCTACGAAAGCGATCTGACGCCGGTCGATCTGAAAGACGAGGACGTCGAAACGCTCTCGGGGATGGAGGATCCTCACGCGTCTCTCGATCCTGTGAGCGCCGAGGCGGTCTTCTCGGTTGAAAAGTGCGAGCCGTGGCAGGTCCTTGCCATCACCTTCACCAACAAAGCGGCGTCCGAAATGAAAGCGCGCATCCGCCGGGCCGTCGGTCCTGCGGCCGACGACGTCTGGGCCGCCACCTTCCATTCCACCTGCGTGCGCATCCTCAGAAGACACGCGGAAAAACTCGGCTACGCGTCGTCCTTTACCATCTACGACACCGACGACCAGCTCCGCGCCATGAAGGAGATCATGAAGGACCGGGGGATCTCTACCACGCAGTTTCCTCCCAAGAGCGTTCTCTCCGAGATCTCCCGGGCGAAGGACAGCCTTCTGTCCCCCGAGGCTTACCGGAAGAGCGTGGGAAGCGATTACCGCCTTTCGGTGATCGCAAGGCTTTACGACGCTTATGCCGCGAGATTGAAAAGCGCCAGCGCCATGGATTTCGACGATCTGATCCTGAACACCGTCCGGCTTCTGGAGGATTTCCCCGACGTTCTCTCCTATTATCAGCGGCGCTTCCGCTACATTCTGGTGGATGAGTATCAGGATACGAATTACGCTCAGTACCGTCTGACCTCCCTTCTCGCCTCGGGCAGTCAGAACCTGTGCGTGGTGGGAGACGACGATCAGTCGATCTACCGTTTCCGCGGCGCCACCATCCGGAACATCCTGGACTTTGAAAAGGAATACCCCGGCGCAAGGGTGATCAAGCTGGAGCAGAATTACCGTTCCACCGGCAACATCCTCAACGCCGCCAACGCCGTCATCGCCCATAACCGGGGCCGCAAGGGAAAATCCCTCTGGACCGCGGACAAGCCGGGAGACAAGGTCACGCTCTATACCGCCGAGGACGAAAACGGCGAAGCCCGCTATATCGCCGAAAAGATCCTGCAGGCCCGGCTGCAGAACGGCAAATGGAGCGATCACGCGGTGCTTTACCGCATGAACGCCCAGTCCAACGCCCTGGAGCGCGCGCTCCGTGAAAACGCCGTGCCCTACCGGATGGTGGGCGGCACGCGTTTTTACGACCGGGCCGAGATCCGGGACGTCCTGGCTTATCTGCAGATCATCGCAAACCCGTCGGACGAGCTGCGCCTGACCCGCGTCGTCAACGTGCCCACCCGGGGCATTTCGGACGCGACGCTGGACAAGGCCCGCGCCGTCGCCGCCGAAAACGGCGTATCCCTGATCGACGTCCTCCGGAACGCCGCCTTCTATCCCCCGCTCGCCCGCCCGGCCAAGGCGATCGCGCGCTTCTTTGAAATGATCGACAAGCTTTCCGAGCTTTCGCTCACCGCGTCGCTCCCGGATCTCTACGACGCCATGCTGGACGCCACCGGGTACCGGCAGATGTACGAGATCAAAAACGACGAGGAAGCCAAATCCCGCCTGGAAAACATCGACGAGATGAAATCCAACCTGATCGAATACGTCTCGTCCCACGAGGATCCGAGCCTGGAGGATTTTCTCTCGGAGGTCTCGCTGATTTCGGACATCGACAAATACGACGAAACCGCCGACGCGGTGATCCTGATGACCATTCACAACGCCAAGGGACTGGAGTTCCCCTCCGTGTACATCTGCGGCATGGAGGAGGACATCTTCCCCTCCTACCGCTCCTCCTCGGAGCCTGAGGATCTGGAGGAAGAACGGCGGCTCGCCTACGTGGGCATCACCCGCGCCAAAAAGCATCTGACCCTTCTCTGCGCCCGGCGGCGGATGCTCTTCGGACACACCGCCGCCAACATGCCCTCCCGCTTTCTGGACGAGATCCCTGACGACCTTCTGGAAAGGCTTCCGAAGACCCGTGCCGGGTCCTCCGCTTCCTTCCGCGCAAAGGCCGGGGAAGACGGTCTTTTCGCCGTTCCCGCGTCCCGGAGCGCGCGTATCGTCCCCCGGTACGGCGGCCGCGTTTCCCGGGCGGGGATCGCCGGGATCCGGGAAGAGCGGGACGATGCGATCCCGATCGCAAGCCTCCGCGCCGGAGCGCGGATCTCCCACGCGGTATTCGGTCCGGGCAAGGTCATCCAGTCGCTTCCCATGGGCGGCGATATGCTGGTCACGGTCCGGTTCGACGACGGGACCGAAAAGAAATTCATGGCGAAAACCGCCGTCAAATTCATCACCCTGCTTTGAAAACGCCGCGTCTCTTCCGGGTCCGGAGACGTTTTGCCCGGCGGCCCGGGTCCGGGCCGCGCCGCCATCGGAGCCGCCGCCGAAAAAACAGGCTCTTTGCTCTTCACAAAAGGCCCGCTTTGTGGTAGAATAGTATCAGAACTGAAATACAAGGAAAGGGATCACGAAGTCATGTCCATTCAGATCACCACCAAAAACGCCCTGAAGTTCGTCTCTCAGGAAACCGTCGATTCTTATCTTTCTCCTCTTGCCGACGCCGCGCGGAAGCTTAGGGACAAGACCGGCGCGGGGAGCGATTTCCTCGGATGGGTCTCGCTTCCCGAAAACTACGACAAAGAAGAATTCGCCCGCATCAAAAAGGCCGCCGAAAAAATCAGAAGCGACAGCGACGCTCTGGTCGTGATCGGCATCGGCGGTTCCTATCTCGGCGCCCGCGCCGCGGTGGAATTCATGCGTTCGCCGAACTATAACCTGCTCAGGAAAGACACCCCGAACATCTACTTCGCAGGCAACAACCTGTCCCCCGTCCATACCGCCGAGATCCTCTCGCTTCTGGAGGGCAAGGATTTTTCGATCAACGTGATTTCCAAGTCCGGTACCACCACCGAACCGGCCGTGGCCTTCCGCATCTTCAAGAAGCTCTGCGAGGAGCGTTACGGCAAGGAGGAGGCCGCGAAGCGCATCTACGCCACCACCGACAAGGCCCGCGGCGCGCTGAAAAAGCTCGCCGACGCCGAAGGCTACGAGACCTTCGTGATCCCCGACGACGTGGGCGGCCGGTATTCGGTCCTGACCGCCGTCGGTCTTCTGCCCATCGCCGTATCGGGCGTGGATATCGACAGGATGATGGAAGGCGCCAGGGACGAGATGAAGCTTCTTGCCGAAGGCGGCAGGGAAAATCCCGCCTGGATCTACGCGGCCACCCGCAACGCCCTTTATCACGCGGGCTTCACCACCGAGATCCTCGGCTGCTACGAGCCCTCCTTCCGCTTTATGTCCGAATGGTGGAAACAGCTTTACGGCGAAAGCGAAGGCAAGGACGGCAAGGGCATCTTCCCCGCCTCGGTGGATCTGACCGCCGACCTGCATTCCATGGGTCAGTACATTCAGGACGGCCTGCGCAATCTCTTCGAGACCGTAGTCACCGTTGAAACCCCGGCATGCGACCGCCTCGTCGAAGCGGACGCCGCCAACACCGACGGACTCAACTATCTTGCGGGCAAAGGTCTGGACGCCATCAACAAAACCGCATCCCTCGGCACGGTCCTGGCGCACGTGGACGGCGGCGTTCCGAACCTCGGCGTCACCATCCCCTCGAACGGCGCATACGATTTCGGCAGTCTCGTCTATTTCTTCGAATACGCCTGTGGGCTTTCCGGGTATCTGCTTGAGGTCAACCCCTTCAACCAACCCGGCGTGGAAGCCTACAAAATCAACATGTTTGCTCTTCTCGGCAAACCGGGCTATGAAGAAAAGAAGGCCGAGCTTGACGCGCGGCTTGCCAGATAAACCAACCAAATCTGAAGGAGGTACGACATGATCAAACTCATCGTCGGAAAAAAGGGATCCGGAAAAACCAAGCAGCTCATCGAACTGGTGAACGAGGCGGCGCGTGAAAACGCGGGAACCGTCCTCTGCCTGGAACGCGGCAAAGCCCTCACCTTCGACGTGCATTACGGCGCGCGTCTGATCGATTACGGTGAGTATCCCCTCACCGGCTACAACGCCCTGCTCGGATTCCTCTACGGCTGCTATGCGCAGAACTACGATCTGAATCACGTTTTCATCGACAACCTGCGCAAGATCTCGCAGGAGGATTCCTTTGAGAAGATGGCCGACTTCCTTGCTCTTCTGGAAGAAAAGAGCGAAAACCTGAAGATCGACTTCACCATCACGATCTCGGCCGACGCTTCCGAGCTTCCGGAACGGATTCACAAGTATTTCTGATCGAAACCGCAAAAGGCCTGCCGGCGCCCACTCCGTATGAAAGGCGCTTCCGGCGGCGACCGGCTGAAAAGAACATAAAACGGGAGCGACCGCAGCGGTCGCTCCCGTTTTCCCTGTCTGCTGCGGTTTGGAGTGTATAAACCGCATGCTCGCTAAAGCTGCGGACAGGAGATCGTTTCCACCTCATCCGCGTGGGTTCCACCTCATCCGGCTCGGCTGACGCCGACCCACCTTCCCCTCCGAGGGGAAGGCTTTTGGAACGAGGGACGGAGTACGAAGGGCCGCATGTCTCGCCTGTCGGCTCGGTCGGCGCTTTTGAGCTTGCGCTCAAAGGTCTCCGGCGGAGACCCGCGCCCTCCAAGGGGAAGGTATTGGGGGACGCGCACCTCAAGGGGAAGGCTCAAAAGACGCATCCGCCATACAGTCGTTTGAAGCTTGTCAGTCCATCCATTGTGCTGCGCTCCGAAAACCCGAAGGAGGCCGCTTCCTCACGAAGCGCCTCCCCCGGAGCTTTTTGTCTCTGTTCAGGCCTTCTTCCGCTCTTCCGCGTAATATTGCGCCTGAGCGTGCCAGAGCTTTGCGTAAACGCCTTCTTCGTCGGCCAGAAGCTCCTCGTGGGTGCCGAGCTGACACAGCCTTCCTTCCTCGAATACCGCGATCCGGTCGCAGAAACGGCAGGAGGAGAGTCGATGACTGATATATATGGCGGTTCTTCCTCCTACGATGGAATCGAAGCTTTCGTAGATCGCGGCCTCCGCGATCGGATCGAGAGCGGCAGTCGGCTCGTCCAGGACGACGATCGGCGCCTCCTTATACAGCGCCCGCGCCAGAGCGATCTTCTGCGCTTCACCGCCCGAAACGATCACGCCGTCCTCGTCAAAGTTCTTGTAGAGCGGCGTGGAGAGTCCTTTCGGCATTTCCCGGTACCGGTCCCCGAAACCGACTTCTTCCAGATAGCGCTCGGCCTTTTCCGCGTTCCATACATCCGACGCCGCCACGTTGTTGCCGAGGGGCAGAGCGAGAAGCTTGAAATCCTGAAACACGACGGAAAACAGCGAGGGATACTCCCGGTGCCCGTATTTTTTCACGTTGAAATCATTCATGAACACCTCGCCTTCGGTGGGGTCGTAAAGGCGGGTCAGCAATTTGATGAAAGTCGTCTTACCCGATCCGTTCCGTCCCACCACGGCCAGCTTTTCCCCGACCTTCAGGTCCAGAGTCACGTGCTTCAGCGCATCGTCTTCCGCTCCCGGGTAACGGAAGCTCACGTCGCGGAAAGAGATCTCAAATTTCCGGTCGCTGCGTTTTTCCACCGTAAGGCTTCCCTGATAGGTGTCGTCCGGCAGATCGAAGAAAGCAAGATAGTTTTCCAGATACGGTATATCGGTACGCAGATCATCGACGGCAAAAAACAGTTCCCCGACGCTTCCGGTGAAATTGGTGAGATATCCCACGTATTTGATGACGCCGCCCACGGGGAAAACGCCTTTGACGGCGTGATAAAGCACCAGAAGATAGGAAAACAGCTCCGACAGAGTCCCTGCCAGATAGATCGGAACGGAGCCCTTTACCTCCCGCCTGAATGCTTCGATGAACGTCAAAAGATGCCGGCGGTTTGTCTTATCCCAGATCTTCTTCAAAAGCCCGATCTGCCGGTACAGCCGGCAGTCGGCGCCATTCGTTTTGGTCCCCATGCTGAGCGCGTTTTCCCACAGCATGGTCTTCATGGCATCTTCCCAGTATTGGCTTTGCCTCGCGGCATACCGGCGCGAAAGAAGGATCGCGGCTGTGATCGAAAGGAGTATCCCGAGGAGCAGCAGAACGGCAGGAAGCGTGATCCCGCCCCGGAGAAGGCTGACCATCATCTCGGCAAAAAAGAAAAGCGAAAGAAGCACATGCATACCGTTTCGGATGAGCCGCTCGATCTGCACCTGCAGCTTTCCGGTGCCGTTGCCGTTGATCCAGCTGTCGTGCAGGATCCCGGTACGCAGAGCGTGAATCTCCGGATCCTCCATTTTCTGATAGTCAAGCGTCAGCGTCTTTTCAGTAAAGGCCGTTCTTTCGGCGTTTTGCAGCTTTGTCCATTCAAGAGACGCCGCCCGGGTAAGCACCGCTTTGCCCGCTGCCAGCGCGAGATTCCCCAGAAGCGCGATCGCCACGAGAAGCCAGATCTCCTTATGCTCCCTCCCTTCGTAAAGCGCGGTGACGATCTCCGATGAAAGCCAAAGATTGAAATACGGAGAAAACACCTCTGAAAGGACCTCCAGGATCTTTACGGGGAGATAGCGCCGGTTATAGCCGTAATACCGGCGGGCGGCGCGGCCGATCACGTGTTTTTTTCCGTCTTTACGCATTTCCGGTCCCCTCCTTATAGTACTTGCTCTGCGCCTCGAACATCTCGGCATAGCGGCCCTTTTGCGCCATCAGGCTTGCATGCGTCCCGCTTTCCACGATCCTTCCTCTTTCCAGAAGCACGATCCGGTCACAGAAGCGGGTGGAAGCAAAACGGTGAGAGATATAGAGAGACGTCTTTCCGCGGGTCAGGCTCCGGTATTCCCGATAGAGCGCGTCCTCCGCAATGGGATCCAGCGCAGAAGTCGGCTCGTCGAGGATCAGGATCGGTCCGTCTTTGTAGATCGCGCGGGCCAGGACCAGCTTCTGCATCTCCCCTCCCGAAAGATCGACGCCGTCCTCGTACACCCCCTTGACCAGATGGGTCTCCATACCGTTCGGGAGGGAAGAGATCCTTTCCCAGAGTCCGGCTTTTCGCAGGGCTGTCTCCGCATCTTCCGCGGCGCTTTCCCGTTCCGGATCAAATGAAGAAACGTATTCCCGGATGGTGAAGGCCACCGGCTGGATCTCCTGAAAGACCACCGAGATCATGGAATAATAGTCCTCCCGGACGTAACCGTCAAGGGGAACGCCGTTCACAAGGATCTCTCCTCCTGTGGGAGCGTACATACCGCAAAGGAGCTTGACCAGCGTGGTCTTGCCCGCTCCATTCAGGCCCACCAGGGCAAGGCTTTCGCCGGGCTCGATTACCAGATCGATCGATTGCAGCGCGTCTTCCTCCGCGCCGGGATAGCGGTAAGAGAGGTTTCTGCATTCGATGCGTACGGGAGAGACCGGAAGAGGCGCGCCGTCTTCCCGGCAAAACCGGACCGGGTAATCGTAAAAAGCCCGCCAGTAAGCGATCTTGTCCGCCCGGTTTGCAAGTTTCGCGAAATCCGTCACGACGCCGCCAATATATCCTGCGAGCGTTCCGACGATCCCGAAATAGAAGACGAAATCACCCACGCTCATCTCTCCCCGGAGAAGCGACGAGATCAGATAAAAGTATGCCGCGCCGTTCTGGAGCATGGTGAGGATCGCCGCAAACACCGCCGACCAGAATCCGCGGAGATTGCATTTGCTTGCCCAGAAAAGCCGGAAGCTCTGAAAATCCCGGGTCATTTTCAGGATCCACTTCTCCATACCGTAAAGCCGGATCTCCTTGGCCAGGGCAAAATCCATGGAAATGCTCTCCAGATAGCTCTTTTTTCTGTCCTCTTTTTCCCAGTTTTTATGATTCTTTTCGGTGTAGACCGGCTCCCACCGGGCAAGGAACCAGGAAGCCGAAGCCGTAAGAAGGATCACCAGGAGCAGGACCGGCTGCAGCGCCGCAAAGAGCGAAGCGTAGGTCAGGATGCCGAGCAGATCGGTAAGGATCTGCGAGAGTTCCTTCCAGAAAAACTCCATCGAGCAATTCCCCTGATTCGCATCCTCCCGTACATATCCCAAAAGCTCCCGGCAGTCCTGCTTTTCGGTGCTTTCGTAATCCAGCACGTCTTTTTCAAGGCATTCAAGCTCAGCTTGATACACGCTTGTGGGGTAGTAGGTGCGTCCGTCGCGCTCTGACGTGAGGATTTTTTCCAGAATGCGCAGAGCGAGGAGGCCGAGGAGAAAAGCGAACAGCGGAAAGAGAAGTTCGGTGAAGCGCTTCCCCTCCCCGATCCCGTTCACCAGCGTGCGCAGAAACATACCGTTCAGGAGCGGCGTCGCCACCGTGACCGGTATGAGCGCCAGAAGGAAGAAGTAAAATTTCGGTTCCAGCTTCCAGAGTTTTTTCGCCGCCCAGAGGACGTTCCCGGCCTTTTTGTACCTCTTCACCGCCTCAGGGCGCTTGTCGTTCCGTTTCATATTCTCACCACCTGCCGCGAGTATACCACCTGTTTACACAAAAAACACCGTTTTGTTGCGAATCGTCGTTTTTTTGATGTGAACGGTATGCCGCTCCCATGGAACCGGCCGTATTCCTTTCTTCGTATCCCGAAATCTTGACAGAGCGAATCCGCGGGGGATATAATACGGAAAAAGGCGGAAATCCGCCGGGAAGCGAGGATGGAGCATGCGGTACACGGGAGAACATCTGCGGGAGATCAGCTTTCCTCTGGGCGGGATCGGCACGGGCTCGCTGGGGCTTGCGGGCAACGGAGCCTTCGTGGACTGGGAAATCTTCAACCGGCCGAACAAGGGCAGCATCAATCCCTACAGCTTTTTTGCCGTCAAGGCCGAGACCCCGGACGGGAAAAGCGTCGTCCGGGTCCTGATGGGAGACGTGACCAAAGACCTTTCCGGGACCTATTCCAAAACGAAATACGCCGGCTTCGGCTACGGTCCGGCCAGCGGCAGTATGGCAGGCTATCCGCATTTCCGCAAGGTGACCTTCGACGGGAAGTTTCCCGAGGCGGTCCTGACTTTTGAGGATCCGGGGTTCCCCGCGCGTGTGACCCTTCGCGCCTTCAATCCCTTCATCCCTCTGAACGCCGACGATTCCAGCCTTCCCGCCGCCTTCTTCGAGATCGGGATCAAAAGCTGCGCGGAAGGCGCGCGGTATACCGTCCTGCTTTCGGCGACCAACCCCTTCTCCTCTTCCCGGAACCGGGAAATCCAGGTCAGAGGGGCGACGGCGGTCTTTCTTTCGGACGCCGCGCACGGGAAGGACGAGACCGAATACGGCGATATGACCATCGCCGTGAAAGGCGACGGCGGGATCGTCCAGGAATACTGGTACCGCGGCGGATGGCAGGACAAGGCGACCTCCTTCTGGCGGGAGCTGGAAGCGGGCGAGCTGCCCCCGCGCCGGTACGGCGAGCCCGGGCAGGGCGATACCGCCACGGTCGGGCTTCAAAAATCGATTCCCGCCGGAAAGTCCGGAAAGTTCCGTTTCCTGATCGCGTGGAACAAGCCGAACCAGGTTAACTACTGGGATCCCCTGAAGGACGGGAACGGCAGGGACGTCACCTGGAAAAACTACTACGCGACCCTGTTCCGGACCTCGGCGGACACCGCGCGCTACGCGCTTTCCCGCTGGCCGCGGCTTTCGCGCGAAACGCGCGAATTCACCCGTTCGCTTCACGGATCGACTCTGGATCCCGCGGTGATCGACGCCGCAAGCGCGTCGCTCGCGGTCCTGAAATCCCCCACCGTCCTGCGTCTGGAGGACGGGACCTTCTACGGGTGGGAGGGCGTTCACGAAAACGCCGGCTCCTGCGAAGGCACCTGCACCCACGTGTGGAGCTACGCCTACGCGCTCTGCTTCCTGTTCCCGGAGCTGGAGCGGAGCCTGCGCGACACCGAATTCCGGTATGACACGGCTCCTTCCGGACGCGTCCGGTTCCGCACGCGTCTCCCTCTGGGGCGCGAAGGGAACGATTTCTATCCTTGTGTGGACGGTCAGATGGCGACGGTGATCAAGATCTACCGGGATTGGAAGATCACCGGGAATACGGCCTGGCTCCGGGAAAACTGGGAGAACGTCAGGCGCATCCTGGAATTCGCGTGGAGCCCCGAAAACGATCACGCCTGGGACCGGGACAAGGACGGCGTCCTGGAGGGACGGCAGCACCACACGCTGGACATGGAGCTCTTCGGCCCCTCTGCGTGGCTGGAAGGGCTGTACCTCGCGGCGCTGAAGGCCGCCGGCCTCATGGCTTCGGCTCTCGGTGAGCGGGAAAAGGCGAAGGAATATGAGGACCTTTTCCAAAAAGGATACGCCTATACGAAAGAGGAGCTTTTCAACGGCTCATACTTCATCCAGAAAATCGATATTCGCGACAAGACGCCTGCGGTGAGATTCGACTGTCCCGCCTACTGGAACGAAGAAAAGGGGCAGATGAAGTATCAGATCGCCGCAGGATCGGCGCTGGACCAGATGCTCGGTCAGTGGCACGCGAACATCTCTCACCTCGGCGACATCTTCGATCCCGCGGAGCGAAAGACCGCCCTCCGCTCCATGATCCGGAACAACTTCAAGCCGACGCTCCGGGATTTCACCAACATGTGGCGCGTCTTCGCCCTGAACGACGAGGCGGGCAGCGTGATCTGCGACTATCCCGTGGGGACCGAAAAGCCCGTCATCCCCATCCCCTACTGCGAGGAGTGCATGACCGGATTCGAATACGCCTTCGCGGGCCTCCTGATCGGCGAGGGCTTCGTCGACGAGGGGATCCGTGCGGTGAAGGCGATCCGGGACCGCTACGACGGGAAAAAGCGCAACCCGTATAACGAGATCGAATGCGGCAGCAACTACGCGCGGCCCATGGCGAGCTTCGCGCTGCTTCCGATCTTCGCGGACTTCTCCTTCGATCTGCCCGGAAAACGCGTGGGCTTCGCCCCGGTCCTGCCCGGCGACTTCCGCGTTTTCTGGAGCCTCGGGACCGGCTGGGGCGACTTCCTCCGGAAAGGAAAGCGCGATGAGATCGTGATCAGGGCGGGAAGCCTCGAGCTCTCCTCGGTCTCCCTCGGCGGAAGAAAAAAGCTCCGTACGCTTTCCTGCGACGGAGCGGAGATCCCCTTCCGGCAGGAAGGCGATACGGTCTTCTTTGCGGAAACAACGGCGTCCCGTTCGCTCCTCTTCGATTTTGAAGAGTAAACGGCTTCTTCCGGCAAGTGGCCCTCCGGATCTCCTGCGGGCCGCTTTTCGATTCATTGCGGAAGCATGATCTCGGTGGAGAAAGCGCCGTCCTCCGACGCTCTGGTCAGATATCCTCCGCATTTTTTTACGGCGGCGTCGATCCTTGCAAGGCCAAATCCGTGACCTTCACCCTTCGCGGTACGGAAATCACGTTTTTTGGTTCCTTTCGCCGTATTGGTCAGAGACAGATACAGGAAATTCCCCTTCATTTCCATATACAGGCGGATCAGGCGTTCCTCTTCCGGAAGCTCGCACGCCGCTTCGATGGCGTTATCCAGGAGATTCCCCAGAATGATCGCCAGATCCAGCTCGGATATGGTGAGTTCGACCGGAATTTTCGTTTCGGCCTTGATTTTGATCTTCTTTTCATCCGCCATCGAAAGCTTGCTGTTGAGAATGGCGTCGGTCATCGGATTGCCGGTTTTGACCACCGTTTCCACCGTGGTCAGATCGTGATCCAGCATATCGAGATAGCGGTCGATTTCCTGATATTCGCCGTTTTTCGCATGGGCCTTCATGGTCTGGATGTGGTGGCGGTAATCGTGACGCCAGCCGCGCATTTTCTTATACATGTTCTCCACTTCGGCGTAATACTTTGCGGAGATCTCTTTTTCAAAGGCCGCCATCCGCCTGGCGGCAAGCCGGTCAAACAGCATTCCTCTCCTCCCTCAAAGCGTACGGATCAAGGCGTGATAAACGTCGTCGTAGCTTCCGCGTTTTATGGGTACTCTGTCACCGTTATCCATCAGGATCTCCCGCCGGTCGATCCTCTTGACGTGTCTCAGATTGACGATATAGGAACGGTGCACGCGCAGAAAAGAATCATCCAGATTCTCCTTCCATTTCCCGAGAGGCGCACGCACCGAATAGACTCCGTCGGTACCGACGATCCGAATCCTGACGTTATCCGCTTCGGCGTAGAGAAGATCGGTTAGCGCAAGCTTCCTGACGCCCTCTCCATCGCTTACCGTCACCGCCCGGTCCCGGGTCCTGAGATTTTCCGACGCGCGATCCAATACCGGGAACAATCTGTCCTCGTTTGCCGGTTTAATCAGATAATGGAGCGCCGATACGTCGAATCCGGCGCTGAAATACTCGTAGTATCCGGTGATGAACACGATTTGCATGGTCTTATTGCGAGACCTTATCCATTTTGCAAGCTCGATCCCGGTTTCACCCGGCATTTCCACGTCCAAAAGAAGGATGTCGAAATCCTGTTTATCCTCGTAATCAAACCGGAACGCCTTCGCATCGGGATAGGATCGCGTCTCAACGAAAACGCGGCGTTTTTCCGCCCAGTCATTCGCCAGAGACGCGACAAATTCTCTTTCCGCCGTCTCGTCGTCCACTACCGCTATCCTCAGGCGCAATCCCGTTCCCTCCTTCCGGAATCATTTCCGTTTTCAGCATAACACAGGTTTGTTGCTTTTGCAAGCGCCCCTTTGCCTTTTCCGCTTGACTTGCCTCCGGCGGGATGGTAGAATCAAAGAAAAACACGCGGAGGCGATAAAAATGTTCGATATCAGAATCGGGACCGTGATCCCGGCGGACAAGGCCCCGGAGATGATGGCGCAATTGAATCCCAAAGGCTTTGAAAGCTACGAACTCGATTTCAACGGCAGGCTCCCCCGGATGTTCGAGGGCATGGAGGAACACGCAAAGGCGGTCCTGAACGCCGCGGACGGAAGCGTGATCTCCTCGCTCGGATACTACGGAAATCCGCTCCTGGATCCGGATTTCCGGGAAAATCTCAAAAAGCTGATCACGAAGGCGAAGCTCTATCACGCGCCGGTGGTTTCCACCTTTGCCGGCGGCGATCCCTCCAAAAGCGTTCCCGATACGATCCCGCTTTTCCGGGAGGTCTTCACCGGGCTCTGCGCCGTCGCCGAAAGCGAAGGGGTAAAGCTCGCGCTGGAGGGCTGCGGAGGCGGATGGCACGGGGGAAGCACCAATATCGCCTACTGTCCCGCCGCCTGGGACCTGATCTTCGACGCCGTCCCCTCCCCGGCCCTGACGCTGGAATGGGAGCCCGCGCACGCGGTGACGCGTTTGATGGATCCCGTCGCGCAGCTCCGGAAATACGCCGGAAAGGTCTCCCACGTCCACGGCAAGGACGGCACGGTAAACTGGGACCTGATCCGGGAAAAGGGACTGGACGGCGGATCGGATCTCTTCTACGACCGCACTCCGGGCTTCGGCGATTCCAACTGGGCCGATTTCTTCACGATCCTGATCCGCGCGGGCTTCACCGGCTCCTGCGATATCGAAGGCTATCACGATCCTGTGCACTTTGACGACATGGAATGGACGGCGCAGCTCACCGCTCTGGACTATCTCAAGCGCTGCCGCGGCGGCGTTGCGTATTATCCCGGTCCCGAGGAATACCGCGGATACCAGGGGAAGCGGAAATGACGCGGGGAACCGGCGATATGGAACGAAAAAAACGCCTTCAGGCGGACGCGGAAACGGAACGGCGCGGGAATCCCCTTTGCCCCGCCGGTGCGCAGGACAACCGTTTTCCCGATCCTCACGCGAAGATCTTCCGGAATCCGGATACCGGGCGGGAAGCCATGTATATCTACGCCGGTCACGACGAGGGGATCGACCGTTTCGTCCTCCGGGACTGGTACGTTCTGTGGAGCGAGGATCTGGTCCACTGGCAGGTAAAGAAGGCGCTGGACCGCAGAGACACCTATCTGCCGCCCGATTCCGTCGAATGCTGGGCATGCGACGCGGTGCAGAGCCCTTTCGACGGGAAGTATTATCTCTATTATTCCCACGGCGGGGAGTCCACCGGCGTCGCCGTCAGCGACCGGCCGGACGGTCCCTTCCGCGACGCGCGCGGCAAAACGCCGATCCTGCCGAAGGGGATCACCCCCACCAATTCCTACGACCCGGACGTGATCCTGCCGGACGGGGAGGATCCGCGGGCATGGATCCTTTTCGGAAGCGACTGGACCGATCATTACTGGGCGATGGAGCTCCGGAAAAACATGACCGAGGTGGAACCCGGTTCCGCGCGGAAGGTCCCGGTGTATCCCGACGAGAACACAAAGGAAGAGCTTCTGGGCGTTCTGCGCTCCGATCAGGCGGAGGCCTTCCGGTACGGCGACGTCTGGTATCTCTACTGGGCAGGCCGGTACGCCGTTTCCGAAAATCGCCTCGGTCCGTATATCTTTCGCGGGAACATCGGCGCGGATATCCCGCATTATCCCGACGGACGCGCCTTCATCGACCACGGCTCCTTCGTCGAATGGCGGGGACAGTGGTACTACGTGACCTGCCAGGGCATCGAAAACTGGTCCTTCCGGCAGACCTTCGTCATGTATCTCCACGTTGCGGACGACGGCACGCTGATGTTCGACGAAAAGATCCGCTCATCCGGCGTCGGGCAGTATGCCGCTTCCTGGGACCGGATCGAGGCCGAATGGTATCTTGCGATCGACTCCCCTGCCCTGAAGAAGATCGAGCTCCGGGAAAACGGGAAGCATCTGGGCTTCGCCGTCGCCCAGATCGACGGGACTCACGACGCTTTCTACCCTCACGTTTACGGGATGCCGGAGAACGCCGGCATGACGCTTTTTCTCCGGGGCGAGGAGGGAGCCTGCGCCGACGTTCTGATCGACGGCCGGATCGCCGGCGGCACGGCGCTTACACGGACTCTTCCGGATTTTGAACCGGTCGCTTTCCCCCTCAACAACGAAGCGGGAGAACACGACGTCACCCTGCGCCTTACGGGAAAGATCGCGGTCGACTGGTTCCGGTTGGATCCGGCGGCCTGACCGGCGCGTTTACCCTTATTCTGCCGCAAATAACGGCCTTTTCACAGCAAAGCCGGAGAAAGCGTACGCTTTCTCCGGCTTGTTTTTCATGTTGTCTTCAGCTCACGGTAAGCTTCGCGGAGGCGGACGCCGTGGTCCCGTAACTGTTCGTGACGAGGCAGCGGAAGAGAAGCCCGTTCCGCGCCGAGTTCGCCGTCATCGTGATCGTCGCCGTATTGCTCGCGAAGCTCGGCTTCTTCCACGTCTTCCCTCCGTCCGCTGAGTACTGCCACTGATAGGAAAGCCCCGTCCCGGCCGCCGTCACTGAGAATTTCGCCGTCTTCCCGTTCCCTACCGTGACGGATACCGGCTGACCGACGATCGCGGGCTTCACGCCCGATACCGTCAGTCTGGCGGCGGCGGACGTCACGCTCCCCACGGCGTTTTTCACGACGCAGTGGAAAAGCAGCCCGTTCCGCGCAGAGATCGCCTCCATCGATACGGTCGCAGCGTTGCCGGCAAAGCTCGTGTTGTGCCAGGTCTTTCCGTTGTCCGCAGAATACTGCCACTGGTAGGAAAGACCCGTCCCGGTCGCCGTTACCTTAAAGGTCGCCGTCTTCCCGTTTGCAGCGGTAACGGACGACGGCTGCGCTGTGATCGCCGGCTTTGCCATGGCCGTCAGCTTCGCGGAGGCGGACGCCGTGGTCCCGTAGCTGTTCGTGACCAGGCAGCGGAAAAGAAGCCCGTTCCGCGCCGAGCTCGCCGTCATCGAAATCGTCGGCGTGTTGCTCGTGAAGCTCGGCTTCTTCCAGGTCGTCCCTCCGTCCGACGAATACTGCCATTGATAAGTGAGCGACGGGCCGATTGCCGTCACCGAGAATTTCGCCGTCCCGTTCAGAGCCACGGTCGTCGCCTTCGGCTGTACCGTGATCACGGGTTTCGTCGCCACCGTCAGCTTGGCCGCGCTTGACGTCGCGGTCCCGTAGCTGTTTTTTACGGTGCAGCGGAAAAGCAGTCCGTTCCGCGCGGAAGTCGCCGTCATCGTAATCGTCGGCGTAGTGCTCGTAAAGCTCGGCGTCTTCCAGGTCTTTCCTCCGTCCGCCGAGTACTGCCACTGGTAGGAAAGCTCCGTCCCCTTCACCGTCACCGAAAAACTTGCGGTCCCGTTCAGGGCGACGGTCGCCGCCTTCGGCTGCGCCGTGATCGTCGGGATAAGGACGTAACTGATGTTTTCCTCCACGGCGTATTTGTAAGCCGCGGAATTATAGGCGCAGATGATCCTCAGCGAGTCGCATCCGTTTCCGAAGGCGTCCTCCCCGATCGTCTTGACGGTCGCCGGGATCTTCACCGAGATCAGGCTTTCGCATCCGTAAAAGGCTCCCTCTCCGATCGACGTGATCTGGGAAGGAATCGTGATCGATTTGAGCGATGTGCAGAATTCAAATGTGCCGCCCGGGATCGACGTGATGCCCGACGGGAAGGAAAAAGATTTCAGCCCCTCGCACCCGGAAAAGGTGCATTCTCCCATGGTCTTGAGGCCGGGCAGAGCAACGGAAGACAGATAACAGCAGTCGGCAAAGGCGTAGTCTCCCGTCGAGGTCACCTTGCTGTCGGCCGTGAAAGACGTGGAAGTCTTGCCGGCCGGATACGAAACGATCTTCGTTCCCGCTTTGTTGTACAGGATACCGTTTTCCGCACTGTAGGCAGTATTCCCGCTTGCCACCGTAAAGCTTTTGATTCCGCTGGCCGCCGCAATCCCGTTTCCGATACTCGTCGTGGCCTTCGGGATCGAAAGCGCAGACAGTCCGTAGCAATAGCTGAACGTATAACCGCCAAGCGTCGTAAGCCCGGAGGGAAGCGTAATGCCGGTAAGCTCGGAGCAGGAGGCAAACGCAAAGCTTTCAATGACTTTGACGGTACTCGGGATCGTTATGGAGGTCAACTTGTCCGCCCCGGAAAAGGCGCCCGAACCGACGGTGGTCGTTCCGCTCGGGATGGTATACGACGTCGAGACCAATCCGTCCGGATACGCAAGGAGCTTCGTCCCGTCCTTGGAATAGAGCGAGCCCGATTTGACGGCGAAATAGCCGTTCCCGCTGGTCACCGTGAAAGATTTGAGCTTGGCGCATCCGGAAAAGGGATTGCCTTCTATGGTCTTCAGGCTCTTCGGGATGGTCACAGACGCAAGCGCGGTATCCATGAAGACTTCATCCTTGACCGTCAGAAGTCCCTCCGGCAACTGGGCGTTTGTCAGGCTCGTGCATTCCCGGAAAGCAATCTCCTCGATAGTCCTCAAACCGGTCCCGAAAGTCACTGTTTTCAGGCTCGCGCAGTCTTCAAACGCCCCATATCCGATCGTAACGACGGAATTCGGGATCGTCACCGTCACAAGGTTTTGATTGCCCGAGAAGGCAAACTCCCCGATCGACGTCACCGTACAGCCGCCGAGCGTCGACGGGATCGAGAGAGACGACGACGTCCCGTCGTAGTATATGATCTCTGCTTTTCCGCCTGCGGTCTCATACGTCCAGTCCCCGCTTGTGTACTCTGCATTTGCAGGAACAGCCGGCAAGAGCGCGGCGATGAACAGAATGCCCAGGAAAACAACCAACCACTTATTTGCCCGTTTCATATCCATTCTCCTCTCCCTGAACCTGATATGAGTTTATCCCGGCTGTGACGAGCCAGTAGGTATGACCGTTGAATTCCAGTTTTCTTTCGATATAGGCGTATCGAGGCGAAAGCGTGTCGATCCGGTTGGGATATCCCGCGATCCCTTCGCCGGTCAACTTGGCAACGCTCTCTTTTCTGCACCAGAGCCGCGTGAAATCCCCGTCGAAAGCCGCGCGCTCCCCTTTTGTCATAGATCGCTCGACCAGATGCGGATTATAATCCTCACGGCAGATCTCCATGTCTACGCCGACCGGGCGGTCGGAAACGGACACGGCGCAAAGCTCTTTGCTGTGAGAAAGACTGAAGAATACCGCGTCGCCGACAAAAAACGGTTTTCCTGTATCGGTGAAGGCAACCCTTCCTATGGACATGCCGTTATTCTTCAAAATCCGATACAACAACCACCACGCGGAATACGAAGCGGTTTTACCCGCCCCTTTCCGTTTTTTCAGGTGATTCAGCAAGTCGCCGTCAAACGGAGGGGGGGCAATAAATTCGGTAATCGGAGCCCATTCAATCAGCAATTCTGTTTCTCCAGGTCCTGTTTCTGATGATACGCAATTTCAAGATTCTCGCGAAGGCAGAACGGCTCTTTCGCCCCTGTCAGCTGCGTGCCGATCGCTTACTGACAATCCTTTTCCGGCTGCTTACGGAGCTTTTGCTCAAGAGCTTGTTTTTCCCGATAAGCAGCTTCCAGATTGTTTTTCAGATAGGTCGTGCCTTGCTCCCGCCACGCTTCCATTACGCGATCGGCCCGGGCGAAATCAGGCTCGGACAGATCCAACGTTTCCGGCATGGAGGAAAGGATTCGATCCCCCAACCCCACGTCCTCCATAAAGTCATAAATACGAACGTTGTAGCCATCCGTTTTCTTGCCTTCGACAATGGCGAACACTTTTTTGTGGAAGATCACAGAGAAAACCGTCGCGTGGAAGGAGTTGGTAAAAACATATTCCGCGTCCCGGATAAGCTCCAGCCATTCCTCCGGCGCTTCGAAGCGAAACACGCCCTGCTTGATCTTCTGTGCCACGCCCATGACCCACTTGACGGTTTTTACCTTGCATCCGGTTTGTGCCGCCAGTTCGTTCATGATCTTAAAGCCGGGCAGCTGCGGCGCGGTTGAATAAATCAGCGCATACTTTTCCTTGGGTTTGGCCGGGGATGCGGTCTTTTCCCATTCCTCGCGGTTCAAGAGAAGCACCGGATCCGGCATCATAACGGCCGGAATACCCAGCTTTTCCTGTACAAGCAAAGCGCCGCTTTTTTCCCGAACGCTTATCGCCGACAGTCTGCTCAGACGCTTTCGGGCAAACTCGATTTCCGAATCGGACAGTTTCTGCTTTCCGAAGCTTGCCGCATAGGAAAACGCGTACTTTTCCGCAAAGCCCAGATAGTAGTGCTCCAGTTTATTGTTGAAATCAGGGTTCCATATGACGTCGCTGCCGCAAACGAATGCGTCATAATAACGGTTCAGCGCCGGCAGATCCTGCGGTTTTTTCGCAGGCGCGTAAACCAGCCATTTTTTCTCAAACCGGGCGAAGGGCCTTCTCAAAACATTCTTGATAAATTTTGCGAATTCCCGTTTCAGAGCGTTGTGATACCGCACATAATCCTGGACCGAAAACACAAGATGGTATTCGCAGGGTTCGCCCTCAACGGTGATCCTGTCAATCGCCGTTCTCAAGGCATAGAGCTGCATCTCGCTGCCGTAGTTCACGCCGTTTGCAAAGGTCACGCCGCATACTTTAATCATGCTATTACCTCGTCTTTCAACATATTCTGCACGGAAAAAGAGTTTCTTCTCCATGCAGGAATCGTTCACAGGATGTGATCGCCTGTCCGCCGCTGCGGGGAAGGCATATGATCCGGCTGAAGTACGCATTGATCCGCAGATCGTTGCTTTCGCGCGCCGTCCATCACGGCGTTTTTTCGCGGTTCTTTTCTTTCCAGGCGGCTTCCAGGTTTTCCCGCAGGAAGGCAAGCCCCTTCTCGCGCATTTCATGAATCGAATCGTCCGAGCCTGAGAAATCGACGTCGGACAGATCGATCGTCTCCGGAATCGAGCAATACATCCGATCCTGCAAGCCCGTTGCTTTTAAATAGTCATACATCCTGATGTTTGACCCTTCGTCTTTTTCTCCATGTACGACCGTAAAGAACTTCTTATGCAGCATGGATGAAAAGACGGTTGCATGGAATGAGTTCGTTACAACATATTCCGCACCGCAAAGCTGACTAAGCCATTTTTCAGGTGATTGAATCATGATTCTCTTTTGCTTAAGCGCGGCTTTCGTGCCTCTGACCCAAACCGCCCTTATCACCTTCAGTCCGGTCTGCTTCGACAGTTTTCGGAGAAACTGTTCATATTCAGACGTACTGTGAGTCGTATAGGAAAAAATATAACGGCCAGTATCCCTTCTGATTTCAGTGATCCGTTTCCATTCGTCCGGTGCTAAAAGCAGAACCGGATCGGTAACCACCTGTGCTTCCCGGCCGGCATATTCTTTTACTATCTCTACGGCAGACGGTTCCCTTACGCTAATCTCTGCCAACTCCGATATCCATCGTCCCGCTTCATTCAGAAAAGGATCCTCTATATTCGCCTTGCCGAAGCTTGGCGCGTAAGAAAACTTATACTTGTTTGCGAAATCCAAATAATACAATCCCAGTCGTCGATTGAAAACAGGATTCCAGATTACGTCGCTTCCGCATACAAAAGCATCGTATTCCTGATTCAGAGAAGGCAGCTCACGAATACTCTTACAATCGGCATACCGGATGCCGTCTTCCTGAAACCTTTTGAAAAAGCGGAAAAAGTGCGAGTAAAAAAACGTACTTTGTTTGTTTGAAAAATGATCTTTGCAGCGCCAAAGCGGGACGAACTCACATTGGCATTTTACCCCGTTCCCGACAGTTATCCCGTCAATTGCCTTTTGCAAAGCATACGCCTGAAAACAGGTACCGTAATTAGTGGTACGAACAAATGTGATTCCGCACACTCGCAACATGAACGACACCTCTTTACCGCACGATTTTTCGTATCAATTTTGCACCGCGTGCCGGAAGGGCCGTATAAACCATCCGGAGCATCCTGCCCTTTGTAAACAGGAACCTGCGTTCCGCAGCTTTCCAGCCCTTTTCCTTGAGTACGGAAAAAAAGTCTGCGCGATTAAGGGGTTTATGAATGTTTCTCTTCCTGTTTCCGATAAAAAGGTTGTTTTCTTTGGCTATGTTCATTGGGTCTGTTTCAGACAGGTTTAATCCCGGTGTAAGCCCGGCAAGGAACTGTTTTCCCTTGTCTGAATTGACTAACAGCGCGCTGACGCCGTCCCGCACCTTGAATTCCTGATGATACTCTGAAATACCCCAAAAATCCCCTATGGTGATATCCGAAACCCGATCGCCGGAACCGTAAGGGCACTGATAACAGGACTCGCGATCTACCAGCCGCGTATAGAAGCTCCAATAGTAGGGATTCCTGATGTGTTCTCCCTTTTTGATTCTCTTTTTCTTGCCGGTATACGTGATATGCACGCCGACGCCGTAAGGATCTTTATCTCTGAACTTCAGGTTCAGATTTTTTCGATCCTCTTTTTTGCAAATCGTATCCAGATACAAATCCAACGCCATAGGGCTCGGCGCACCGCTGCAGAGGCAATCGACCAGCAGCAGATTATCATAATCCTTTTTCAGATAGCTTTTCAGGCCGGCCGCCTGACAGGGCAGTCCGGTAAACAGCACCGTCCGTCCGCTCTCCAGATACGCTTTGATTTCCGGGAAGGCGTCGCCCGCCCAGCTCCAGACGTACTTGGAACCGCGCATAGGCTTGATCTCTTCTTCGTTCTCCGCTTTGCGGATCACGGCATGATACTCGTCGTCCCATACGCAGCCATAGACAACGCCGTCGCGGCGGAACGCTTCGCGCGCGAAAGCGGTAAACAGACCGCCCGACGTGCTGTCCTTGAGGGCAGCTTCATCGTTGATCTGTGCGGCATAGGCCGCCTGTATGGCGTGCGTTTCCGGCAAATGCAAAGCGGGACAAGCCTTTTCACACATTCCGCACCGAATGCATTTTTCGTCGTCGATCACCGGCGAAGGAAACCCTTCCTGATCCGGCAAAAAAGAAATCGCCCCTTTGGGACAGGTTTCTTTACAGGCGCCGCAGCCGGTACACCGTTCTTTTTCGGCAAGCGTGATGATCTTATCCATGTCTTTTCTCCCGTTACCCCGTATTAGGACGACAGCCTTCCCGAATCCACCGCGACGGCAGACCCGGTGATGAAGTTTGATTCCTCTGACAGAAGAAACGCCACTGTATTCGCGATATTATCCGGCTCGCAGACGCCCAGATACTGTCTCTGAAGGATCCCCTTCAGGTCGTCCGAGTCTCCGCCGTTGTCCATGATCTGATCAAAGATTGCCGTTCTCGTGATTCCCGGCATCACGGCATTCACCCGGATCTTCTTGGGCGCCAGTTCCTTCGCCAGGCATCTGATCGCTCCATTCATCGCGGCTTTTGAAGCGCAGTAACCCGTCTTGCTTTGATTCCCCTCCTCTGCGGCCACGGAAGAGATTCCGACGATGCCCATGCCCTCATTGAAGTTTTTCTTCTTCGTGATCACCCGGATGATTTCAATGAAAGAGAAGAAATTGATATCCATCATCTGCTTCATATAATCATAGGTGCACATTTTAATCGGACGTACTGTTCCGATCCCCGCGCTGTGAACGAAGCCGTCAAGAGGGCCGCGCTCTTTTATGATCGCTTCTACCTGCGCGCCAAGGCTCGCGACGTCCGATAAGTCGATGGGGTAAAACGCCTTAACGCCCAACGATTCCGCTGCTGAAGCCAGCTTCTCGGCATTTTTTGCGACCATAATCACTTCCGCCCCCGCGTCGGCGAGGGTCCTGGTGACAGCGGCCCCTATCCCGGACGACGCTCCCGTCACCAATATCCGCTTTCCGGTAAAATTATACTGAATCATACCACTTCTCCTCAAAACGGTTCGTTGATGATCCCTTCTTCAAAGATCTCATCCGTTTCAATGATCGGAAGGATGTCCTCCGTGTTGATTGCAGCAGAAGCAACCCCCCAGGACAAGCCTACGCCAAAACAGCAAAACATGGTCTTGATCTCTGAACCGCTTTCCTCTCCGTAACGATCACACAGTGCCATTGTCGCGGCCGGAGCCGACGTATTCCCATAACGGTCAAGGCATAACGGCATCTTCTCCATAGGGATCTTGAATTTCTTGGCTAACTGCTTCGAGATATACTGATTGGCCTGATGAAAAGCAAAGCAATCATATTCATCAATTCCAACGCCGGTTTTTTCAACGAAGTCCCTGATTGCAGCCGGCACCTCGGTGATCGTAAAGCTGAACACGTCCGTCCCGTTCATATAGGTGTTGTACAGGTTTCTGATATTGCCGTCCGGCCAGACTGCGTCCTGACGCGGGGCATCCATATTTCTGTATCCGCCGGCCGGTGCAATAATAGCGTTATAACCGTTGCCATCGGTCCGCAGAAGAATATCCATCGGAGAATCCTTTTGCTTCTCCAGCAGGATCGCCGATCCTCCGTCGCCGAACAGCATGGCTACGGATTTATCGCCGGGATTGACCATCTTTGTCAGGCTTTCTCCCGTTATCAGCAACGCCTTGGATATATCGGAATTCGCCATCATCGAACCTGCTGCCTGCAGACCGTAAACCGTTGCAGAACAGCCCAGACCAATATCAAAAGCCGCGCAGTCCTTTGAGAGTCCAAGTCTTTTATGCAGTACGCAGGCAGTTGCCGGCCTCCGGTAATCGACGCTGTGCGCGATAAAAATCAACGCGCCAATCTCATCCCGGCAGACCTGCTTTGTCCGGAGCAGCTGCTCCGCTGCCGCGAAACCAAGATCTGAAGCCGTTTGGTGTTCCAGAGTCTGCCTGAACTCCTTCACTCCCGTCATTTTGGAAAATCTTTCGACGGTATCCTGTCCGAATCTCTCTGTAAAGCTCTCAACTTTTACTCTTTTTGTAGGAACAGCAGAGGCTACTCCGGCAATACGTACAGAATCGAAATGAAAAAAAGCCATCGCAATCGCCTTTCTCTGTCAGGAATTCCCGACCCATTCCACAAAAATCTCATGAACGTCCAGGCCGTCCCGCTTTTTGATGAAGTCCGGCGCGACCTGCGGGAACATAGCACAACTCAGCAAATCTTCTTCGGTCTTTGCCATATCGCCGTACTGTGCTTTTATTTTGTCCAACTCAGGTTCCAGAAGATCCGCGGGGCGGCAGCGGATCACCGTATCGTCCCCGATCGCCATCCTCCGGACCGTATCGTTCACCTTACCCGGCAGCTCGCCATACTCCCCGCGCAGAAGAGCTTTCGATTCTTTTGTAAAGCTCTTGTAGCGTCCCATCAGAGTATTCAGCACCGCCTGCGTACCTACTATCTGACTTGTCGGAGTCACCAACGGAGGAAAGCCGAAATCGGCTCTCACTCGCGGCACCTCTGCCAGCACCTCGTCCAGCCGTTCCTCTGCTTTCGCCTGCTTGAGCTGAGACAGCAGGTTGGAAAGCATCCCGCCGGGCACCTGATAGAGAAGAGTATTCGGATCGACCCGGAGAACCTTGGAACTGATCGTCCCCTCCTTCTCCATCCTGGCAGCTACGCCTTTGAAATGAACGGCCGCCTCGTTGAGCCTCATCAGATCAAGGCCGGTGTCCCTCTCCGTTCCTTTCAGAGTCGCAACAACCGACTCCGTGGCGGGTTGAGAAGTGCCGTTGGCGAAGGGCGACAAAGCACAGTCGATGATATCCACTCCGGCCATGGCAGCCATGAGATACACCATAGAGCCGGTGCCCGTCGTATTGTGTGTATGCAAGTGGATCGGAATAGACACTCGCTCTTTCAGCCTTTTCACCAGGCTGTATGCATTTACCGGCAGAAGAAGGTTGGCCATGTCCTTGATGCAAATCGTATCCGCACCCATCTGTTCCAGCACAACAGCCTTGTCCACAAAGTATTCCTCACTGTGGACAGGACTGGTTGTATAGCTCATGGCCGCTTCAACCATCCCGCCGTACTTCTTTACGGCTTTCATGGACGCTTCCATATTGCGGACGTCGTTCAAAGCGTCGAATATACGTACGACGTCGATACCGTTTTCGATCGATTTCCGGCAGAAGGCATCCACCATATCATCCGCATAGTGGCGGTATCCAAGAAGATTCTGCCCGCGAAGAAGCATCTGAAGCCTTGTGTTCGGCAAAGCTTTCCTCAGTTTCCTCAGCCTCTCCCACGGATCCTCGTGAAGAAAACGCATGCAGGAATCAAAGGTCGCCCCTCCCCAGCATTCAACAGACCAGTAGCCGATGCTGTCCAGCACCTCGCAGACAGGGAGCATATCCTCAATCCTCATACGAGTCGCGGCCTGAGACTGGTGTGCGTCGCGCAATATCGTATCCGTAATCCGCAGAGGCTTTTTACTCTCAAAAAGTTCACTCATCAAAGGATCCTCACTTGACCTCGAACAATACATCCCCGCCGGCAACGGTCCCGCCGGCAACACAGTTCATTGCCGTGATCGTACCGTCGGCGGGCGCCAGGATCTCGTTTTCCATCTTCATTGCTTCAAGAATCAGGACAACTTCTCCGGACTTTACGGGCTCTCCTTTATTCTTCTCAATCTTAATGACGGTTCCGGGCATCGGAGCAAGAACCGCCCCCGTGCCGGTCGCGGCCTGTTTCTGCTCAAGGGGAGCGGCCGCGGTTACTGCGGGAGCCTTCGGAGCACTTTTGATTTCTTTTTGCTCTTTCCTGATTACGGGCTGTTCGGCGCCGTTTTCATCGATGAGCTCGATCTCCATTTCGTACGTCTTTCCATCCATTATGATACGATACTTACTCATGCTCTCGAATCCTCCAATTGATATTTGTGATAGGTGATGTGATTGTCCGCAATAAACTTTTCCAGACTGCTCTTATGGATCTCCCGAAAGGACCGGACAATGATCCTCTTAGGCTCGACTCCGTTTTCTTCCGCCGCTGCAGCGACGGCCATCGCAAGAATCTTTTCTGTCTCCATGTTCCCCTCCGGCATTACAGCGGGATATTCCCATGTTTTTTACGCGGAAGCGACCGTTTCTTCGTCTTGAGCATTTTGAAAGCAGCCGCTATTTTTTCTCTTGTCTCTTCCGGCAGGATAACTTCATCCACATACCCCCGCTCTGCGGCGATATATGGATTCATGAACTTATTGTTGTAAGCATCCAGCAGCTCTTCCCTCTTCTCCGCCGGATTATCCGCCTTTTCGATTTCCTTTTTCCCGATAATGGACACCGCGCCGCTGGCCCCCATAACCGCTATCTCGGCGATAGGCCATGCGTATACCACGTCCGCACCGGTCCCTTTGCTGTTCATGGCAATGTAGGCGCCGCCATATGCCTTTCGCATAATAAGCCCCACCTTCGGCACCGTCGCTTCAGAGTACGCAAAAAGCAGCTTCGCACCGTGCCGGATGATTCCGCCATGCTCCTGCTGACTGCCGGGCAGGAAAGCCGGAACATCTACGAGGGTAAGAAGCGGGATGTTAAAGCAATCGCAGAATCGAATAAACCGCGCGCCTTTGTCAGAAGCGTTGATTTCAAGCGAGCCTGCCATAACCTGGCTCTGATTGGCCACAATACCGACCGTATCTCCGTCCAGTCTTGCGAAACCCACCACAAGATTCCGGGCAAAATCCGGCTGCACTTCAAAAAAGCTGTTCTGATCAACGAACGCGTTGATCACGCTTCTGACGTCGTACGGCTTTTTGGAATCCACCGGTACAATCCCGGACAGAGCCGCGCTTCCGTCGATCGCATGTCCTTTTACAGTCATCGGCATCTCTTCGTTGTTCTGCGGCAGATAACCAAGAAGCTGACGCACTCCATTCAGGCAGGAGAGATCGTCAGGATATACGAAATGAGATACGCCCGACACAGAACTGTGAACTCCGGCGCCGCCAAGGTCGGAAGTTGAAATGACCTCTCCCGTTACGGACTTCACAACAGCCGGGCCGGTAATATACATCTGGCTGTTCTTTTCCGTCATAAAGATATAGTCGGTAATGGCGGGAGAATAACAGGCGCCCCCCGCGCAGGGGCCGAGAATAACCGAAATCTGCGGGATCACGCCGGAAGCAATGGTATTGCGATAGAAAATATCGGCGTAGCCGGACAAGCCGTCAATGCCCTCTTCGATCCTTGCTCCGCCGCTGTCATTGATGGAAATGAACGGCACCTTCATCTCCATTGCCTTATCCATGGCCCGGCAGATCCTCATGGCCTGAGCCTCTCCCAAAGATCCGCCTCCGACAGTAAAGTCCTGAGACGATGCAAATGCAACTCTGCCATGGATGCGGCCATAGCCTGTGACCACGCCGTCGCCGGGACGTTTTTTCTTGTCCATGCCGAAATCCACCGCGCGAGACGTAATCATGCCGTCGATTTCCACAAACGTACCGTCATCAAAAAGAGCTTCCATGCGTTCTCTTGCGGTCAGCTTACCCGATGAATGCTGTTTTGCGATACGTTCCGAACCGCCTGCCGCCAAAACTGTTTCTCTTTTTTGAATCAGCTTTTCAACAGCGTCTTTCCACTTTTGGTCCATTCGGTTTATACCTCCCGTATATCTGGATTCAGCCGATCGAATACACTAAAGGAATTGGTTCGAGCTTCTTGTTCGTTTGCTCACTAATACGCGTATATCGGGTTTTATCTGCCACCCGACCAGGAACCACTTAATCAGGTACATTTCAATCAGATACTTGATAAAGAGATGCGATAAAAAGTCAAAGAACGTTGAATAAAAATACATCATGAAGGTGTAGGAAATATAGGAATAGACCAAAAGCCTGAAATCAAACGAAGAGTTTCCTCTCTTTTGTCTGCACTTGCAATACAGGTACGTAAAGAAAGCGCCGCACGCAATGAAAAACAGCAGGAAGCCCACGGGGCCAAATTCAACAAAGGCGGGTCTGAACGCCGTCGGCGCATTCCCGATATGAGATCCGTTCGGGCTTTGCATATATCTGTAATAAAACGTATACCGTTCCGGGACGCCGAACAGCACTCTCGTCGTTTGATTGAAATAATACAGTATCCTTTCACCAAAAACAGCCGGCTGCGTGACGGGAGCTTCCCAAACCTGATTGAGTACCGCAATCGGCGAGCCGGCGTAAAAAGTCACGTAGTCAAGCAGATTTGAATCCGCCGTCCTCCCTACTATTCCTCTTACTCCCGAAAAGAGGATCCCTACCGCAATAACCGATAAGGCTATTATTCTTATCACTCTTTTGGTCGCCTTGTTGTTCACCCATCCAACCGATCTCTTATGGACCGTATACGCTGTGATCAAAACCACCAGCCATAACCGGACAAGATTCGCTCTCCCCCCCTGCATAAAGGACAGGATCGTGTACACAACGACGGGGATCCAGTTTATCGATATTTTCTTTTTGGACGCCACCAGATTGTTTCCGATAATATACGCATACACAAAGGCAATCAATCTGCTGGCTTCATTCATATTTCTGGTCAGGAAAGACATATACGTGGAAGTATCGTTTACGTCCGCCTGATATCCGGTTATAAGCTTGTACTTTGCAACCGCGAGACCCCAGCTCGAATACCCGGTCACCCTGCAGATATGA
Organism: Clostridia bacterium; assembly: GCA_017441705.1. Lineage (GTDB taxonomy): Bacteria > Bacillota > Clostridia > Oscillospirales > QAMX01 > RUG11797. The sequence continues at coordinate 24,156 of JAFRWU010000056.1, read as the reverse complement.
TTGAAGACCAGAACGACCGTCACCAGCTGGAAAGCGATGACAATCCACGTTTTGAGGGGATGCACCTCTATTTCTTCAGGCTTGCTGATCCCGTGAAAGAAGGAATACGTGGTCAATTTGGGGCGGTTTGACAGGATAACCCCTACGATACCGCCGAGCATGGTCGCAACGATCCCCGCTGAAATCAATTCCATGGAATCAAGAGAAAAATTCAATCCCCATGTATTCTCATTATAGAGGCAGCATAAGCAGCCAAACAAAAAAGTCAACGCAACAACGGTCGGCGGGGCAAGCAAGTCCTTGTCAAAGATCAGGTAAGAGACGACGAACAGCAGAAAAACGACCCCGATCGTGATCAACAGCACGGTATAACTCCTCCTTTCCTGAAATCTTAATGCCTGACGCAAAGAATGCCGCATAACAGGATCCGAATAAGACCGTATTCGGTCCCGTTTCGCTGCGATGGCGCCGCATCGTCTCCCCCCATCCGTTTCCGTCATGAATCCTCATCCGGATCGGTCGCGTTTTCATACGGCGCCGTCTTTCACGCTTTCCTGTTCCTTTTGTTTTTTTCGCGGGGCAATCGCCCGGGACGCCTGCATATGCATTGGTCCCGGACGATCGTCCCGGGCAATTCCGTTTACTTGTTCATCAAAGCCACGATGTCGCCGACGGTCTCAAAACCCTTGATCACGTCGCCGGTCAGCTTCACGCCGAATTCATCCTCCATGAGAACGATCAGGGAAAGCTTCGCCATGGAATCGTACTCGTCGATATCGTCGAGAGCCTTGTCCACGGTAAGATCGCCTTCGTCCAGTTCCATCATGTCTTCGAGCAGCGCCAGTTTTTCGCGTTCGGTCATTTTTCTTTCCTCCATTTTCCTCAATTGCGGACAACCTCGATACTCTTGAGATTCCCCTGCTTTGAACCTGTTTACTTATTCATCAAGGCCACGATATCGCCGACGGTCTCAAAGCCCTTGATCACGTCGCCGGTCAGCTTCACGCCGAATTCATCCTCCATGAGAACGATCAGGGAAAGCTTCGCCATGGAATCGTACTCGTCGATATCGTCGAGAGCCTTGTCCACGGTAAGGTCGCCCTCATCCAGCTCCATCATGTCTTCGAGCAGCGCCAGCTTTTCGCGTTCGGTCATATTGGTATCCTCCCTTAATTAGTATAATATGCTCACCAGCACGTGCTGGAAAAGCCAGTTTATTCCTCTGCTACCTGATCCATCTCTGCATCGTCAGAATAACCGTCTTCGTATGTATCCTTTCCAATTGTTATTGGAAGGATATCTTTCACATTCATCTTAAAGCCTATCACGCCCCATGACAGGCCCACGCCGAACGAACTGGTCAACAGATTGACTTCCTTGTCATCATCTGACTCTCCGTACTTATCAACAATAGTCAACGGTACCGAACAACCGCTCGTGTTACCATAGCGATCAAGACAAACAGGCACTTTATCCATAGGCATCCCTACCCGCTTTGCCACGTTCTTAAGAATCATCATATTCGCCTGATGCAGAACAAGGTCATCATAATCCTCAATTATCGTACCAGTTTTCTCCAAGTATGCGTTAAGGATGGCAGGTACTTCGTTGATAGTAAAATTGAAGACAGCAATATCATCTCCTGGAACACTCTCCGGGCCTTCAGGATGTTTCCATGCATTATACGGAATTGACAACGCTTTATGCCCCGTGCCATCGCTCATCAAAGCAGAGCAAAAACCACGATCTGCATCCTTCTCCAGCAGAATCGCAGCACTCGCATCTCCGAACAGAAGCCCCGTGTTAGATGATCTTTTCAGTTTTATGTGCTTTCTGCCGCGTGCAAGAGTGTCCCCTACGGTTACTAAGCCTTTCGTCGCTGAAGAGGTTTTCAGCACGCTTGCCGCAAGAGAAACACCATAAACGAACCCGGAACAGCCAAGGTTGATATCGAAAACCATACAGTCTTTCGAAAGGCCAAGGCGCTTCTGAATCGTCATAGCAGTAGAAGGGGTACGATAGTCAGGAGTCTGTGTGATATTGATAAGGATACCAATCTCTTCAGGCTTATAGTATCCAGCTTCCATGATTTGCTTGGCGGCAGAAAACGAAAAATCCGCTGCCGTCTGCTCATATCCGCTCTTATGCTTCGCTTTGATTCCGGTATTTTTCATAAAATGCTTAATGAACTTCGGATCTTCATTCGGATCATCAAGCTTCGCAGCAATATCAACGATATTTTCCGGAACGGAAGCGGAAATAGCCGCAATCTTGACATCGTCAAACTTACTAAAAATCATCTCAACAACCTCCTAAAAATTCAGCAAGCAGCGAATCCGCCGTCAACCGGCAGATGAACGCCTGTGATGGTGCGGGAAGCAGGGGAAAGCAGGAAAATGATCGCATTCGCCACGTCCAACGGTGCGTTCATGCCCAGGAACTGACGCGGACTTTCCTTGACCTTCATCTCGGTCTCCTTTGCCGTAGCCTTCAGCGCCATGAAATCGGTGTACATCGCCGTCGTGGTCGCCGCAGGCTGGACGGTATTCACGCGAATGCCTTTCTCACCGAGCTCCCTGGCCAGACTGCGCATCGCCCCGTCCATCGCGGCCTTGGACGCGCTGTAAGCCGCCTGGGCGGTTGCGCCGTGCGTGGCGTGGATCGAAGAGATACCGACGATGCTCATGCCTTCGTTGAAACGTCCCTTCTTGCTGAGGATCCTGCAAATCTCAAAGAAAGAATAGAAGTTGACGAGCATGATCTTATGAAGGCGCTCAAACTTATAGTTGATGAGCGGAAGGCTCTTGACGATGCCCGCGCATTGGACATAGCCGTCAAACGGACCCGTTTCCTGAACGATCCCCACAATCAGGGGCTCAAGCTCCTCGATCCTGGACAAATCCACGGCATGAACGGTGTGGCCCTCGCCCTTCAGCATGGACAGCGTTTCCTTTAATCCCTCTTCCTGAAGGTCCAGGATCGAGACTCTGGCGCCAAGCTCACTGAGCGTGATGGCGGTCTGCCGGCCAATGCCGGAAGCGCCGCCGGTGACCAGGACGTGCTTGCCTTCCATTTGAATGTAATCGTACATAACGAACCTCCTAAACATTGTCAGATTCAATTTCCGAAACTGCGATACCGTCAATCCATACCAACCCGGTCATAATCCGTAAAGTGTCCCGGGTACACACGAACACTCTGCGGGATCGCGTTCAGCCTGGGGATGCTTACGTCATTCCACTTCTTCCGGCTTCCGCCCGGAAGCCTCAAGGCCGTCTCGCAGTTCTGAATAAGGCTGTCCCCCGAAAAGAACCTGCCGTTATCCAGAAGGATCCCGATGCTGCCCATTGAATGCCCCGGCAATTCAAAAAGACGCCACGTATGCCCGAGCCATTCCATAACCATTTCATCCTCGAAGACCTTGTCCGCCTGACACGAATAGTCCGGATCATAGGCCGGAATCTCTTCCAGCTTTACCCACGTCTGAATCTCGCAGAATTCTTTGAAATAGAACGCCAGATTCTTTTTGGGATCCCGAATCCTTTCTGCACACGCCCTGCTGCAGACGACAGGAATATTTCTTTCCTTTTTCCATGCGTTTACGCCGGATATGTGGTCATAGTGCTCATGCGTCAGAAAAATATAATCAACTGTCAGGCCCTGCGCCGGGGACGTATCCGCAAACGGATCTATGACGATCGCATGCTCTCCTTCAACGACCAGGTACATATTGGAGGATAAAAGGTCCGACTCAAACCTTTTTATCCCGATCAAGCCGTCAGTTCCTCCAGAGTTTCCTTCAGGGTCTTTACGTTCTCGACCCGGAGAATCCTTACGTCCTTCAGCGTCTTCTTGACAAGGCCGGAAAGCGTCTTCCCCGCGCCGCACTCAATAAAGGTGTCGATCCCATCCGCCTGCATATTCTCAAGCGTCTGCACCCAGCGGACCGGACTCATCGCCTGTTTTACAAGCAGTTCCGCGATCAGAGCGCCGTCTGTGACCGGCTTTCCGTCGACGTTCATATAAACCGGGACCGAGGGATTCCGGAAGCTTGTCGACCCGAATTCCTTTTCCAGCCTTTTTGCCGCCGGCTCCATCAAAGCACAGTGGAACGGAGCGCTTACCGCGAGCCTGACGCACCGGAGTTCGGAAGCCTCCGCAAGTTCACAGGCTTCGTCGACTCCGCTCACCGAGCCGGACACGACCGTCTGTACCGGACTGTTGTAATTGGCGGGCACGACATATCCTCTCGTGACCTTGCCGCATATTTCCTCTACCTGCTTTGCAGAGGCGCCGACAAACGCCGCCATCGCCCCTTCTCCCGGAGCAACGGCTTCCTGCATGGCGTCCGCCCGTATCTGGATGATGCGGAAAACCTCTTCGATGGAAATAGCCCCGGCGTATGCAAGGGCGGCATACTCTCCGAGGGAAAAACCGGCGACCGCATCGGCTTCAATGCCGTGAGCCCTCAGGATCAAAGAAGCCGCAAGATCCCCGGCCAGCATGCACGGCTGTGTATTGTGGGTAAGATTCAGCTCCTCCTGGGTGCCTTCAAAGCATACCTTGGAGATCTCTCTTCCCAGCGCCGCATCTGCTTTGTCAAAAAGATCCTTCGCGGCAGGCTCCGACTCGTAAAGATCTTTCATCATGCCGGGATACTGGGCTCCCTGGCCCGAAAACAATACTCCGATTTTCATGTTTGACCTCCTGTTGTATCCTTGTCCTTTCTTCTTGACCGGAGAAGCTTATCGAGAAAAGACTTTATCCTTTTGAAATTGAAAGCTGCAGCCGTGATCACGGCGATTGCGAACAGGATGATTGCTCCTACCCGGACCGCGGTATTGGTATATATCAGAAAGCTGAACGGGATCAGGGCAAGCGCTGCGGCAAGCACGCTTCCCAGCGTACCGACCTGAAGAATCTCCTTTATACCGTATTTTTTCGTAAACACGTAATGCAGAACAATGAGCAGGATCTGGCAGAGCACCGTCGCATAGCAAACCGCCTGGTAGCCAAAGAAGTGAACGCCGACAATATCCAGCCCCACGTTCAAAGCCGCCACGATTCCGGTCAGCACAGCGGATATCTCCGGTTTCTTATTGTACGTCTCCAGGTATCCGAACGGGGACGTAAAGGCGGTAAAGATGCCGGTCAGGATGTATGGCGGAAGCAGATACAAGGCGTCTTTATATTTTTCGCCCCCCAGAACCGTTATCACTTCCGGCCCCACCAGCAGAATGCAAAGCGTGAAAGCTGTCACGCCCCAAAGATACAAAACGTATAGTTTTTTAATACTCTTGTACTCTTTGATCTTCAGCATATCATAAAGCCAGGGAGCCCACGCTATATTCAGGGCCTGGACAAACAGCATGATGATCTGAGCCGCTGAATGCGCCACCGACAGGGAGCTGACCTCTTCGGCAGAACACATATGCTTCAGCACGATGGTGTCCGAGGTCAGCAGAATGCGGCTTGCCAGATACGTGAATACGAGCGGCAGTCCCATTCTCAGCGCGTATTGGAGATACTTCTTCCTGATCGTTCTGCTTTTGCAGAGATACGCGATGTAAAAAACGAGTCCTGCAATGACCGGCAAGGTATACTGCCCTATGATCCTTCCGAGTATCCTGTCGGACTGAATGACCAGAACCAGCGCCAAAGCGGCAAGTGAAGAAACAACGGTCACCGTGATCGTATACGCCGCGCTCAGCTTGTACTTATACCCGATCCGCTGCCTGACAAGAAACACGGAAACCGCCGGCAGAGTAAACAGGTATGCGAACATGATCATCATGTATTCGCGCTTGATCAGGAACCAGCTGCCAAAAAAATCGGGAAACAGTAAGTATAAAATCAAAAACGAGCTGGTAACGACCGTAGATAAAAAAAGGCTCGAGGTCGTATAGGCGTCAAATTCCTCCTTCTTCTGGAAATCAAACCGCGCCCGGTTCATGGTGGCCGCCACCTCGACGCCGCATATGATAGCCAGTATCTGCTGCCAATTGGAATAAACCGAAAAATCCCCATATTCGGCCTTTGACATCAGCCGTGTGAAAATCGGTATGGTAATAAACGATATGCCGTGAGTGAGGAAATTGGACAGCGTATACCAAAAGCTCGTTTTCAGCAAAAGCCTGTTGTTTACTTTGTTTTCACCCATGATCATTCAACCTGACGTTCGGTCCTGTCCTTATCGTTATTCCAGTTCCCTCATCCTCTTTGCGGGATTTCCAAGCACAGTCGTGCCGGCCTTCACGTTTGCAAATACGATGCTTCCTGCAGCCACCGTAGCGCCGTCGCCGATCTTCCTGCCGGGAACGACAAAAGCATGCCCTCCGATATTGACCGTCTCGCCGACCTTACAGTTTCCGCTGATCCCGGTAAACGGCATGATCGTCGTATAATCCCCGATAGAAACGTCGTGTCCGATATTCACCATCTGGTTCATCACGACTCCGGCGCCAATTTTGCAATCGACGGAGATGGTGACGCCTCCGTAAAAGACGCAGCCCGGTCCGATCTCGGTCCCCGGTCCGATGTAGCCGAATCCCTTATACGCAATGATCGTTTCAAATACGACCCCTTTTTCTGTGAGCTCCTCCTGGATTTTCTTTTTGATCTTCGGATTGGCGATACAACACGTGCAAACCGTTTCCGCTTTATGCTCAACGATCCAATCATGGTTCCCGAGCCACGGATACCCATTGATCACAACCCCGTCGTGATACTGGCTGCCATCGTCCAGAAAACCCAAAAGCTCATACGTCGGCTTTATTTCGTTGAGTACTTCAATCATGGAAGCCACTTCACGGCCGAATCCCCCGGCTCCTATCAATACGATCTTTTTTACGTCATTCATCTTCTGGATTCCCCATAAATTCTTCGGTAGTCGCAAACGATTCCAGACTGATCCCTTCCCGTTTGAAAACCTTCAATACCGTTTTCAGGATGATGCTCCAGTCGCCCAGAAACGTAACGTTGTCGACATATTTGACGTCCCAGTTGAATTTGTCTGCCCAGCTGATCGCGTTCCTGCCGTGAATCTGTGCCAATCCCGTCAGGCCCGGCCGGACCTCGTGCCGGCGCGCCTGATGTTTATTGTATCTGGTGAGATATCGCGCAAGCAAAGGGCGCGGTCCGACGATGCTCATATCGCCTTTCAGGATATTGAACAGTTCCGGCAGTTCGTCAAGAGACGTGCTGCGCAGCTTTTGTCCGAAAGCGGTCAATCTGTCCTCATCCGGAAACGGATTTCCCTTCTCATCAAAGATATCCTTCATGGTCCGGAATTTGTAAATCCTGAACAGCTTTCCATTCCGCCCCGGCCTTTCCTGAGAGAACAAAACCGGAGAGCCGTGCTTGATTCGTACGACAATGGCAGTCACAATCAACACCGGACTCAGTACAATCAACGCGGCCAGTGCAAGAAGGAAATCCTGCGGACGCTTTATAAACCGTTCATAGGGCCCTTTGGGCTTGTGTGTCATTGCCAATTCTCTCCAATCGTGTACTTGCTTTTCAAAACGCGGGCGCTCCTCCCGCAGGATATGTCGATGGAGTTTCCCCTTGCGCGACGCCCGATTCGCATTCAACCGTTTACTCGAAGCACCTGTGAATGATCTCGATAATGACGTCCTGCTGCTCTTTCGTCATCTTGTTGTCAGACGGGAGGCACAGACCGCGCCGGAAAATATCCGCGCCGACGTCGACGCCGGTCCCCGCGATGTAGGCGTTGCTTTTTCCGCGTCCGCTTCCCTCCGCCGTTACGAAGGGATTCGAGCGGTAGATCGGCTGCATATGCATGGGCTTCCAGATCGGCCGTCCCTCCGCGCCGAAGGCCGCCAATGCGTCCAGGATTTCGTGCGGCGAGCTTTTTCCGGCTTCGCTTTGATAGAGATATTCCCGCTCTCCCCTGATCGACGGCGCCATGGCGTCCCGGTCGATGATCATGCAGCTCAGCCAGAAATTCGGAACGCTCTTTTCCCGGTCCCAGGGATTCATCCTGACCGGCAGATCGGCGAGACCCTTCTCATAGCGTTCCCATACCGCCCTTTTCTGGGCGATATGCTCCGCAAGGTACGGGAGCTGTCCGCGAATGACGCCCGCGACGATATTGCTCATCCGGTAGTTGTAGCCGATCTCCTCGTGCTGATACCAGGGAGCGGCCTCGCGGCTCTGGGTAGACCATTTGCGGACCTTTTCCGCATCCTCGCGGGAATCGGTCAGGAACATGCCGCCCGCGCTGCCGGTGATGATCTTGTTGCCGTTGAAGCTGATGCAGTTATACTGTCCGAGGGTCCCGGTTTCTACCCACCGGTCCCCCAGCCTGTATTTCGCCCCGAGGCTTTCGGCCGCATCCTCGACGATCAGCGCGCCGTGCTCCTCGCAGATCTCCCTGATCCGGTCCATTTTGCCGGGCGTCCCGTAGAGATGCGCCACGACCGCCAGCCGGACGTCCGGATAGAGCGAAAACGCTTTTTCCAGCGCGACGGGATCCATATTCCACGTATCGTATTCCGTGTCGATGAATACGGCCTCGCCGTCTTCATATCCCACCGGGTTGATCGATGCGTCGAAGGTGCAGTCCGAGCAGAAGACTTTTCTGCCCGAAAGCGTGCCCCGTTCGGGCCGCGCCTGGCCGTAAAGCTTTTCTCCGGCAAGCCTGGTAGCAAGATGCAGAGCGGCAGTACCGGCGGACAGCGCCACCGCATATCTGCAGCCGACGTATTCCGCCATCTGTCGCTCGACTTCGTTGATATTTTCTCCGACGGTACTGACCCAGTTCGTCCGGATCGCTTCGTCCACCCATTTCTGTTCCTCGCCGTGCATCGTCGGGGAGGATAGCCAGATACGGGAAGAAAAAGGGGTCAGTCCTCGAAATCTCGGATCGTTTCTGATGGTATCTTTATCCATATCTTTTCCTTTGGATCAGACGGACGGATACGCGCGGTATCTGCCGTCCGGAATCAATTCAATTCGATTTACCGAAACGCGGCCGCGATCCGCCGTCAGCTGAGGGCCACGAAGCCGACGAGCTCCGCGCCCTGATTCCGGCACTCCGCAAGCTCTCCGTCCAGCGTCTGGTAAGTCGTTTTGCCCACCGTTTCCACCAGCACGACGCCCGCATCCGGGTTGAGCTTCAGGATCGCGCGCGGATCCTGAAGGACGTCTCCGATCCATTCGATCGAAACGCCGGCCTGTGTCAGAACGTCGATGACCGTCCTGACGACCACGTTCGCGCGTCCTTCGATCCTGCCCGCCAGCAAAAGCGCCTTGTATTCCTTGTTGCGGGACGCAGCCACAAGCTTGGCGCACAGGAGCTCGGTTTCCTTCTTTTCCGGACGCGGCTGATCGATGTGCATCAGCTTCTTGGCGAAGCGCGTCGTTTTATCGTCTCTGGATATCTTTACCTCGGCCAGGACCTGAACGCCTTCAGGGATGACCAGCTCCGCGGCGCTTTTCAGTTTGTTGTCCAGAAGCTCGATCACCCAGAACACCAGGATCGCGGCGACGGCGCCGGCAAGCAGTCCCGTCAGGATATAGAGGAAGGGAAAGGACGGGGCTACGGGCTCGATCACGTTGGACGTCCCGCTTTTGAACGCTTCCATCTGCGTGTTGTAATCAGACCGCAGTTTCAGGAACCGCACCAGGGGCGCGGCGATCGCGCCGAACGCCATCGCGCCGACAAGCCAGTACCACTTTGAAAGGATCCTTACTATGAGATGCCTCAGATCCACCGTCCTGACGTTCTGATAGGTTTCCATATCCGTGTTTTCTCCTCCTCAGTACATGATGCCAATACCGTACTGCGTTTTTTGAATACGCTTTTTCAGGAAAGCTTTCGTCCGGGATTATGCGGCGCTTTGGAGGAAAGGAGCGTGAACTCCTTCATTTCCTCGGCCTCGGCCGCCTTGCTGTTGATCTCGTCCGGATCGTGGAAGGTCGGGACCACTCTGGCGAAAGCCTTCTTGATTTCGGAGGAGGAGATCTCCCCCTCCGACTTCCTGACGGCGTCCGTCAGGATCTCGATGCGGCGGTCGACCTCCGCCCGGGAAAGCGGAGTATCCTTTTCCACGAAAATCATCTTGTTTTCGGTCGTTTCCAGATCCTCGGTCTTGATCAGGAGCTCCTCGTAAAGCTTTTCGCCGGGGCGAAGGCCGATCTCCTGGATCTCCACGTCTCTTTCGGGTTCCAGTCCGGAAAGCCGGATCATATTGACCGCCAGATCGTAGATCCGGACCGGTTTCCCCATATCCAGGACGAAGAGCTCGCCCTTTTTGGCCATGGCGCCGGCGTGCATCACCAGCTGGCTTGCCTCCGGGATGGTCATAAAATACCGGATGATACGCTTGTCCGTTATGGTGACGGGGCCGCCTGCGGCGATCTGCCTTTTGAAAAGCGGGATCACCGATCCGTTGGATCCGAGGACGTTGCCGAAGCGCACCGCCGCAAAGGACGTAGCGCTGTCCGTGCGGCTCTGGACCACCATCTCGCACATTCTTTTGGAGGCGCCCATGACGTTGGTGGGGTTGACGGCCTTGTCGGTGGAAATCAGGATGAATTTTTCGGTGCCGTATTCCTCCGCCATATCGGCCGTATTGTACGTTCCGAGGACGTTGTTCTTGATCGCTTCGGCGCTGCTGTGTTCCATCAGTGGGACGTGCTTGTGCGCGGCGGCATGAAAAACGATCTGCGGACGATAGTTGGAAAACACGGCGCGAAGCCTCTCCCGGTCTCTTACGGAGCCGATCTCAACGCTGAAGTTCAGATCGTCGCCGTATTTACGGAGAAGCTCCTGCTGGATATCGTAAGCGTTATTCTCATAAATGTCGAAGATGATCAGCTTATCCGGACGGCAGGCGGCAACCTGACGGCAAAGCTCGCTGCCGATCGAGCCGCCGCCTCCGGTCACCAGCACCGTCTTTCCCGTATAGTAATAACGGGCTTCCAGGTTGTTGATGGTCAAAGGCTTCCGGAAAAGGAGGTCCTCGATCTGGAAATCGCGAAGCGCAGCCTTCTGCCGGTTCTTCGCGTCCGCCTCCTTCAGAGGCATATCGTATATTTTGATTTTGCAGCCGGTGGGACGATAGAATTCGTAGATGGCGGACGCTTTTTCGTTGTCGAGCTCGGTCAGGGCGATGAAGATCTCCTCGACGTCGTATTTCCGGATGATCGCGTAAACGTCGATATTCTCTCCGAACACCTCGAGGCCGGCTACTCTGCTGCCGATCTTCGCGTTGTCCCGATCGATAAAGAAGACCGGTCTGTACCGGGAGGTCACGTTGCCGAGAAGGTCGTTGGCGAGAAGGAATCCGAGCTGTCCCGCGCCGACGATCGCCACGTTGCTGCGTTTATGGGACAGGTTCTGCATGGCGTTGCGTCTGCGGTAGACCACCTGATAGGCAAAGCGGGACACCAGCGCCAGAAGGTCGGTCATAGACGCCACGACCACGAAATGCCAGACGCCGTGATAGTATCCGATGGTGCGGGAAATCAGCATGGCGGCAAGGCCGCCGGACGCGTCCGCGGCCACCATGACGAAATAAGCGAGCGTATTGGTATAGCGCCAGACGTTCTGGTTGACCTGCAGGGCGATCCGGAATCCGAAGATTCCCACCAGAAGCAGAATCGAATCGACGATATACGCCTCTTTGTTGTATCGGGGGGATCCGTCCGCCACCGTACAGACCCAGTAATATGCGGCGTTGACTCCCGCAAAGCAGCAGACGTCAAAAAGGACCAGCACCAGCCGGCGCATCTTCCCGTTCAAGAAAACGCTCCAGAGTTTTTTCATTCGATCACACCTAATATGTATCAAAATCTTCCGGCAGGTACGCCGGAAGCATTCTGCCCGCTTGTTACAGGCAAAAGGCAGCAGTTCTGCCTACCATACTTTATTATAACAAATCCGCCGCATAAATGCAACAGGCGATTCCTGCCAATCCAGACGTCTCTCCGGGCGGGAACGCAGTACAATACAACCAACGAATTATCCTTTGCATTGTACCACGTACTGCGGCAAAAAGCAAGCGATTCTTTCTTTTTCCGCCCGATCCCTGCGGCGCTTCTCCCGGCTTTTCCGCGTCCGTTCGGGCGCAAAAACGCGGCGGACGCGTCCTTTCCCGCCGCGTTTTCGTTTTTTGCGCCGGCCCGCCGGCGACGTTTCCCACCGGGAACGCCGCGTCACCCTTCCCCTGCTTTTTCAGCAGGCTCCGCTCCTCTCTCTTTCAGAATTTCGGCCACGATCCTTCCGGCCTTTTCCCTCTCGTCGGGAAGGACGATCACCTCCACGCCGGAGAGGAAGGAGGAGATCCACGCGGCCAGAAGGCTGGAAAGATCCCGGTCTGTCCGGGATTCCACCAGAGTCACCACTCTCCCCGCCGCCGCCCGAAGAAATACCGCGCCGAAAAGGAGCCACAGTCCCGTCACGATCCCGAAAGCGGCGGTCAGCGCCAGAAACGTCTCCACAGGCTTCACCCCCGCATCATCCTATGCCGCCGGAGCGCTGTGCGTTCCCGGAATGCATACGGACGGGAGCGCGCAGCCGCGCTCCCGTCCGTCCCGCGATCGATTCCGTTTATGGGATCCTCGCTATTCTTCGGGTTTTCTCCGCTTTTCCTCCTCCAGAAAACGCTCCAGGATCAGTTCGGCGGCCAGCATGTCCACCTTCTCCCGGTGACCGGCGTCGGTATTCCCCGTCTCCTTCAAAACGGCGTGCGCTTCCACGCTGGTGAGCCTTTCGTCCTGATAGACGATCCGGACGTTTTCCAGTCCGCGGGCAAAAAGCTGGCCCTCCAGAAGCTTTCCGAAGGCGTGAGCCCTCCCGCTTTTTTCACCGGCGCTCCCGTCCATGTTGAGAGGATCGCCAATCACCACCGTGTCCGCTTTTTCGGCAAGGGCGATATCCGCAACGCGCCGGGCGGTCCTGCGAAGTCCGCTCTCCCTGATCAGGCAGAAGCCCCGCGCAAGAAGACCTTCGGTGGAGGCGACGCCGGTGCGCGCGTCGCCGAGATCGATCCCCAGCGCTTTCACGAAAGCTCCCTCGCTTTTTTCAGGATGAATTCCCTCATCCAGCCGCCGTATTCCGGCGAACTGAGCGCGTATTCCACGACCGTCTCCAGATACCCCGGAACGTTCCCGGTGTCAAAGCGCCTTCCTTCGAAATCCACGGCCAGCACCGTTTCCCGTTTGGCGAGCCGCGCGATGGCGTCGGTCAGCTGGATCTCGCCGCCGTAGCCGGGCTTCTGATCGGCGAGAGCCGTGAAGATCCCGGGCGTGAATACGTACCGGCCGAGAATGGCGAAATCCGAAAAGATCTCCTCGGGACGCGGTTTTTCGATCGCATCCAGAAGGCGGAAGATCTTGTCCTCCCCCGGCATCTCCTCATAGCGGAGCGTGCAGTATTTCCCGATCTGGTCCAGCGCCACGTGCCGTGCTCCCACCGCTGAGCATCCGTATTCTTCCGCCGCCTCGACGAGCTGAAGGGTCACCGGCTTCTCTCCATCCATGACGTCGTCGCCGAGAAGCACCGCAAAAGGCTCGTCTCCGGTGAAGCTTCTGGCGCAGTACACCGCGTGTCCGAGCCCCAGCGTTTCCTTCTGCCGCATGAAAACGATATTCGCCAGATCCGCGATCCCGCGGATCGCGTCGGCTTCCTCCTCCCGGCCGGAAGCGCGCAGTTTCTCTTCCAGCTCCGGATGATAGTCGAAATAATCCTCCATCGAAGATTTGGACCGGTTGGTCAGGATCAGGATATCCTCGATCCCGCTCTTCACCGCTTCCTCCACCACGTACTGCAGAGTGGGCTTGTCCACGATGGGCAGCATTTCCTTGGGGACCGATTTTGTCGCGGGCAAAAGACGGGTCCCGAGCCCCGCCGCGGGGATGACGGCCTTTCTGACCTTCATGTTTCGTTCATCCTTTCTTCCGGTGGATCGCCTCACGTTTCCGGCGTATCAAAAAGGCGCAGACACGGGGAACGTCTTCCGGGGTTTGCGCCTTATATGGCTTGCGGTACGGTTATTCCGCGGCAATTTCGCGAAGGAACAGCGTCACTGCTTTCTGCGCCATCGCGGAGGACGTCAGGTAATTCTCGTGAAAATTCTCAAGACCGCTTTTTTCGGCGGTGTCGGTGATGGAACGGAACGCAAGGAAGGGGATCCCGTGCGCCTTCGCCACGTGCGCCGCCGCGGCGGTTTCCATATCGGTGCAGAGGGGATCGAATCTCTTTACGATCTCCTCTCTTCCCTCGTCGGCGATGAAGGCCTCGCCGGTGACGCATTTGCCGGAATAGATCCTTTTGCCGTCCTGCTCGCTCCCCAGCGCCTTTTCCGCGGCGAGAACAAGCTTCCCGTCGGCATGGAACCAGGGCGAATCCAGATAGGGCGGATCGTCCCGCAGGAAGGAAATATCCACGTCGTGATAGGCGATTTCCCGGCAGATCACCGTGTCGCCGATCCGGAGGTGCGGGTCGATCCCGCCGGCGACGCCGCACACCAGAAGGCATTCGGCGCCTTCCAGAAGAAGAGTCTCCGCGCAGATGGCGGCGTTGACCTTGCATACGCCGCTGACGCCGATCACGACCGGAAGGCCTTCCAGCCTTCCTTCATAAAGGCGCACCTGGCCGCGGACCTTGTCCCGTCTTTCCTCCAGGCTCTCGATCAGTTTGCCGACTTCGCCCCCGCTGGGTCCCAGAATGCCGATTTTCATGAGTCATCTTTCCTCTCTCAGAAGATCCAGCCAGTCAAGCTCTTCCCTGGTCAGTTTGATCTTCGTGGCTTCCACGTTCTCCTTCATCGCCTCTATGCGGTGCGAGCTGACGATCGGGAACATCGGCAGATCCTGATTCAGGACGAACGCCATGGCGATCTGCGCCACCGTATATCCCTTTTCGGATGCCAGGATCTCGGCCCTTCTGAGCCTTTCAAAGTTTTCCGGGAAGCAGTAGCCGCGCACTGTGGAACGGCTGAGGACCTCCCGCGCGCCGTCGGGATCGCCGCTTTTGATTCGTCCGGAGAAGAAGCCCGCGCCGATGGAGGAATACGGGATGACGGGGATGTCGTTTTCTTTGTAATACGCGCGCGCTTCGGCGTTTTCCGGGCCGGAGATGCCGATGCAGCCGCCGCCGAAGGGATCCGCATACTGCACTGCAAGACCGTAGTAGGGGCTGACGGCCGTAAAGCCGCGGAGCCCGTGGCTTTCGGCGTAGGCGTTGGCTTCCGCCACGCGTTTGTGCGTCCAGTTGGATCCGCCGAAGGAGCGGATCAGTCCTTCCTCCAGAAGCTGGTTCAGCTTCTCCACGATGGGGCCGACCTCCTTGGTCTCGTCGTCCCGGTGGAGAAGATAGATATCGATGTAATCGGTGCGGAGCCTGGCCAGCGAGGTGTGCACGTCGGATTCGATGTCGTAGGGCGTGACGCGCTTGTGGAACATGTCGTGATGGGCGCCTTTGGTCAGCACGACGATCTCCTCCCGGTTGCGGCGCTTTTCCAGCCACAGACCGAAGGAAGCCTCCGCAAGGCCGTAGACGTTGGCGGAGTCAAAGGCGTTGATGCCGAGCGCGAAAACCTGATCCAGGTATTCGGAATTGTCGCTTCCGTCGCGCATGGTGTCCAGCATCGTGCCGGCGAAAAGCCGGGACACGGGCTTGTCCACAAAGGGGATCTTTCCGGTTTCGAGCATAATTGCCGTCCTTTCCCGCCCCGCAGGGGGGCTTCTTTTTTCTTTATTCTACCCCATTATGCCGACAATTGCAAGAGATGTTTCCACATGCGCGGATATCCGCCGCCTTTTCCCTTTCCCGTTCCTTCGCAGCGCTTTCCGAACTTTCAGCATCCGGAATTCCCGATCGAATCCGAAGGAAAGGCCGTTTGTACCACGGCAAAGATCTCGCCTCAACAATTGTCTGTCCCGTGGCGGCGCCTCATGGGGAAGCGCCTCCTCCGGGCTTTCAGAGCACAGCGTAATGGACGGGCTGACAGGCTTCAATCGATTCTTGTGTATTGAGGAAGCACATTCAACCGCTTTTTATCCCCTCAGTCTCGCTTCTGCCGCAACGCTGCGAATTCCCTTCCCGGATCGAATTTGCCTTCTTTACAAAACTTCCTTCATGCTGTAAAATAGGGTTTAAAAGATTTCAGCCGTTTTTTAATAAGCTGAACCAAGGAGGAAACGACCCATGGCATCCAGAGTTCTTTTCGCCCCCATGGCCTATTCCCGTTACGAGGCCAGCCAGACCCTTCCCGAAAAATTCACGCGTCTTCTGAAAAGAAGCGGCCTCGCCGAAAAGGTCAAGGGCAAATCGGTCGCCATCAAGATGCACGTCGGGCAGGGCGTCACCTATTCCACCATCCCCCCGGTCTTCGTGCGCAAGCTGGTGAGCTTCATCCACGAAAACGGCGGCGACTGTTTCATCACCGATCACTACGTCTACAACCGCCATCCCGAGGAGCGGGGCTACACCGAATCCAACCTCGGCTGCCCGGTGCTGGACGACTGCGGGCATCTGGGCAAGTATTATTACGAAAAAACGGTGAACTTCAAGACCTTCCGTCACGTGGACGTGGCCGGTCTGATCCACGACGCCGATTTCTTCCTCGATTTCTCCCACGTGAAGGGCCACGGCGCCTGCGGCTACGGCGGCGCCTGCAAGAACATCGCCATGGGCTGCGTCACCGACCGCACCCGCCACGAGATCCACGCCCTGGAGGGCGGGCTGGTCTGGAACGCGGACAAGTGCGTGCACTGCGGCAAATGCATCACAGCCTGCAACCATTACGCCAATTCCTTCAACGGGGAGGGTGAGTACGAGGTCAATTACCATCACTGCACCATGTGCCAGCACTGCGTGAAGGTCTGTCCGGTGGGCGCCATCACGCTGGACAGCCACGATTACGTGGACTTCCAGACCGGTATGGCGATCTGTACGAAAACGGTCCTGGATACCTTCGCTCCCGGCAACACGTATTTCATCAACGTCCTGACCAGCATCACCGCCCTGTGCGACTGCTGGGGCATGACCACCCCGTCCCTGGTGCCCGACATCGGCATCATGGCCTCCGACGACATCGTGGCGGTGGAGCGCGCCAGCCTCGACGCCATCAAGATGGAGGATCTGATCCCGGTCGGCGTACCCGCCGGGATGGAGCTTTCCGGCGAAGGACACCTCTTCCAGCAGCTTCACGGCAAAAATCCCTACGTACAGCTGGAAAAGCTCGTCGAGCAGGGCCTCGGGACCCAGGAATACGAGACCGTCGTCGTCAAATAAACCCGTTTTTCATTCGTCAGCCGGCTCCGGGCGCGCCTGGAGCCGGTTTTTTGCGTCTTTTTTTCTTCTTCCCGGGGAAAAGAGCTTGACAAGCCCCGCGCGAAGTGCTATACTCTCTCCGTTATATCGCAAAATGCGGTGATCAGGAAGAGTAGTTTTCCCCCGCGGGAAAGGGAGCGCGCGCCGCGACTGAAAGCGCGCGTACCGGAGAAGGGAGATCACGAAGTCGCCTGTGAGCAGAAGAGCCGAATTCCATTAAGCTCTTCCGGCCGCCCCCGTTATCATGGGCTCTGGCATTTTCGTGCCGAGAAAAGCGCGTCCTTTCTCCGGAAAGGGCGAAACCGGGTGGTACCGCGAAAGGAATTTCCTCTCGTCCCAGTGTGGACGGGAGGTATTTTTTATCGAAAGAAAGGAATACCGACATGGCAAAAGAGCTTCCCAAGATCTACGATCCGAAAAGCACGGAAGACCGGATTTACCAAACCTGGCTCGATTCCGGCAGCTTCAGGGCTGACGAGAATTCTCCGAAAGAACCCTTCACCATCGTGATCCCTCCCCCGAACGTCACCGGCAAGCTTCATATGGGACACGCCCTGGACGAAACTCTGCAGGATATCCTGATCCGCACCAAGAGGATGCAGGGATACGAGACGCTCTGGATGCCCGGCACCGACCACGCCGGCATCGCCACCCAGATCAAGGTGGAGGCCGAGATCCGCGAAAAAGAAGGAAAGACCCGCTACGACTACGGCCGGGAGGAATTCCTGAAAAAGGTCTGGGCCTGGAAGGAGCTTTACGGCTCCAACATCATCACCCAGCTCAAAAAGATCGGTTCCTCCTGCGACTGGGACCGGGAACGGTTCACCATGGACGAGGGCTGCTCGAAAGCGGTGCGCGAGGTGTTCGTCTCGCTTTATGAAAAAGGCCTGATCTACAAGGGCGAGAAGATCATCAACTGGTGTCCCTCCTGCACCACGGCTCTCTCGGACGCCGAGGTCGTTTACGAGGACCAGCCGGGCTTCTTCTGGCACATCCGCTATCCCTTCGCCGACGGTTCGGGCAGATACCTGACCATCGCCACCACGCGCCCCGAGACCCTTCTCGGCGATACCGCCGTGGCGGTGAATCCCGACGACGAAAGATACAAGGACGTCGTCGGCAAGACCTTGATCCTGCCGCTCTGCGACCGCGAGATCCCCGTCATCGCCGACGAATACGTCGACAAGGATTTCGGGACCGGCTGCGTGAAGATCACCCCCTGCCACGATCCCAACGACTTTGAGGTGGCGGCAAGGCACGACCTGCCGCACATCCTGATCCTCGACGGCAAGGCGAAGATCAACGAAAACGGTGGCAAATACCGGGGCATGGACCGGTACGAGGCGAGGAAAGCCATCGTGCGCGATCTGGAAGCCGGAGGCTATCTGGTCAAGACGGAGCCTCACGCCCACAACGTGGGGACCTGCTACCGCTGCGGCACCACGGTGGAGCCCATCACCTCCGATCAATGGTTCGTGAGGATGGCGCCGCTGGCCGAAAAGGCGCTGAAGGTCGTGCGCGACGGCGAGATCCGCTTCGTCCCGGAACGCTTTACCAAGACCTACACCAACTGGATGGAAAACGTCCACGACTGGTGCATCTCCCGTCAGCTCTGGTGGGGGCACCGGATCCCGGCCTTCACCTGCGGCGACTGCGGCGAGCTGACCGTGGCGCGGGAGGACGTGAAGGTCTGTCCCAGGTGCGGATCGACGCATATCGACCAGGACCCCGACGTGCTGGACACCTGGTTCTCCAGCGCCCTCTGGCCCTTTGAGACGATGGGCTGGCCCGAAAAGACGAAAACGCTGGAGAAATTCTATCCCACCAGCGTCCTGGTCACCGGATACGACATCATTTTCTTCTGGGTCGCCCGGATGATCTTCTCCGGCATGGAGCATATGGGCGAAAAGCCCTTCGGCACGGTCTTTATCCACGGGCTCGTGCGCGACGCTCTGGGCCGGAAAATGTCCAAATCCCTCGGCAACGGCGTCGATCCTCTGGAAATCATCGATCAGTACGGCGCCGACGCTCTGCGCTTCGCGCTGGTCAGCGGGATTTCCCCGGGCAACGACACCCGCTTCACCACCGAAAAGGTGGAGGCCATGCGCAATTTCGCCAACAAGCTCTGGAACGCCTCCCGCTACGTGCAGATGAACCTCACGGCGGAGGACGACGCGCTTCCCGCGCCGGAAGCCCTCGCCGCCGAGGACAAGTGGATCCTTTCGAGTCTGAATACCCTGATCCGCGAGGTCACCGAAAACATCGAACGGTATGAGCTCGGCGTGGCCGCCGGCAAGATCTACGATTTCGTCTGGGATATGTACTGCGACTGGTTCATCGAGTTTTCCAAGCTGCGCCTCGGCACTCCCGAGGGCGAGAACGCCCAGCGCGTGCTGATCCACGTCCTGGAAAACCTTCTGAAGCTTCTTCACCCCTTCATGCCCTTCATCACCGAGGAGATCTACTCCTCCCTGCCGCATGAAGAAGGCCTTCTGATCACCGCCGCCTGGCCGAAGGCCGATCCGGCTCTGGATTTCCCCGAGGCCGCCGAGGAGACCGAAGCGGTCATGGCCGGTATCCGCGCCGTCCGGAACAGAAGAGCGGAACTCAACGTTCCCCCCTCCCGCAAGGCGCACGTCATCGCGGTCACCGCCCGCCCCGCGCTCTTCCGGAACGCGGAAAAATTCTTCGCCCGCATGGCCTCCGCCGCCTCTCTGGAAATCGCGGGAGAAGCGCCCGCCGATGCGCAGAAGATGGCATCTGCCGTCACCGCGGAAGCCGCTTTCTACATGCCCATGAGCGATCTGGTGGATCTGGAAAAGGAAAAAGCCAGACTGCAGAAGGAACTGGAGAAGGCCGAAAGCGACGTGGCATTTGAGGAAAAGAAGCTTTCCAACCGCAATTTCGTGGAAAAGGCGCCCGCCGCGGTGGTGGAAGCCGAGCGTGAAAAGCTCCGCCGCGCCGAGGCCACCCGCGACGGTCTTCTCGCCTCTCTGAAGGCGCTTTCATAACGCCGCATTCCGCTTCCGGAGAAGCGCCTTTCGGGTGCTTCTCCGGCGCAAAAGGAGACAACCCGATGGATTATTCCGATGCTCTGGCATATATTCACTCCCGCAGGCGCTTCGGCTCCACCCTGGGACTGGAGCGGATCGAAACGCTTCTCGCGCTTCTCGGGAATCCCGAAAGAAGCGTGAAATGCATCCACGTGGCGGGCACCAACGGCAAGGGCTCCACCTCGGCCATGTTCGCCGAGGTCTTCACCCGCGCCGGTTACAAAACCGGGCTTTACGTTTCCCCTTACGTGGAGGATTTCCGGGAACGGATCCAGATCGACCGCCGCCTGATCCCCGAAAGGGATCTCGCGCGGTGGGTGGAAACGCTGATCCCTCTCGCCGAAGAAACCGAAAGGATCACCGGGACGCCGGTGACCGAATTCGAACTGGAGACCGCTCTGGCCTTCGCCTACTACGCGGAGGAAAAGTGCGATCTCGCGGTCATGGAGGTCGGCCTCGGCGGAAGGTTCGACGCCACCAACGTGATCGAAAAGCCGCTTCTTTCGGTGATCTGCTATATCGGTCTGGATCACACGGCGATCCTCGGCGACACCTATGCGAAGATCGCCTTTGAAAAATGCGGCATCATCAAAAGAGGATGCCCCGTCGTCTCCTACGCCCGGCAGCGTCCCGAGGCTCTGGCGGTCATCCGGGAGGAATGCCGGAAAAAAGAGAGTCCGCTCCTTCTGCCCGATCCCGGCGCGCTCGAGATCCTTTCGCTTTCGCCGGAAGGAAGCGAGTTCCTCTACCGGAAAAAGCGTTACCGCCTCGCGATCCCCGGAGAGCATATCGTCAAAAACGCCCTTTCGGTGATCGAGGGGTGCCTTGCGCTCGACCCGCTCTTTCCCGGGATCGGCGGCCGGATCGGCGAGGCTCTGAGCGGCGTTTCCTTCGGCGGGCGTTTTGAAAAGGTCGCCCCGGATCTCTACATCGACGCGGCGCACAACCCGGACTGCGTGGACGCGGTGAGCGACACCGTCGAAAAGCTCTTTCCCGGGCGGAAGCTTGTGATCGTCATGGGGATGCTCGCCGACAAGGACCACGCCTATTGCGTGGAAAAGATCGCCCGTGCGGCCGATTTCTTCTTCGCCGTCACCCCCGATTCGCCCCGCGCCCAGTCCGCGGAGATCACCGCCCGGGAGGCAAAGCCCTTCGTCCCTTCCGCCGAGGCCTGTTCCTCCCTCCGGGAGGCGGCGGAAAAGGCGATCGCCGTCCGCGAAAAATGTGGCGGCGTGCTGCTCGCTCTCGGTTCGCTTTACTATATCGGCGCCATGAAGCGCGAGCTTCTGGCGGTCCTGAACGGAAAGGAGGCAGCCCGTGAAAACCATTGAGATCTGCGACGTGACCCTGCGCGACGGCGCCCAGGGCGAAGGGATCAGCTTTTCCGAAGAGGACAAGCTCGGGATCGCGACGGTCCTTGCGCGCCTCGGAGTCGGCATGATCGAGGCCGGCGCGCCCGGCATGAACGCGCGGGACGCGTCGCTCTTTGAAAAACTCGCCTCTCTTCCCTGCTTCCCGGCCGTCTCCGCCTTCGGCCAGACCCGGCGCGCCGGGATGAAGGCCGGGGAGGATCCCGCGCTGCGGGCCCTTCTGGATTCTGGCGCTCGCTCCCTCACCGTTTACGGCAAAAGCCATCCGCTGCACGCGGAAAAGATCCTGCGCGTCACGCGGGAGGAAAACCTGTCCATGATCCGGGAAAGCGTCGCTTTCCTGAAAAAAGCCGGGCGGCGGGTGCTTTTCGACGCCGAGCACTTTTTCGACGGCTATAAGGCCGATCCGGCTTACGCCTTGGCTTCTCTCGAAGCCGCCGCGGAAGCCGGCGCCGACGTGCTCGTTCTCTGCGACACCAACGGCGGGAATTTCCCCGGGGAGATCGGAAAGACCGTCGGCGCCGTGTGCGCCGCCTTCCCCGGGAAAAGCATCGGCATCCACTGCCACAACGACATGGGACTCGCCGTCGCCTGTACCCTCGTGGCGGTGAAGGCCGGCGCCGTACACGTGCAGGGAAGCTTCACCGGCTTCGGCGAACGGTGCGGGAACACGTCGCTCTGTCAGCTGATCCCCTCTCTGCAGCTGAAGCTCGGCTACGCCTGCATCCTGCCCGAGGAGATGCCGAGACTCGCGCTTGCGGCGCGCTACGTCGCAGACGTTTCCAACACCACTCTTCCCTCGAACACCCCCTACGTGGGCGAAAGCGCCTTCGCGCACAAGGCCGGGACGCACGTGGACGCCATGCTGAAGCTGCCCGGCGCATACGAGCATATCGATCCCGAAGCGGTGGGCAACGAACGGCGTGCGATCGCCAGCGAGCTCGCGGGCCGCGCCGCCGTCTATGAGAAGATCCGGCGCGTTTTCCCGGAGATCGAACGCCGCTCCCCCGAGGTGGATCTGGTCCTCGGCGAAATCAAAAGGCTGGAGCGGAACGGCTGGCAGTACGAATCGGCCGAAGCCAGTCTGGAGCTCCTGATCCGGCGGAGCCTGAACCGGATCCCGAGATTCTACCGTCTGGAATTCTTCGACGTGACAGACAACTATCCCTTCTCGGAAGGGACCACCGGATGTCTTGCCACGGTAAAGATCTTCGTGGGCGAAAAGGCCGCCCTGGAAAGCGCCGAGGGCGACGGTCCGGTCCATGCGCTGGATATGGCGCTCCGGAAGTGCCTGACCTCCTTCTACCCCGCCATCACCGGGGTGCGTCTGGTGGACTACAAGGTCCGCGTCATCACGCCCAACGAGGCCACCGCCGCGCGTGTGCGCGTCCTGATGAACAGCACCGACGGCGTGCGCACCTGGACCACCGTCGGCACCTCCCGCGACATCATCCGCGCGAGCTGGAAAGCCCTGGTGGATTCGATGGAATACTTCCTGATCGGGCGCGGGATCTCCGGTCCCGGAGAATGACGGAAGAGAGGCTGCGGCCCGTCTTTTCCATGCGCAGAGCCGTCCGGCGCGGCATGCGGCCGGATACGTTTCCGCCTTCTCCTCTTCCCGTTCTGCCTCAGGGAACCGCGGATTTCCTTTTTCCCGTTTCTGTTGACAGATCCGCCGGATTCTGTTACAATGAAGAGTGGGATGATAAGTTGCGGGCGTTTTTTCCCGGTCCATTCTTCAGGAGGTCAGCCATGTTGCGTATCAGCAGAATACGATTGAGCAAGTGGTCTCGTGTTATCGTTGTTCTTCTGTTCGTATTCTTTCTTACCTTGCTGTTCATCTCCTTTTTGCCCTCCGGAGTCGAACAAACGATAAAGGTTCAGCCCGTCTCGGTTACCGCCGAGGTGAATCAAACCGCCAAATTCAGCATCAAAGCGGTCGGTTCCGCTCTGGAATACCAGTGGCAGTATTCGACGGACGAGGGAAAGACCTGGAAAAACACCAGCTTCCCCAGCAATTCTCCCGCCGTCGAAATGGAAGCGACCGCGGCACGGAACGGGCTGCTGTTTCACTGTATCGTCAAAAACGGCGTCGGCAGCGTGACGTCCAAGGCCGCAAGGCTGATCGTATCAGGCGTCAAGCCCCGGATCACCGGTCAGCCCGTATCGGCGACTGCGGAGAAGGGAAAAACGGTTTCGTTCAAGGTCGTCGCGTCAGGCACGGGCCTCACGTACCAGTGGCAGTTCTCCTCGGACGGCGGCAAGACCTGGGAAAACACCAGCTTTCCCGGCGATACCGCCACGATCAAGGTGGAAGCGATCAAAGTGCGGAACGGGCTTCTCTTCCATTGCATCGTGAAAAACAGCGTCGGAAGCGTGACGTCCAAGGCGGCAAAGCTGATCGTTCAATGAACGTTCCCCGGCGCGT
>JAFRWU010000055.1 GCA_017441705.1 Clostridia bacterium | reverse complement strand
GGCGGCGTCGTGGCGGTGGAGCTCACCTTCACGGTGCCCTTCGCTCACGAGATCATCGAGACCCTGGCCAAGAGATACCAGAGCGGCGAGGTCATCATCGGCGCCGGAACCGTTCTGGATCCCGAAACCGCCCGCATCGCCATGCTCTCCGGCGCGCAGTATATCGTAAGCCCCCATCTCAATCTTGACACCATGAAGCTCTGCAACCGCTACCGCGTGCCGGTCATGCCCGGCATCGTCACCCCCAGAGAGGCGCTCGAGGCGCTGGAAGCGGGCGCCGACATCCTGAAGGTTTTCCCGGGCGAGCTCTTCGGTCCCAAGGCCATCAAGGCCCTGAAGGGCCCCATCCCGCAGGGAAGATATATGCCCACCGGCGGCGTCAGCGTCGACAACGTCGCGGAATGGATCAAAGCGGGCGCCGTCGCGGTCGGCGCGGGCTCCAGCCTGACGGCCGGCGCGAAGACCGGCGAGTATGAAAAGATCACCGCCACCGCGAAGATCTTCCTGGAAAACATCCGCGCGGCCCGCGCTTCCAAGTGAGAAACCCCGCGTATTTCTGAAGAAAAGAGAGGTCTTGAATCATGGCAAAGGTAGTGACCTTCGGCGAGATCATGCTCAGACTGCAGCCGCCGGAGTACAAAAGGTTCCTGCAGGCGACAAGCTTTGATATCGTATACGGCGGCGGCGAAGCCAACGTGGCCATGTCGCTGGCGCAGTACGGCGACGACGCGGTCTACGTCACAAAGCTCCCCGACAATCCCATCGGACAGGCCTGCCTCAACGAGATCCGCAAGTGGGGCGTGAACACCGGCTTCATCGCCCGCGGCGGCGCGCGCCTCGGCATCTATTTCTGCGAAAAAGGCGCGTCCCAGCGCCCGTCCAACGTGGTCTACGACCGCGCCGGAAGCTCTATCGCCGCTTCCACTGTCGCCGATTTCGACTGGGATAAAATCTTCGACGGGGTCGACTGGTTCCATTTCACCGGCATCACCCCGGCTCTGGGCGACAACGTGGCCGAATCGGTCATGGCCGCCTGCAAGGCCGCCAAGGCCCGCGGCGTCAGGATCTCCTGCGACCTCAACTACCGCAAGAAGCTCTGGACCAAGGAGAAGGCGGGCGAGGTCATGGGCAGCCTGATGCAGTATGTGGACGTCCTGATCGCCAACGAGGAGGACTGCTCCGACGTGTTCGGCATCAAGGCCACCGGCACCGATATCGAAACCGGCAAGATCTCCACCGACGGGTATAAGGAGGTCTGCCGCAAGATCGAAGACCGCTTCGGCATCCACACCGTCGCCATTACGCTCCGCGAAAGCATTTCCGCCTCCCAGAACGGCTGGTCGGGCATGCTCTATGCCGACGGCGACTTCTTCTTCTCGGACCGGTATCTGATCACCATCGTCGACCGCGTCGGCGGCGGCGACTCCTTCGGCGCCGGCCTGATCCACACGCTGGCGAACGGCAAGGGCCCGCAGGATGCGATCTCCTTTGCGGTGGCGGCCTCCTGCCTGAAGCACACGGTGGAAGGCGACTACAACGTCGCGAGCGAGAAAGAGGTCCTGAATCTGGTGAAGGGCGGCGGCAGCGGCCGCGTCCAGCGCTGAGAAAAAGACGGAAGGGCGGCGTCCCGGTGACGCCGCCCTTTTCATAAACTCCCGGGGGAAAACGGGAGACCGGGAAGAAAGGAACGAGAGAGCGATGATCGGTTTTTACGAAAGAGAAAAGGACGGAACGCCTTTCCTTTCCATAGAGGACGGGACGGGACATCTTTCCTACGGATACTATTCCAACAACAGCTGGGCGTCCGACGACGCCCTTGTGATATCCCGCTCGGACGACGTCAGGGATTTTAAGGGATGCCCCCTGTATCTCGCCGATCTCGGCGAAAAAAGAGCGGAGCCTCTCGGCGTTTCGGCGGAGGGCTTTTCCGAGTACGTCGTCTCGGGCGACAAGCTCTATCTGATCCGGGACGGCGCGCTTTACCGCCACGGGATCGCCACCGGAGAGACCGAGCTTCTTTATCGGGAAAAAGGGATGGGATTTCCCCATATGACCCTTGACGGAAGATATATCAACTGGGCGGGAAAGGACGGGGATCTCTTCGCGGGGCGCGTGATGGATCTTTCCACCGGCCGGGTGGAGACCCGCTTCCGCAAGCGCTTTGCCGAGCCCTTCCCGGTGGCCAATCACATGATGATCTCGCCGACCGATCCGGACCGGGTCTTTTTCTCCCACGAGGGGATCACCTACTAT
>JAFRWU010000054.1 GCA_017441705.1 Clostridia bacterium | reverse complement strand
CGTCGTAAGTGTATTCCTCTCCGTAAAACAAATAGTCAACACTTACGTTGAAATAGTTCGCAATCAGCGGTAAAGTCAATGTATCGGGTTGACAAGTATTTGTTTCCCACTTTGAAACAGCTTGCGAAGATACATTGAGTGCAGCAGCTAATTGCTCTTGAGTGATCCCGGCTTTCTTCCTCAAACCGGCTATAATTTTTGAAATGTTTATGTCTTTCATGATCTAACCTCTATTATTATGTTTTGCATTCGATCGACTGCATACTTATCTTATCACACGCAAAACGTGAAATCAACAACGCAAAACGGTGTGTGAAACTGTTGGTTGGGAAAAGCTCTTATTCTCTCTTGTCAGTTGTAAACTTGCCGCGCAGTCATCAGTTATTAAAAAGCGCACTTACTCACCACCGTGGCGGCGAAACTGTGCTGAAAAAGAAAATCGAGTATCCATAATTCAAGTCCGTTATGAATACTCGATATGGTGCGGGTAACAGGACTTGAACCTGCACGGTTGCCCACCGGAACCTAAATCCGGCGCGTCTGCCAATTCCGCCATACCCGCGTGAAGCATATCCGTCCGGCATCCGCAAAAAGGAACGTCATACCCGCTTCGGGGAACGCCGGAGCTTTCCCCGAAGCGGGATGGATGCGTTTTATTTTTTCATCGCGATCGCGGCTTTGGCGGCCGCGGCGATATCCTTCGGGGTCATGCCGTACTTTTCCTTCAGATAGGGCATGGTCCCCACCTCGCCGAAATGATCCTGCACGCCGATCCTTTTCACCGGGATCGGCCAGGCGTCGGCCGTGGTTTCGGCCACCGCGCTTCCGAGGGCGCCCACGACGGTCCCGTTTTCACAGGTCACCGCGGCGCCGCATTTTTTCGCCCAGAAGAGGATCCCGTCCCGGTCCAGGGGCTTCAGGGTGTGAAGGTTCAGAACGGCGGCATCGATCCCCTCGGCGGCCAGGAGCTCCGCCGCCTCCAGGGCGTCGGCGGTCATCAGGCCGGTGGCGAAGATCGCCGCGTCGCCTCCTTCCCGGATGACGCTGAGCTTGCCCGGTTCAAACCGGTAATCCTCGCCGAAGATCTTCGGCGCAGTCTTCCGGAAAATACGGATATAGAGCGGCCCGTCGACGGTGAGGATCCAGTCCCAGGCCGCGCGCAGCTGGGTTTCGTCCACCGGTTCAAAAAGCTTCATGTTCGGCATGGAGCGCATGATCGCCACGTCCTCCATGGACATGTGGGTGCCGCCGTTCACCTCCGCGGCAAGGCCCGGATCGGTGCCGACGATGCGCAGCGGCAGATTGGTATAGGCCGCGGACACCGTGATCTGATCGTAGCAGCGCCGGGTGGCGAAGGGCGTGAAGGTGTCGCAGAAGGGAAGCTTGCCGGACGCGGCGAGACCCGCAGCGACGCCGATCATATTGGCCTCCGCGATGCCCACGTCGAAGGTCCTTTCCGGATAGGCCGCCGCGAAGGGCTTGGTACCGTTGGAAGCCATCAGGTCGGCCTCCAGCACCACGATGCGGGGATCGGTTTCGGCGGTCTTCATCAAAAGCTCGCAGTACGCCTTGCGCATTTCGTTCCTGTCTTTTTCAAAGGTCATCTCACTCGTCCTCCTTCCGGATGCGGGCGACCTCGGCCTCCGCCTCGGCCACGCCGTAGGTCATGCTGTGGGAAGAGACTTTGCCTTCGGCAAAGGAGACGCCCTTGCCCTTGACGGTCTTGAGGATGATCATCACCGGCTTGTCCGTGATCTTCTCCGCCTCGTCCATGGCGCGGTCGATATCGGCGATATCGTGACCGTTCGCCCGGATCACATGCCAGTTGAAGGCCTCCCATTTTTTGTCCATGGGCTCGAGCGAGTTGATCTCGTCGGTGAGGCCGTCGATCTGCATGCCGTTGTTGTCGCAGAAGGCGACCAGGTTGGAAAGCTTCCGGTTGCCCGCGAGCATCGCCGCCTCCCAGATCTCGCCTTCCTGGCTTTCGCCGTCGCCGATGATCGTATAGACCTTATGCCCCTTTTTATCGAGCCTTGCGGCAAGAGCCATGCCCACCGCGGCCGAAAAGCCCTGTGCAAGCGACCCGGCGGTCATATCCGCGCCGGGGACCTTGCGCATATCCACGTGGCTCGGAAGGGTGGTTCCGTTCTGATTCATGGTATAGCAGATCTCCCGCGGGAAGAATCCCCGAAGGGAAAGCGCCGCGTAAAGCGCGGTCCCGGCGTGTCCCTTGGAAAGAACGATGCGGTCGCGATCCTCCCATTTCGGATTCTGCGGGTCGATCCTTGCACGTTTGAAATACAAAAGCGCCAAAAGATCCGCGATGGACAGGGCGCCGCCCAGGTGCCCCTTCCCTGCGTGTCCGATCATCTCCAGGCTCAGGATCCGGATCTCTTTTGCCGTGGAGGCAAGAGCGCGCACTTCCTTTTCTGAAAGCATGGCTTTTTTCCTTTCTGTCCACTCATTCCGGCGGCCGTTTTCCGCGGCCCGCCGCCTTTTATTATATCGGAATCCCGGGGAAAAGTAAAGGCTTCTCCGCTCCTTTTCGCACGGTGCGGCCGGTCTTCCGGTTTCCGGGGAAGCACACTACAGGGCGGAGCCGCCTGCGCTCAAAGCCCGGCGGATCCGTCTGCCGTCCAGCTCCTGCACCGGGATATCCTCCTCCAGGCTCAGGGCGCAGGCGACGCCCGCCGCTTCGCCGAGCTGGTTGGTATTGACCATCACGCGCAGCGCGCCGAAAGCGCCGTCGTCGGCGTGCATCATGCGCCCCGCGGGGATCACGTTCTGCCAGGTTTCCTGAATCAGAAGCGGGAACGGGACCTCGTACCAGCGGGCGTACTCTCCGGTCAGTCCGGCGTCCTCCCGCCAGTTGCCCCGGACCGGCGGCGAACCCTTCCCGTAAGCGACGGTCATTTCCCCGTTCAGTTCCTTGAAGGTGATGCCGTTGTCGTCGCTGTGATGGACGTCCACCCGGTAGGTCCCGCGCAGAACGGCGTCTTCAAAGCGGGCTCCGGTCAAAAGATCCTTTTCGTTCGCCTGATACCGGGTGACGTAGTGCGCCGTTTCCCGGATCCCGATGGCGGAGCAGAGGTTGACGATGCCGTATTCCGGAGAGACGTACTTTTTCAGAAGCGTCTCCAGGGCGAAAGCGCGCCGTCTTCCCTCAAATTCCGCCGCGGTCAGATCGTCGGCCCTGGAAAGATCCAGTCCGAACACGTGATTGTCCGCCCGGAAGGAGATGCCGGGAAGCCCGGGCACGTCTGTAAACCAGCCCCAGTCGTCGTCCAGGCCTACCTCGCTTCCGTGCTCCCGGATCAGCCAGGCGATCAGGTCCGCTCCGGTTTCACCCCGGAGCAGAAAGCCTGCGGTGGGCGGCTGCAGCCGGTCGTGGAAATATCTCTTCTCCCCGAGATCGCGCATCAGGTCGCCGTCTCCGGTGGCGTCCACAAACCTTTCGGCCCGGATCGCCGTCAGACCGTCCTTGTTCTGGATATAGACGGCCCTGACCCGGTTCCCCTCGGTTTCGGCCCCCGCGTAGAGAGTGTGAAAGAAGGTGCGGATCCCGTGCGTTTCCGCCAGGATATCCAGCTCCCGCACCAGGGCGATGGGGTTGAAGCGGTTCGCCGTGTTGCGATCGCCGGCGGAGGTCAGGCACTGTCCCTTTCTTTTCAGGCTCTCGAGGACCTCGTCGGTGAGTCCCGCAATGATCTGTTCGCGGCCGTCGAAATCCCATAGGCTGTGCCAGATGTTCACCAGGCCTGCGGTGGCCGTGCCGCCGAACATATTCTCTCTTTCCACCACGGCGACCCGCAGTCCCATCCGTGCAGCTCTGACCGCCGCGAAGAGCCCCGTCGCGCTTCCGCCCAGGACGCAGAGGTCCCCCTCCCACACCACCGGGACGCGGGCTTCCTTTCTGATAATCGTCTGCATATCGATCCTCCTTCGCGGCAAAATCCCGCGGACGGCTTTTGCTGTCCGCGGGACGGTCTTATTCGGGCTGATTCTCCGGCTGGGACTGGCCGCTCTGCCCGCCGGCGTTCTGACTTCCGGAGGAGGAATTCCCTCCCACGCCGTAGATGGGGAAAATATCCTCTCCGCCCACCACTTCGGGCAGTTTGCCGTTCCACTGCATGATCTCCTGATACTTGATCAGATCCGGGGTGAGCGATTCGGCAAGCTTCCGGTTCGCCTCGGCTTCGGCCTCGGCTTTGACCTTGACGGCGTACGCTTCGGCGTCGGCGGCGATCTTCGCGCGTTCGGCTTCGGCCTGCGCGGCGATGACCTTCCTCTCTGCCTCGGCTTTGGCCACGACGATCTCGGCTTCCTGCTGGGTCTCGGTGGTCAGCTTATTCTGCTGGGCGACCTGCTTGGCCTCGACCGCGTCGGTGAAGGTGTCGGTGAAGTCGATGTTTTCGATGTTCACCGAGACCACCTCGATGGCATAGGCCGTGAGGTCCTTCTTGATCAGCTCGCAGGATTCGTCCGAGAGCACCGTCCGGTTGCCGATCAGACCTTCGGCGGTGTAGCGGGAGAAGACCAGCTTGATGTCCTCCAGGAGCCGGGGATAGATCACCGTGTCGTAATAGTTGACGCCGACCTTCTGATACAGGTTCTGCGATTCGCTCTTGGTGACGGTGAAGTTCACCGAGCCGGTGACGTTGGTCTGCTGGATATCCGAGGAAAAAGCCTCCAGTTCAAAGGAGCGCTTCTGCACGCGGTTGTCGAAGAGCACCACTTCCTGATAGGGCAGGATCCCGTGGATCCCTTCGGTCAGGACCTTGCCTTCCACGCGGCCGAAGGTGACGATGACGCCGGTGTGTCCGGCCGGGATGCTGGTGATGCATCCGCCGATGATCAGGAGAAGCGGCAGAAGAGCCAGGAACATCTTCTTGTTCATCCGCCAGCTGTACGAGGAGGTCTTGCGGATATTGCCGGCTCCGTCGCGGTATTCCCGCTTGTCGCCGACGAAGCCGGTGGCGACGAATACCACCACGGCGAGTACCAGCGCTGCATAAATCCAGGTCATATGCGACTCCTTTCCGGAACCGTGCCCGGTTCCCGCGCGGGATCAGACAAACCGGTATCCGATCTCCAGCGCCTTTTTGTTGGGGGCGATAAGCTGCGCTCTTGTGGGAGGCACCACTTTTTCGAGGACCTTGTCCATGATCTCCATGGAGCAGATCCCGGTCTCCCGGATGACCTTGCCCACGACGATCACGTTGGCAAGCTTGGCGATCCCCGCGTCGGACGCAAGACGCGTGGCGGGAATATAGTACGCGTCCACGTCGTCCCGGACCGTCCTGCGGTCGATGAGCGTGCTGTCGATAAAGATCTTTCCGCCGGGAGCCACCGATTTTTCAAAGCGGTCCAGAGACGGCAGATTCATGGCGATCAGAATATCCGGCTCCAGGACCAGCGGGGATCCGATGGGGTCCTCGTCGATGATGACCGAGCAGTTGCAGGTGCCGCCGCGCATTTCGGGGCCGTATTCCGGGATGTTGGTGACGTTTTTGCCCTCCAGCATGCCGGCGTAGGTGAAAAGCTTGCCGGCAAACAGGATACCCTGTCCGCCGAAGCCCGCCAAAAGCATTCTGCCTTTCATCACTTGTCACCTCCGATATCCTTGTAAACGCCGAGCGGATAATAGGGGATCATGTTCTCCTCCAGCCACCTGGTCGCCTCCACCGGGCTCATGCCCCAGTTGGTGGGGCAGGTGGAAAGGATCTCCACGATGGAGAAGCCCTTGCCGGCGAGCTGATACTCAAAGGCCTTCCGGATGGCCTTTTTCGCGTTCCGGACGTTTTTCACGTTGTTGAGGGCGACCCGTTCGGCATACGCCGTTCCGGTCAGGGTGGAAAGCAGCTCGCACACCCGGATGGGGTAGCCGATCAGTTTGGGATCCCGGCCGTAAGGCGTGGTGGTGGTCACCTGTCCCGGAAGGGTGGTGGGGGCCATCTGTCCGCCGGTCATGCCGTAGTTCGTGTTGTTGATGAAGATCACGGTGATGTTTTCTCCGCGGGTAGCGGCGTGAACCGTCTCGGCGGTACCGATGGCGGCCAGGTCGCCGTCGCCCTGATAGGTGAAGACCACGGCGTTCGGAAGGACCCGCTTCACACCGGTGGCCACCGCGGGAGCGCGGCCGTGCGCGGCCTCGATCATATCGCATTCAAAGTAATTGTAGGCGAACACCGCGCAGCCGACCGGGGCAACGCCCACGGTGTTGTCGCAGACGCCCAGCTCGTCCAGCACCTCGGCCACCAGCCGGTGGGCGATGCCGTGGGTGCAGCCGGGGCAGTAATGCATCAAGACGTCGGAAAGCGCCTTGGGACGTTCAAATACAGTACTCACAATCAGACTCTCCTTTCGTCGACGCTCAGAAATCCCGTGCGAT
The DNA here is from genome assembly GCA_017441705.1 of Clostridia bacterium. Lineage (GTDB taxonomy): Bacteria > Bacillota > Clostridia > Oscillospirales > QAMX01 > RUG11797. The sequence goes on along the minus strand of JAFRWU010000054.1, from coordinate 2,440 downwards.
CTCTTCGGCCTTCGCCTCGATCTCGCCGGGCGTGGGGATCATGCCGCCGGTTCTGCCGCAGAAGTGGACCGGGCGCAGGCAGTCGATGGCGAGTCTGACGTCCTCGATCATCTGCCCCATGCTCATTTCCACCGTCAGGAAGGCCTTCGCGGTCTTCGCCGCGGACTTGTACGCGTCCTTCGGGAACGGCCAGAGGGTGATCGGCCGGAGAAGTCCCGCCTTGATCCCTTTGGCGCGCAGGGCGTTCACCGCGTTGCGCGAGATGCGGGAGGTGGCGCCGTAAGCCGTGATCACCAGCTCCGCGTCCTCCAGGAGGTATCCCTCATACCGGGCTTCCTTCGCCTCCACCTCGGCATAGCGGGCGTAGCGTTCGAAATTGATCTTTTCCAGCACGTCCGGTTTGATATAGAGGGAATTGATGATGTTCTTTTTGCGCAGTCCCTTCGTGGTATCGGTCGCCCAGGTCTTTTCGGGCAGGACGCGTTCGCTGTGTTCCGGGAAGACCACCGGCTCCATCATCTGGCCCAGCATCCCGTCGCCCAGGATCATCACCGGCATCCGGTAGAGATCGGCCAGATCAAAGGCGTCGAAGGTCAGGCTGACGATTTCCTGCACCGAGTTGGGGGCCAGGACGATCAGATGATAGTCCCCGTGGCCGCCTCCCTTGGTGGCCTGGAAGTAATCCGACTGCGAAGGCTGGATCCCGCCGAGACCGGGACCGCCGCGCTGGATGTTGACGATCACCGCGGGCAGATCGCTTCCGGCGATGTAAGAGATCCCCTCTCCCTTCAGGGAGATGCCGGGGCTTGAGCTGGAGGTCATGGCGCGCGCGCCGGCCGAGGACGCGCCGAGGACCATGTTGATGGCCGCGATCTCGCTTTCGGCCTGCAGGAAGGTGCCGCCGATCTTGGGCATTCTTTTCGCCATGTATTCCGAAAGCTCGGTCTGCGGGGTGATGGGATATCCGAAGAAGAAGCGGCATCCGGCCGCGATGGCCGCTTCGCCCAGGGCTTCGTTGCCCTTTACCAATACTTTATCCGCCATATTTCCTCTTCCTTTCCCTTACTTCTCCACCGTGATCACCACGTGGGGGCACATCGTGGCGCAGAACGCGCAGGCGATGCACTTTTCCTGGTCGGTCATTTCGGCGGGGTGGAAACCGGCACTGTTGAGTCTCTTTTCCGAGAGAGCAAGGATCTTTTTCGGGCAGGCCTCCACGCAGAGCCCGCAGCCCTTGCACCAGTCTTCTCTGAACGTAACCTTTGCCATTTGCTGTCCCTTCTTTTTTATGCTTTACTGTTTTCTTACTTCCTCTGTTTCTAAAACCAGACCTTGCCGGTGATTTCCACCGGCTGGATCCTTTCCAGTCTGTGCCGGAGCGCCGTGGCCAGATCGGCTCTCGCCGCCCGGTAAACCACCGGGAGACCGAGCAGCCGCGCTACCTCGAGCGTATATCCCTCCGAGGAGAGGATCGTTTCCGCGTCGGTCTCGCCTCCCAGATTGGAATTGGCCGCGATGCCGGTGAACGGCACCCGCGACGCCCATTCGATGCTCCGGGCGATCTCCGCCGCCTCCTCCGGCATGCGCGCAAGAGGGCGGAAGCGGTTGATCACGAGAAGCATATCGTAATTATTCTCCTCGCGGATCGTCTTCTGGTATCTGCCGAGCGCCAGAGCGCCCGCGTCGTCGCCGCCCACGTCGATGATGACCGGGGTCTCCCTGTCGTCAAAGGCCGACTGGGCCGCGGCGGGGACGGCGGGGATATCCACGTTGGTACCCGCGAATTCCGAAGCGATCAGCTCGATCCCCTCTTCCCGGAAAAGCGCTTCGCTGTCCTGGGTGCGGAAATAGGGGTTCACGATATCCAGATCCAGGATCTTCACCCGTTTCCCCGTTCTCCGGAGAGCAAGGGCGTGATTTACCGCCAGATTGGTTTTGCCGGAGCCGTAGTGCCCCGCGTAGATCGTGATGCGCTTTTGGGGGAAATACAAGCCTTTTCTCCTCTTTCCCGCCCGATCGGGCGTATGAACGTATCATACCACATTTCTCCGCCGATTGAAAGCGGAAAAATCTCCCGGCGCCGAATTTCGGCGTTCTGCTCCTCGTTTTCACAGGATCCGGTCTGTTTTTCGTCACTTTTTGGAAGAAACAGCAGAAATCGCTTTCTGCTGTTTCCTTCATGCAGTTTTCAGATTTCTCAGGCGATGGTGAGAAGCACCGTGCCGGTGTCCACCTTGGTCCCCTTCGGCGCGACGATGGCGGTGACGGTCCCGTTCTTCGGAGCGGGGATCTCGTTTTCCATCTTCATGGCTTCCACCAGCATCAGCACGTCGCCGGCTTTGACGGCCTGACCCACGGTGACCTTGACGTCCAGGACCGTGCCGGGCAGCGGAGAAACCACCGGATCGCCCTTGCCGGGCGCGGCGGCGGGAGCCGCGGG
>JAFRWU010000053.1 GCA_017441705.1 Clostridia bacterium | reverse complement strand
TCGGCGGGATCGATCTCTCCAAAGCCCTTGCGGACGGGAAGCCGTGCGCGGAGCTTCTGCTTCTGCCGCTCCCGGACAAAGGGGATCCGGCGTAAACTGCTGTAAAAACCGACGCGCCCCGGACGGGATTCCCGTCCGGGGTGCGCTCATCTTGTCTGCCGCCGCGTTTCTCGCCGTTCACGTGCCGCCCTTGATGCGGACCGTCTTCACGGATTTGCAGCGGGTCTTTTCAAAAGGGCTATAGCCAGTGCCGCAGAGCCAAGGAGCAGCCCTGCCAGAAGAATCGACAGAATGACGATCGTCTTTCTTTTCATATCCGGTTCCTCCTTTGCTTCAGTGCAGCTCTGTTCTTTTCTCCTCTCAGGCCGTGAAAACCGTCAGGATCGCGTCGGCGGGGATCGCAGCGGGCAGAGTCTTCCCTTCCGTGATCCCTTCTTCGGTGAGAAGACGGAAGGAAAGCGGCTGCCGGTCGCACTGCCAGAGGAAGGGGACCTCTTTCTCCCCCACGTTCGCGATCACGACCGCGCCGTCCTTCTCCCCTTTCGCCGCCGCGGCGTAAAGGCCCTCGCCGTCCTCGATCCGGAGGGCGGCTTCTCCGCCCCTCATGTACAGCTCCCCGAAGGCCCGGAAGGCCTCGTAAGCCGGGAGCGGTTCACGCGTCATCGGATGGAAAAGCGAGCCGTAGATGCTGGTCCCGAAGCGGGCGTCGTAAAACATGGCGGAATCGAGCGGCATATGCTGGAAGGCGAGCATCATCCCCGCGATCAGGGCTGCGTGGCGCGCCGTACCCCGCAGATTGACCGAAGGATTCCATTCGTTGCAGGTGGTCTCGGTTTCGGTGAAGCCGTATTCGTCAAGCTTCCCCCGGGCATACCGGGCGAAGACCGCGGTCTCCCGGATCCCGGCGTAGCTGTGCCAGGAGAAGAAATCCAGCGGGCAGTGATTCTCCTTCGCGTACTTCAGGAAGGCCTCGAAGAATTCCGCGAAATATTCCTCCCGCGGGGAGGCTTTGGCGTTGGGATCGGTTTTGACTCCGGCGACGGCGTAAAAGCCGCAGGAGGCGTATCCGCCGATCTTCAGGCGGGGGAACCTCTCCTTCAGGTAGCGGGAGGCAACGCCGTAGAGGTTAAAATACTCCTCCTTGGTGCCGCGCCACATTTGATTCCGCAGGGGATCCTCATAATTATCCGGTTCGTTCCAGATCTCCCAATACCGGATATCGTAATGAAAACCATCGGCCCAGCCTTCGGTATAATGGCGGATCACGCCCTCGCAGATCTTCGCCCACTGCAGATTGTCCTTCGGCGGGAAAATGCGGTAGGCCCTGGTCTCCGCGTAGTTTTCGATGGTGACGCCGAGGCGGAAGAAGGGCTCGACCTTCGCGTCCATCAGGGCGGCGATGAGCTTGTCGGTAAAGGCAAAATCGTAGGATGCGGGATCGGCGGGATCCTTTTCAAAATCGGGAAAGAGATTCGGGATATCCACGAACCGGCTGCCGCCGTACATGCCGCCCACGTCGTGGAGCCTGGAGAAGGGGATCTCCGCCTCGGTCAGATAATGGAGCATGGAGAAATCCAGTCCGCTGAAGGGCGGCTGTCCCACGCCGTTGACCGGCTTGATCTTCCCCACGGTCTTTTCAAAGTTCACGTCTATACGCGCCATATTCGTTCTCTCCTCTCTCCGGGGCCGCGCGCCCCGTTCCTCCCCGTCATTGTAGCATGCGTGGAGACAAAATGCAACGAAAACGCGCCTTCCGGAGAAGGCGCGCGGCGAACATATATCCGGGAAGCGTCAGGTCTCTTTCTCGGCGGCATGCAGGCGGGCATCCTTCTTTCGCACTCTTCTGCGGACGAAGAGATAATAACCGATCCCGATCGCCGCCGCCAGGATCCAGGAGATCGGATAGGAGAGATAGAGGATCGGCAGCGACCGGTCGACGGTGAAGACCGTCAAGATCCAGACCACGCGGAACACGCACACGCAGCCGATGATGTTGATCATCGGAAAAAGCGACCTTCCCATGGCGCGGCAGACGTTGGACGGCACCCCCATCCAGATGCTGGTGAACTGAGTCAGACAGATGATCCCCATGCGCAGGACGCCGATCTTGATCACTTCGGGATCGGTGGAGAAGATCGAGAGCAGATTCTCGCTGAAGAGGTAGGCGATACCGCCGAAAAACACACCTGTGGACGTGCCGAGGATCAGAGCGTAGAGAAGGATCCTGTCGATCCTTTTGTACTCCCGCGCGCCGTAGTTCTGGCCCGCGAAGCTGATGGCCGTCTGGGAAAAGGAGTCCATCCCGACGTAACAGAAGCCTTCGATATTCGCCGCCGCGGCGTTGCCCGCCATGGCGATCGATTCAAAGGAATTGATGGAGGACTGGATCAGCATATTGGAAATGGCGAAGGACGCGCCCTGGAACCCGGCGGGCAGACCGATCCGGGTCATCCTGCCGAGCTTGGACCAGGTGATCCGCGCCTCCTTCCAGGAAAAGTGCCACGGCCCGTCGCTGACGATCAGGCAGCGCATGACCAGAAAGGCGGAGACCGCCTCCGACGCCACGGTGGCGATGGCCACGCCTGCGACGCCCATTTTGAAAACGATGACCAGGAGCAGATTGAGCCCCACGTTGATCACGCCGGAGATCATCATAAAGATCAGCGGCCTGCGGGTATCGCCCACGGCGCGCAGGATCGCCGAACCGTAGTTGTAGATCATGAGGACCGGCATCCCGAGGAAATAGATCTTGAGGTAAAGCTCCGCCAGGTCGATCACGTCTTCGGGCGACCCCATCAGATTCAGCATCGGCCGCGCCAGGATAAACCCCAGAGCCACCAGGATCAGGCCGAACATCAGGCTGGAAACGACGGCGGTATGCACCGTTTCCCGCAGATCCGAGAGCCTGCCGGAGCCCAGATACTGCGCGGTCAGGACGTTGGCGCCCACCGAAAGGCCCATGAAAAGCGTGACGATCATATTGATCAGGGGACCGTTGGAGCCCACGGCGGCCAGAGCGTGCTGCCCGGTGAAACGGCCCACCACCGCGGTGTCCGCCGCGTTGAAAAGCAGCTGCAGAATGCCCGACGCCATCAGGGGCAGGGCAAACGCGATCATCTTCCCGAAAAGCGGGCCTTTTGTCATATCGATACCGCCGCGCGCCAAATCCTCGACCTCCGTATCCCGGAAAAAACGTCCGGGCGATTTCATCCGTATTTTTATAATTTTAACACGGCGGCCGGTTTTTGTAAAGCGCAAATAGCGCGCCGGTTTTGACGCCCGGACCGGGCCCCGGAACCGGCGCGCCCTTCGCTCCGTTCCGCCAGGAGAACAAAAAATGCTTGCATTCCCCGTTTTTTTGATTATGATAAAAGCAGAGGTTCCAAATAAACGCCGCTTTTGATTCTGAACGGTTGGGATGTGAAACGATGCATACGCTGAAGGATTTTCTGGACCGGAGGGTCCCCTTTACCGAAGAGCTCTTTGAAAAAGGCGACCCGGTCCTCGCGCCGGTCGCCTGCTGGGAATGGTATCGCGCGCCGGAGCCGAAGGAGATCCGGGAACAGCTCGAAGCGATGAAAAGGGTGGGCTTCGGCACGGTCTACGTGCTTCCGATGCCGAAGGAATTCCGGCCCTGTACCATGACGAGCGAGCTGGAGGGCTACCTCAGCGACGGCTATTTCGAACGCGTGCGGGATTCCCTTGCCTATGCGGACGGGATCGGGCTTCATCTCTGGCTTTACGACGAGGGCGGGTGGCCTTCCGGCGCGGCGTGCGGCAAGGTGACCGCGGCCAGGCCGGACTTTTCCGCCATGCGCTTCTGCCGGGACGAAAGCGGCCGCGCCGCGCGCCGTCCGGTCCTGAACCCCGCCGGGATCCCGCTGCCCGATATCTATTCCCATGAGGCGGCGCTGTTTTTTACGAGGCTCACTCATCACGCTTACGCCGAAAAGCTCGGCCCTCTTTCGGACAGGGTCGAGGCGATGTTCACCGACGAACCCGCGGGCTTTGAGGACGCGGCGGGCGACGCCGTTCTGTCCGCTTTCGAGGAAAAATACGGGGGCAGGCTTTCGGAGCACGTCGGCGCGATCCTCGCGCCGGACGAAAACAGCGCCGGCGATCCGGATTTCCGGCGGAAGTATTTCGCCCTGCTCGGCGAGCTTTTCCGGGGGACGCTGGATATCTTCCGGGAAGCGGGCGCTTCCCACGGATGGCTTTCGGTCGGCCATCTCGACCGGGATCACACGGCCGACGCCCACGTCTCGAAAGGATACGGCAACCTGCTTGCGGCCTTGAAGCGCCTGGACGTGCCTGGCGTGGACGCCATCGCGGGGCAGATCCTTTCCACGGGCAACCGGATGGACGGACTCGGGCTGGACTTTTACCCGCGCTTCGCCTCCTCCGCCGCCGTCCAGAAGGGAGTCCCGATCGCCCTGTCCGAATCCTTCTCGGTCTACGGCGCGGGGCTTACGGGAGATGAGATGCGGTATATCCTGAACGCTCAGCTCGTGCGCGGGATCGATCTTTTCAACTATATGACGACGCCGGTCACCGTCGAGGGATGGCACGCTTATCAGATGCGTCCGTGCTTTCATCCGTCGTTCCCCGGCTTCTTCGCTCTGGACAGCCTGAATGCGGAAATCACGCGGGAATGCGTCTTCATGGCCGCCGGGCTGCACGCCGCAAGGACGGCCCTCTACTACCCCTGTGAAGAGATCCTTCCGGGGCCGGAGCACGCGGCGCGGGCTGCGGAGGCCTTCCGGAAGGCGGGCGACGGGTTGGAGGACGCAGGATGCGATTTCGATCTGATCGACCTCGATACGATCCTTTCCTCCCCCGTCGAAGCAGGTCTTCTCAAGGCGGGAGGCGCATCTTACGCCCGGGTCGTGATCCCGGAGGGGATCCCGGTCCCCGGGGAGGCCGCAGAAAAGCTCCGGGCTCTCCGCGGGAGCGATCCCGGCGTCGTCCGGACTGGAGACCGGCGTCTTCTCTCCCGGGTCAACGCGGATGAAGACGGGAATCTTTACGTCGCCGTCTTCAACCGGAGCCGGGAAACGGTCGCAGCGGAGGTCTTCATTGATACCTCTCTCCCGCTCTGCCGGTACGAGCCGAAGACCGGCGGGATCCTCCCGTTCCGGAACGGCGGGACGGTGAGCCTCGTTTCGGGGCAGTGCGCCCTGATCCGGGCGTCGGAAAACAGCCGGTCAGCGCAGGAGGAAACCGCAGCCGGGACCAGGATCGTTCCGGTCCCGTCCGGCGCGCGGAAGACCGCCCTCTTCCGGCTTTCCGAAAAAGGCGCGTCTCTCGATCCCGTCTCCGGGCCGCTCCCCCTTCCCTCCTGCGAAGGCGCGGCGCTCGATCCGGATTTCACGGGAGAGGCTTCCTTCGATTTCCGCTTTGCCGCCGGCGGAGACCGGGATCTCCTGCTCGCCCTCGACGCCCTTTCCGCCTTCGCGGAGGTCTTCCTCAACGGGACCCGCGCCGGGTCGATTTCGACCGCGCCTTACGTTCTCCGTCTCTCAAAAGAGCTCCTGAAGCCGGGCGAAAACCTTCTCACCCTGAAGATTGCGACGCTTGCGGCCAGGGCTTATCTCGATTCTTCTCCCGGGGTCTGGTTTGAAAAAAAGCAGATCGGCCCCTACCACGAAAACTCCCTGCTGCTTGAGCGGACCGCCGCCCCGGGCGGCTTCCGGGGGCTTTCCCTCACGACTCTCTGAACGGCACAGACCGGCGGATAAGCAAATCATGGGGCTGTGAAAAACGGAGCGAAAAGCTCCGGGCTTCACAGCCCCATGAGACGTTTTAAACCGAAGTGTTTGGGACGCTGTTCCCGCATCCGCGGCCATGCTCCTGCGCCGCGGCGGCAATTCAGCGGTGAACGCCTGTCCGCGGAATCGGATCGGGAACGGGAAACCGTCAATCCAAATCGATATACTTCCCCAGCCAGTTCTTCAGTTCTTCGTCGTTCTTGATCGAATCCACGTCCGGATTCATGGCGGCGTACATTTCTCCGTCTTTGAAGATTATCACAGAGGACATGACCGCTTTGTTGTAGTCTATCAAAGAATCGTAAAGCGACCTGTCGAACTCGGAAACCATGTCGTTGGAGTAGAAGTACGGGATGCCGCGCTCCTCCAGAATCTGAACGGCTCCCTCCGTCGCGCGGTACTCCCTGTCCTCGCAGTCCTTGGTATAGACCAGAAGGATGAACGACTTCCGTCCAACGACCAGTTTGTTCAGGATCTCCGTTCTTGCTTTGATGGCTTCCTCGGCACGTTCCAAGTTCCTCTCGTATTCTTCTCTCCAGAGATCGGTGACTACATATCCCTCGCCGTCAAATTCATAATATCCCTTTTCGGCAGCCTTTTCCTCATCCATGCCGATCCAGTCCAGCTCGTGCATGATGGCGTTGGGATCGTTGGCCTTGAATGCCTCGAACTCTTCGGACACGGCGTCCAGCACCACACGTCCGGCCGATTCTCTCGGTTTCACGGTCACTTCGCAGGCGGCCGTGAAGCCTCCGTCTTCCGTCGTTGCGGTCACCGTAGCGGTTCCTGGCTTAACGCCCCTTATCAGAGCCGAGCCGTCCACATACGCTACCGCCTGATCGGTACTGGTCCAGTTCAGCGTCTTGTCAGGTGCCTCGTTGGGCAGGACTATGGCGTTCATCTGGAAAGACGTGCCTTCCTCCAGCTCGAGCTTATCCGTGCTGAGCCAGACTCCGGTCACGGGCACTTCGCGCTCCTCATATGAGTTTTCCGGAACGGGAGTCAGCGTGCTGAAATCTATTTTGTGGTACGGCACGCTGTCGAAATCATAGCTCACCCGGCCGTTTTCTTCTTTCTTGACTTCGACACTGTGCTCGCCGTTATAGTACCAGTAGCCGCCCACGTTATAGATCTTGTCCGAAGCCCACCCCATGGATATCAGGAAGGTCTTCATCATGCCCGCATATCCGCCGCCTCCGCACATGAGGAAGATCACCTTATCCTTCGGAAACAGTTCCTCCAGGATCGTCACGGATTCCTCATAGTTGGGGTAAAACATCCAGCCGGCTCCTCCTCCGAAAAGAGTGTCGCCCGAATAAGTCTGCCCTACTGCGCCGGGCAGATTGTCTACCGGGATGATATAGGGCAAAGGAACGACTTCGAAGCCTTTCACATACCCGGACAGGAACCGGTCTCCGCCGATGTTCTCGTACTGGGCCGGGTCTTCCAGCATCCTCAGATCTCTGTATACTGCGTCATCACGGTCCAGGTACTCATCGATGCTGGCCTCGTTGATATTCTTGTCGATGCCGAATTCCCCTCTTGCTCCCCCGGTGATCTCCGGCTTCGGCAGCTCCTTGGGTTCCACGCTGTCGCTTTCATGGCTTCCGCCGCATCCCGAGAACGATATGGTCATGACAAGCGCGATCATCAGACAGATGGCGGCGCCTGCCTTGGCTGTTCTTTTCCTTGTTATCATAACCAATCCCTCTGTCGTACTATAGAAAACGTTTCCCTTGCTCATTCTTTCCGGCTCTTCTTCGGAAAAAGAAGGAACCTGTCTCCGGTGACGTGCTCCGCCCTGTAATAGACCCCGTACCGCGGGTCGTTCACGCGTTCCCATCCGGGCTCGTATTCCGGCGTTTCATCCGCATTGGATCGCAGGATCGAAACCCTGACGCCGTCCCCGGTTTCGGGGAAAACACAGACGGCGGCGTCCTCCAGGCCGGTCAGGGCGACCTTTCTGTGATAAACCGTGCTGACCGGCGCCGCTTCTCTTAACGACACCACGCCGTTCTTCTGCTCCACAAAAACGCGGCATTCCCTGTGTTCGCAGCTTCCGAAGCGATATGCCGCAAAGCCTTCCCGTATCTCCGCATCCATGCCGGTGAGGATCGGCGCGCCGAGCGGGAAGCGCAGCACGGTCTCGGTCGTCAGGTCAAACGAGTGGGCGGACAGGATCCAGCCGCCGTTCGCCGCGGCCAGGGTCATCGCCGCCGTCTTTTTGCTCCCGCGCTTCTTCACAAAGGAGATCGAGAAACCGCAGCTTCCCAGAAGCCCGCACAGCGCCGCCGCGCCGTCTTCGATCGCGGCGAAGCGCTTGCCCGGATACTCGCCGGCGCGCTCCCGGCTCCCGTAACAGATCACGCGGCCGCCGCTTTTTTCGAATTCATAAAGCTTTTCTGCCGCCGCCGCGTTCACGGGGATGGGCGAAAGCAGGACGCTCGCACGGAATGTCGAAAGCGGCGCACGCAGGAAATTATCCGAGGAAATCACGCAGTTGAGCGGCAGCCCCTGATTGATCGCCTCCGCGATCAGGCGATCTCCCCAATACATTTCTTTCAAAAGCGTCTCGCTCCGCGCCGTGGTATACTCCCGCAGGGGGTACACCCATACCAGCGGCGCCGGCGCCTCCGCGGCGTCCTTTTCCGCTTTCAGAAGATGGGGGATCGATTCGTTCGCGCAGCAGTCCGGCATATCGCCGAAGGAATTGTCGACGGAGAGGATATTCAGCCTGTCGGCAGACGCGACCTTCCCCTCCCCGTCGATGCGGGAGATCGCCATGGGCAGATAAATATCATGGGCGCTTTCTCCGTAGCGATCGTACCAGGGACTGTTGACCCACCACGGATCGTGCAGATAATACCGGAACAGAAAGCCGTCGTCCGGCAGCTCGCAGATCCGGGTCATATGCCCCATCAGCTCCAGGCCGAAGTCGTCATTCAGCGCCGCCCACGGAGAATTGGGGGGTGGCGTGATGCGAAAGCCCGCGCGGTAAATATCATAGAGAGGGACTCCGTCCGTGGCGTAATCGATCCCCGCAGAATGGTTGGTGCCCCGCGTCTGGATCAGGTATTCCGGACAGGCCTCGCGGAAGTTTTTCCAGAATTCGAAGACCTCGCGCCGCGTCCGGTCGATCCGGTCCGGATGGAAGTTTTCTCCGTCAAAGATCTTTCCCGTCAGCGACCACGGCTCCGCGCTGAATCCCAGGCCGTTGGAGAGCCAGAGCGAGTCGAAGCCCATATCCTTCAGGAACACCCTCGCCTGCCGCCCCAGGAAAGTCCCGAAGGGCGTTCCGTCCGGGATCCCGTCCGGATAAGCCGCATAGCGGCGCGCATCGCCCTTCAGGCGCGCCGTCGCGTCGACAAATCCGAAGCTGTCCAGCTTTGTGCCGGACGTGATTTCGGGGTGACGGTTGTATTTGAAATCCGACAGGGCAAACTCCGGACCGATATCGAAGGTTTCACAGACCGAGATCTCCGCCCCGGGGAACGCCCTTTTCCCCTCTTCTTTGACGGCGGCGACGATCTTCCGCAGGATCTCATAGGTCATCTCCGGCGGATCCGGCAGGTAATCCTGCTTCCTTTCGTGCAGGGAGGTATCCTGCCGCTCGCCGGGCCCGAGCAGCGGACGGTTTGCCGTGCCGACGTAGCGGCACCATTCAAACCGGCCGCACGGTTCGCCGGCATAATCCAGTATTTCGCTGCCGTCGCCGGTCCACAGCATGACCGAAATCGCCGGGCGGTTTTTCAGCAGAGGTCTCCACTGTTCAAAAAGAGAGCGGCATACCGCGCGCATGCTGTCGTCGTCCGTTTTTTTGAACGGCTTCAGGCTCATTTCAAGCGTTACGGTCCGAAACATCCCGATCCTTCCCTTCCTTCGGATTCAGTACCGGTTGAACACCTCGTGATACGGCCGGATGCTGCCGTCCTTCAGAAGGAACGGCATGTACATGCCGGGATTCACGCCGTCCGCCGGGTGGAGATCCGCCACCGGCGAAGGATACAGGGCGTGCGCCAGGAACCCGACCCCCTGCTCCGCATAATGCCGCAGCTCCAGATCCACGAGCGCCCCGCGCTCCTCGTCCGTATCCGCGCCCCAGCAGCATTCCGTGACGATCGCCGGCTTTCCCAAAGCCTCCGCGGTCTCGAGGATCCGCCCGAGCCATTCCGCGTGCTCCTCCGCCGGCGCCATGGAAACGAAATAGGGGTGCAGCGTGAAGACGTCCACCGTATCCTTCAGGAATTCCAGGTCCGAGGCGGCTCCGGGGAAGGTCCCGCAGTCTCATACGCCGCGCCTCCCGTTTGAGTTTTGCACCATTATATCACGCTTTCCCCCGGCCCGCAAGCTCCGCGCTGTCCCCGGCGGCCGCAGCCACCGGAAGAGACGTAGCGCGCGTGATGCGAAAGGGTCCTTCTGCCGACAGGCAGAAGGACCCTTTCGCTGGCACCCCCGAGGGGATTCGAACCTCCGACCTACCGCTTAGGAGGCGGTCGCTCTATCCTGCTGAGCTACGAGGGCACGTCCCGGTACCGAGTTGAAAGTATACACCATCGGGGTGCGTTTGTCAAGCGGGCGGGCGGCAGGCGAGGTTCACCGGATCTTTTCCATCCGCGCTTCATAGACACCGGTTTCTTCGCCCTTCATTCCGGCGGCGTATTCGGCGTAGAAGCGGATCGGGATCGCCGTCCAGCCGTGGCAAAGGCTGCCCGCAAGTCCGAAGGCTTCCGCTCCGTCGCCGGTCTCCCAGAAGGAGGTGGCGCCCTTTTCCAGCATCCCGCCCCATTTTTCCGCGATATCCCGGAAGACGAGCCGGGCGTATTTCTCCTTTTTCATCATCAGGGCGTCGTATTTGAAGACGCTGTGGCTGAGCGTGATGGGGATCAGGCCGGTTCCGGAGGCAAGACGTTCCCGTACCGCGCCGGCCTTTTCCTCCCCCGCCGCGCCTGCGTAAAGGATCAGGGAATTGGTCAGCTCCGCGAAGTGGAAGCGCTCGCCGGTCCCGATGCGGATGAAGCTTGCGAAGGCCTTCTTTTTTTCGTCCCAGAAGGCGCGTTCGATATCCCGATTCAGCGAAAAGCTTGCTTCCCGGTATTTCCCGGCGAGTTCCTCCTCGCCCAGGCGCGAAAGGATTCCGGCGAGCGAGCGGAGCCCGAAGGACACGAAGGCGCATAAAGGCGCGTCGAAGGTCGCGTCCTCCTCCGCAATCCCGTCCGAGACGGAGCCGGTCAGTCCCTCCTGCCATTCGTAGAAGTTCCAGTATTTCGCCTCCCGCAGGCAGGCGATCAGACCGGTTTCCGGATCCCGGCGCCGGAGGAAGCCGTCGGCGATGCGGAGAAGTACCGGCAGCATTTCCCGCAGGAATCCCTCGTCAAGGCTTCCCGTGATCCTTTCGGAATAGACCATGTATTCATAGACCTGCGTCGGGAACACGGCGGTAAACGAGGGGATTGTGATCGAGCCGCGGGCGGGCGAGCAGATCTCCAGCATGTCGTCCTCCCGGATCGACTCTGCGATCAGCCGGAGCGATTCCCGCGGGAACGCGGTTTCCCCGAAGGCCAGATACCCGCAGAGCATCTGGTTCCGGGAGTCCATGGTATAGAGCGCCTGCTCCCGCCAGGGGCAGTCCTCGTAATGCTCGTGCATGCAAAGACGGAGGGTCCTTTTGGACACCTCGAAAATCCTTTCGTGGAGGGCGTCCGCCGCGGAAAACGCCCATTCGTGCGCCAGGGGATACAGGGTCGTCCGGATCCCCGCATAGCGGACCAGGAGCTTTTTCGTGCGGGCGTGCAGCGCAAGATAGCGCATGCCAAGCCGCAGAAAGGGATGGAGGAAACGGTTCCGCCCGGCCTTCGCACGATAGGACGCCGCGAAGTTCCGGTAGCCGATCGAGGTGCGGACCCGCAGGTCCTCCAGATGCTCTCCCCACCCGACGAGGATCTCGGCCTCTTCTTCGGTCTCCAGATCCAGCGAAAGGATCCCGGTGCTTTCCCGTCCGACGTCGATCAGGGCGAATACGCCGTCCTCTCCCTCCGGAGCCGTCAGAAGGATCCCGTCCTTTGCCGGCAGGATCCGCTTTTCGTCGCGCTTATCGAAGCGGAGAGAGGCAAACTGCATCCGTTCTCCCGTGGTTCTGCCGCCGTTTTCCCGGAAGCTCCCGCTGACCGTCAGGGAACCCGGTTCCTCGGGCCCGAGAATCAGCTTTTCGACCGGCCGCGCCCTCTTCGGCAGAGGCTTTTCGGGGCACGCCGTCGGAAGCGGTCCGCTTTCAGGCGCCGCCGCGTCGAAGCGGAAAGAATAGCCGAGCTGGCTCGAGACCCATTCCACTTCCCGCCCAACCGTGTATCCCGCGGAGGGACGCACCGCGGTATCCGCCCCGCTGAAGGCCGCGAGGCGTTCGCCGGAGAATATCTCAAAAATCAGCCCCGCCGTTTCCTTCCGGGCGGTGAAGCTGTCCGCTCCCTGATGGTAAACGCGGATCACAAGGCGGTTTTCGCCGTCCTCCGCGCAGTCGGTCAGATCCAGAAGATCGTAGACCTTGTCGAAGGGATAATCGGCGTACTGCCCGAAAAACAGCTTTCCCCCCAGCGTAAAGGCGTAATCGGTGTCCGCCGAGATCGCCATGAGGACCTTTTCCCCCGGCTCCTTCCGGAATGCGGTCTCCGCGTCCAGATAGACGTTTTCCCGGCCGTATCCCTCGGCCCAGATCCAGCGCGCGCTTTTCCACAACTCCATTTTAAGGTTTCCCCTTCCGTTTCCGGTTTTTCGCAAAAACGGGAAGCCGCGCCTTCCGGCGCCGCTTCCCGCTCTTCCCTTTTCCTTATTTCAGGAGGCTCTGCATGAATTCCCAGGATTCCTCCGTGGCCTTGAAGGGATCGTCGTCCACCCAGCAGTCGTCCTGCTCGTAGGCGATATAGGGGATCCCGAGTTCCGCGGCGGTCTCATAGCAGGCCTTGAGATCCACGACGCCTTTCCCGAGGGAAACAAAGCGGCGTTTGCCGTCTCCGTCGAGGATATAGTCCTTGAAGTGCAAGACCTTGACGCGGCCCTTCATGCGTTTCAGGACCTCTACCGGATCGGCCCCCGCGTAATCGATCCACGCCACGTCGGGAATGAAGTGGAAAAGATCGGGATCGCTTTCCTCGATCAGCACGTCCATGATGCATTTCCCGTCTTCCAGCGGCTTGAATTCGAAATCGTGGTTGTGATACTGGAAGGTCATACCGGCTTCCCTCAGACCGGCCGACACCTTTTCCGCGTCGCGGATAAAGCCCTTCACCTCTTCGACGTTCCCGCGGCAGTCGTTCGGCATGCTGCCGATACCGACCGCGTCGCATCCGATGGTCCTGTGATGGGCGATCACGCCGGGAAGATCGGCCTTCATCCAGCCGAAATCCTTGTGGGTGACGCAAACCGCCATTCCGTTTTTATCGAGGATCTCCTTCTGGATCCCGGCGGGGATGTCGCCGATGCCGGAGATCTGCACGTCCTTCACGCCCATCGCGGCGAGACGGGCAAGCGTTTTGTCGAAATCCTCCGCCGTCTGGCACTGATTCCTGAGGGTGTAAAGCTGGATCGCCATGGTCACTTTGTTCGCCATATCCTTACCTCCGTATTCCTGACGGGCTGCGACCCGCCCTTTTCTTTTATTGTACACGGTTTTTCCCGATTTGCAAGACCTTTCCGCGCTTTTCTCCTTTTCCGGGAAAGGCGGGACTTTTTTCTTGCCCGCGCGGGCCCTTTTGTGATAGAATGATCCGGGAAGGAGGACGCGTCCTTCTTCTCCGCGCAAGAAACGAAAAGGCAGGGTGCGTCCATGAAAAAAGTTCACATCATCGCGCGCAATCATATGGATCCTTCGTGGCTCCGCTGTTTCACCGATCACTTTTCCCACCCCGAAACCGGAGAGATCGTCCGTCCCTATTCCGATATCGAAGAGCTGCAGATCCTGGAATACATGGATTTCGCCGAGCGCTACGGCGTGAAGTATCAGATCGAGCAGTCGCTGGTGGTCAGGAAATTCCTTGAGCGGAATCCCGACCAGAAGGCGCGGTTCCGCCGGCTGGTCCGGGCGGGCCTTCTGGAGCTTGCGGGCGGAGGCGAGGCCGTGATCGACGTCAACCTGACCCAGGGCGAATCCTGGGCCCGGAATCATCTTTACAGCCGCACCTATTACCGGAAGGAATTCGGTCACGATCCCCGGTACGCCATCACGCCGGATATCTTCGGCCTCGCGTCCCAGCTTCCGCAGTTCTTCCGTTCGATCGGATACGACGCCCTGATCATCTTCGACCGGGTCTTCAAGAAAAACAAGCCCTACTGGAAGGGGCTTGACGGCACGCTGCTCGTCCTGGATTCCTGCTTTCTCCAGCCGCCGGAGCCCAATCTGCGCACCGCCGACTGCGTGAAGCTCCCGGCCTGTCCCGCCTGCCGGGGCGAAGGCTGCGCCTTCTGCGAGGGGACCGGGATCGACACTTCCTACAACATGACCCGCCCCGACAAGGAGCTTCTGCAGTCGGCCTACTACGGCAATATGTCGGCCGACGTGTTTCTGGAAAAGCTTCTGGCGGTGGAGAAGGACGAGTATTTCGTCATGATCACCACCGAAGAGCCGCCCATCGGTGAGCATCTTTACGGCCCGCTGAAGGAGGCCGCCGCCCGGCACGGGATCGAGGTGGATTACCTCGGATTCGAGGAAAACCACGACGTCTGGTGCGGCGGATACGAGGAAAAGCTCCGCTCCGGAAGGATCCTTCCGGACGAGATCGACCCCCGCCCGGACGGCAATCCCGCGGGCGCGGGATGCTATTCCACCCGCATCGAAATCAAAAAGGCCAACCGGGAGCTGGAAAACCTGCTCTTCGAGGCCGAAAGCCTCGCCGTCCTCGCCCGTCTTTCGGGCGGATGGAAGGAGGGAGAGAGGCCCGAACGCCCCTACCCCGCCCGGAAGATCGAGGCGCTCTGGAACAAAATGGCCTTCCTCCAGTTCCACGACTGCGTCACCGGGACGCACGTGGACGCCTCCTACGGCGAGCTGCGGCGCGTGATCCGCGAGGTGCGGCGCGGCGCCCTGCAGGTTTACGCCGACGCCGCGAAGGAGATCCTCCGCAAAAAAAGCTTCGCCGTTCCGGAAGGGCGATACGCCGCCGCGGTTTTCAATCCCCTGCCGGTCCCGGCGGAATTCCCTCTCCTCACGCTCAGCGCGCCGTCCGGGACGAAATCGGTCAGGATCTTCACGCCGGAGGGCGAAGAGATCCCCGTTTTCGAGCCCGCGGTCTTCCCCGCTCTGGCGGGCGCCGGGCTGCGGATGCGCGTCAGAGCGCGGATCCCGGCCTTCGGATGGAGGGTCTTCTTCTGGGAACCCGCCGCGGCGAAAGAAGAGGCGAAAGCGATCCCCGGGGAAGACGGCGTCTTCACCCTGGAAAACGAGTTCTTCCGGATCCGGGCCGACGGCTCCGGCGTTCTGGACGTTTTCGACAAAAAGCAGCGGCGGGCGATCCTCGGCAAAAACGCGGGCGGACTTTCCATCGGGAGCGACGTGGGGCATCCCTGGGGCCGCGTCGAACCGGAAAAGGATCACCGTCCGATCCTTCCCGACCGCGTTTCGGCCGAAACGGCGCCGGGATACCGCAGGCTTACCCTCTCCGGCGTCCTCGCCGATCCCGAAAGAAAGGTCCGGAAGCTCTCCTGGAGCCAGACCCTGACCCTTTTCGAGGGAGAGGATCTGATCCGGTGGCACACGGTCCTGGACTGGGACGGGACGGATTCCCGGATCTTCGCCTCCTTCCCCCCGGCCTTCCGGCACGACGGGAAGCTTTATACCGAGGTGCCCTTCGGCGTCATGGCGCGCGGAGAGCCGGAGATCGTCGACTGTCTCGGCCTGACCGACGAATGGCCTTCCCTGCGCTTTGCGGGCCTTGCGGGAGACGGGACCGGCTTTGCCGTCCTGAAGGGAGGAGAAGCCGGGACGAGGATCCGCGGGGGAACCCTGGAAATCAGCCTTCTCCGCTCCATTACCCACGACGATCCCCGATACGCCGGGACGAGCGACGTCGGGCGTCATGAATCGGATTATGCCGTCGCCTCCTTCCCCGGGGAGTTTGCCGACGGGAACGCGGCGGAAAAAGCCGCCCTCTTCCTCGCCGCGGGACACACGGAGGAGATCACCGGCCCCGGGCGCTGGGAGGATCCCGCGGAAAGGCGTCCGCCTCTGGAAGAAAGCGAGGGAGGTCTGCTCCCCGCTCTGGAAAATCTGCCCGCCGGGCTTTGCCTTTCGGCCCTGAAATGGGCCGAAGACGGGACCGGGCCTGTGGCGCGGTTCTGGGAAAGCGCCGGGAAAGAGGCTCTCCTCACTCTGCCCGCGGGCGTGACCATGAGGAAAACCAACACGCTGGAGGACGCTGAAGGCAAAGAGCCGGTTTCCGCCTACGCGTTCCGTCCCTTTGAGATCGCAACCTTCCGGCTTTCCGGACTTGAGAAAGGAGATCCTGACCGATGAATCCTTCCGACGGCATGAACTACGCCCCGCATGGCAAACCCGCCCCGGTGGTAAAGCCCGGCGAATTCGTCTTTTCGGCGGTGGGGCTCGACCACGGGCATATCAACGGCATGACCAACGGCCTTCTGGAGGCCGGCGGCACTTTGAAATACGTCTACGACCCCGATCCCGCGAAGGTCGCCGCCTTTCTCAAGGCCTACCCCGCGGCGATCCCCGCCCGGTCGGAGGAAGAGGTCCTTTCCGATCCGGACACCCGGATGGTGGCCGGGGCCGCCGTGCCCGCCGACCGCGGACCTCTCGGCGTGCGGGTGATGGAGGCAGGCAAGGACTATTTCACCGACAAGGGGCCCTTCACCACCCTGGATCAGCTTCAAAAAGCCCGGGAATGCGCAAAACGCACCGGGCGGAAATACATGGTCTATTA
>JAFRWU010000052.1 GCA_017441705.1 Clostridia bacterium | reverse complement strand
CCCGCGAAATAGCGCAGCGCTTCCTCCCGGACGATATCATTGACCATACGGGATTCTTCCCCGTAGTGATCGGCCGAAAGAAGGATCTCCTTCCATGGCGTATTGGCAAGGTAAGAGTTCCCGTCTTCATCAGAGGAATCTCTTGCCGCCAGCTCCTCCGTGACTTTGACGTTCAGCGGAAACCCCCAAGTGGTTTCTCTCGATTTGGCTTCGAGATAGTCTTGAAACCGCTCTTCCGAGAAGAGCCAGGCGTAAAACTCCTCCGCCTCTTCCCGGTGCGGCGCGTTCTTCGCGACCCCCAGAAGCTGATCGACCAGGATGGCGATCCCTTTTTCCCGGGCGGTGGGAGACGAGAAGAGCGCCCCCTCCATCCCGAAAGCGGTCGCGGCTTCTCCCGTCCCTTCCCTCTCGAAGATATACTTCAGATCAAGACGGTGCACCGAGGCGATATCGTATTCCGGCCAGAAAAGCCACGTCTTTCCGGCGGCGCCGTGCGCATTGGCAAGGACCTCTTCCGGGTCCTTTGCATAACGGTTCACAAGTTCCAGAAAAGAGAGGAAATCCGGATCGTCAAAACGGCAGCCGCCCTCCGGATCCGCCCAGGCGGAAAGCCCGTTCGCCATAAAGTTGTTCAGCGCGTATTCTTTGCATTGCTCTTTCAGATAGGTGTCCTCTTCCAGTTTTTCCAGAAGAGAGGAAAGCTCCTTTACCGTGGAGGGAATGCCGTACCGGTCGATCAGTCCCTTCGGAAGGCAGGACGCCACGACAGAGAAATCGGTGGGAAGGAAGAAAAGCTGTCCGTCCACCCGCGACGCTTCTATCACGTTGGGGAAGAAATCGCCCCTCTCCAGTTCCTCATCCAAAAGCTCGTCCAGCGGCACGAGAAGCCCCTTCTTCGCGTAATTCCGCATCGTCAGGAAATCATAACAGGAAGCCACGTCGATCTCGCCCGAGAGAAAGGCGAGATTCATGCCGACCTCGTCGTCGAAGATCCTGATCTTCACCGTAAACCCGTGCTTTTCACGGTTGAAGCGCGCCGTGGCGTCGTTCATGGCGTCTGAGGCGACGCGGATCGAGCCGACGATAATCTCTTTTCTGGATCCGGCAGGCGCTTCGCCGGTGGGGATCAGGCGGGAAAGCCGGTCTTCGGAAAGGAGCAGGAACCCGTCGCCGAGGGGAAGGATCTGGCGGACCTTTCCGGGCTCCATGCCGAGGTCGAAGAGGTTTCCAAGGGAATCGAGCTTTTCCCCGTCAAAGCGGTAAAGCTCCGCGCCGGCGGCAAAGTATCCGAAAAGACCGTCAGTGGCGAGAAGCCGGATATCCTGCCGGATCCCCGAAAGCCTCACCGCTTCTCCGCATTTCCCGTTTTGCCACGGATAAAGAAACACCTGATTCTCCGCCATATCCTGTATCCAAAGAGAGGTCACGAAATACGCTTCTTCCCCGAGCTTCCAGAAGCCGCGAAGAGTCTCTCCCGTCCGGAGATCGAGAGAAGTCTCTTTCCCGTCGATCTCGATCCGTCCATCCTCCTTCAGACGATAAGCGCTCCCGTCCAGGGAAAAGCGTGCGACCTCATCCCCCGCCGGACCGTCTTCGCTTTCTTCCCATGCGGATGGAATGAAATCGGGGGACAGGCGGCAGACGCGTTCTCCGGCATAGAGAAGGTAGCCTCCGTCCGCGGCGGTCAGCGCGAGAAGCTTCCGGTCGGAGAGCAAAAGATCCTCCGCCCGGAAAAAAAGCGTTTCGCCGGGCACGGGTTCGATGCTTTTCCCCTCGCCTCCTCCGGAGGAGGTGCAGGCGCACAAGGTGAAAAGAAAAACGAACAGACTTAAAACCACGATCCGTAACCGGGATCTCCGGTCAGAAAGGCGGAAACGGCAGACAGCGTGACGCATGGGTTCTCCTTTCCCGATCTCTGCGTCCGAAAGGAATCGGCGGCGCTTTTCCCCGCGGGGTCAGCCGCCCGCTTTCTCTATCGACGCCTTTTTCGTCTCTATCCCCTCCCGGAGATCCAAAAGCGCTCCGTCGACGTGCTTTTTCAGACACGCGGCGACCTCCTCCGTGTCGTCAAGCTCCTTCTCCCGGATTTCCCTGTTTGCCTCGATCAGGGCCTCGTATAAGAACCCCTGCGGCGCAAATCCGTCGATCCTCCGGAGGATCGTTTCTATCTCCTCACACCTTTCGACAAGAGCCTCCTCATCCAGGTTCCCGTCGAGTCGATAATGCCTTTTCACCGCGTCCCGGAAGGCATTTTCCGCAAGCGGCAAATAACAGAACTGGGGATTCGCATAGGGGCTCATGGGCGGTGCGTCGAGCTCCAGTCGCATGATCTCATCCGAAAGGAGAAAGGTGAGAAAATCCCGGATCGTGCCGGGGTTTTTGGCGTTTTGAGCCACGGCAACGCCGCAACTCACCCTAAGCTCCGAGCCTGTCTCGCCGGGAAGCGGAAGGATCACCCCTCCCTTTTCGCCATACGCTCCCTCCGTGAAGAATTCCCGGGAAAGCTTCTCCCAGTCCGTAGAAGCGAAATCGTTCACCCTCCTGTTCTGTCTCTTCTCCGGATCGGAGGCATAGGGATCTTCGTGGGAGGCGCGGTAAGCTGCCTGATACCTGTCGATAGCCAGCCAGCCGGCAAAATTCTCATTCTGGAAATCGGAGGTGAAGTTTTCATAATCGATCTCTCCGCCATACATACCGAGGATGCTGCTGCCGACTTCGGGCCCGAGCCAGAAATCCTGATCGGGCAGGGAGCGCAAGAGCTCCAGATAACGGGCGGGGGATCCGAAGGCCTCCGGATCTTTTTCGTATATCGCGCGCGGGACGGTAAAGCTGGAGGCGTTAAAGAAAGCCGGCAGGATCATAAGGTTATCCTGATAACGGCAGGCATCGAGCACCGGTTCCAGATAATCGCCCTTTTCCAGCCGGTCGCCGATCAGCCGATCCAGAGGGGTCAAAAGCCCGTGCAGTCCGAAAAGCCAGGCCTCTCCGTTCCCGGAAACCCAGTACAGATCCACGTCCTCCTCGATGGCCGCTTCCCAGTAGCACCAGGGGTCGTATTCTCCCCCTTCGTATTCGAACGGAGCGTAGACAAGCTCGATCTGATCCTCCCGGGATTCATTGAAGCGCTTGAGGATCTCCTTTTCAAAATCGTTGAGCCGCGCATGGCAGAGCATCCGCACGTTCCCGTGCGCAAGCGCCGTCGGCGCCTCTTCCCCGCCGACGTCTTCCGACGTCTGATCGACAGTTTCCGGTTCGTTTTGCGTTTCCCGACCGGTTGCTTCGGGCGGCGCGGAGGCGCACGTACACATCAGCAAGCATAATGCAAGCGTCAAGATCCCCGCCAATCCCCTTTTGAGCAAGTTCTTTTTACACATGATTCAGATGATCTCCTTTTCAAAATCGTTGAGCCGCGCGTGGCAGAGCATACGCACCTTCCCACGGCTCAACGCCAGCGGCGCATCCTCGTCCGTGTCACCGCTTTCCGTCCTGTGTTCGACTGTTTCCGTCTCTTTCTGCATTTCCAGATCGGTTTCTTCGGATGACGCCGGAGCGCACGTATATAAAAGTATAGAGAATACGAGTGCCAGAATCCCTGCCACTCCTCTTTTTGTTACGTATTCTCTGGGCATAATTAATAAAATGGTTATACCGGTGCAGTATACATAATTAGGCAGAAGCCATCCGTACCACGGTGTGATCCGCTATGCACCTCATTACAGCCGATTATCATATTTATCATTATCTTTTGACTCTGCGATCTTGTATATTTCTGGAAGATTATCGTTATTTGATGGGATTATTTCAGATGCCGCCAAAACGCTGCCAAACGCCGTTTCCGGATTTCAAAAACCCAGTATTTATGCGGGTTTCCGAGCCTCCGAAATGTGCCTCAAGTCTATGTTATTGCTCCCGCTCGAT
>JAFRWU010000051.1 GCA_017441705.1 Clostridia bacterium | reverse complement strand
CCGGCGATACCGCCACGATCAAGGTGGAAGCGATCAAAGTGCGGAACGGGCTTCTCTTCCATTGCATCGTGAAAAACAGCGTCGGAAGCGTGACGTCCAAGGCGGCAAAGCTGATCGTTCAATGAACGTTCCCCGGCGCGTTTCTTCCCCTCCCCGTACGGGGAAGCTGTTTTGCGGTTTTTCCGTTTGATCTGATTCCAAAAACGAAAACCTCCCGAAGCGGCAGCCGGTTCGACCGGCTCTGCGTCAGGAGGTTTTTTTGCGGGTCGCTCCGGACGGCGCCGGGTTTTCGGCCGGAGAGCGCGGCGGTTTCCGGGTTTTGATCCGGCGGCACGCATAAACGGATCCGCCGGCCGGAAAAGAAAAGCGGATCCCGGGACCGGCCGTGTCTTTCTTTCCAAACAAAGCAAGATACCTGTTGCGTTTTACGCGGTTTTGTGATAGGATAAAGGCGAACAAACATTCGTTTTGTGGAGAAGCCATGCGCAGTTTTTCTTTCTGGGACGAGATCCCGATCCCCCCGCGGGAGGAAGAAGGCGTCCGTCTCTCTTTGGAGGACGGGCGGGTTGCGGCGCGCTTTACCCTGGGAGACGACGACCGGATCAAACCGGTCTCGATCCGGCATCCGTCCCTGAAGCCTCTGGCAAGAGCCGTGCGCCCCGACGGTTCGGTCCCTGCGGAAAAGGCGCTCGCCTTTCTGGAGCAGTTTGAAAGCGGCGGGCTTTCCTCCGGCGCGCGGGTCGAGATCGACTCCTCGGTTTATCTGCTGACAAAGATCGACGCTCCGTCGGACGTCGTCCTGAATTTCATTTTCGACGGCGAAGACGCTCTGACGCCGCTGGTAGAATCTCATAACGAGCTTTTTTCCTACGACGGGAACGGCGTATTTCTCTCCTCCGGCGGCGATTTCTTCACGCTTCCCGCATCGAGCGCCGTCGATCCCTATCTGAACGGCCGAAGGAAGCTTCCCTCCGGTCATTTCGGGATCTTTTTCAAGCTGATCCTCCCCCGTCTGGAGCGGGAAACCGAGGTTTACTGTTCGCTGACTCTGGAAAAGAAGTGTCCCGTGCTCTTTACGCCCCGGATGAACGGAGATATCTGCGAGGTGGAATCCCGCTGGGAAATCCCTTTCGACGAGCTTTCATTCCTGCCGGGCAGTCAGAACTTTTCGGAATTCAGCGGGTCGCTTTATCCCTCTTCCCGTCTTCTTTCCTCCCTTCCTGAGCCGCTGCGCCGGGACGGCGTCGTCCGTCCCGATCGTCTGACCCTCCGGATCCTTCACAATCTCTTCCGCGAGCTGCCCATGGCGTTCGCCGCGGCGCCTCCTTCTCCTCTTTCGGCAGAAAGCGCTCCGCCTTTCGCGGCGGCGATCCCGCCGCGGGAAAAGGCCGTCGGGGAGGCGCGCGCTTTTCCCGGCGGAGAAATCCGTATTTCCCCCGTACGGCCGGTCAACTACGCGCGAAGCATGGCGCTCGCGACCTTTCTGCGTCTGTACGGCGACAAAAAGGGATTTCCCTGCGTGCCGGTTCCCTATAACGCCTTCGCTCCCGGCTGGCAGGATCTCGCCGGCGCGAAGCTTTCCACCTATCTTTACGCCCGGGACGCCTTTCTGAACGGCGAGACGCCGGAGGTGGACTATTCCTACCTTCTGCTTTTGATCTATGAGGCGGCGAACCGCCCCGACCGGCTGGACATGCTCTTTCTGATCTGGAAGAGCGGGCGGGAGCGTTTCCGGCGCCTGGATACCATGATGCCCGCTCTGATGCGGGATTATATCGCGTTATACCATCCGGAGCTTCCCTTTCCCCTGATCCGGGAAAGAGTCCCCTTTGACCCCGCGCTCCTTCCCCACCCGGAGCTTTACCTTTCCTTTGAAGGCGAAAAGGCCGTATCGGAGCTTCCCCGGTCGTTATACGCGCGGATCTCCGGCTACGATTTTGCCAAGAGCCGCTTTCTCACCGGAGCGCCGGAGCGGCGCGATGCGCTGCTCGGCGCCTTTTCCCGCGCGCTCGTCGCCGCGGACCGGTGGTCCCGCGACCGTGAAGGCGTCGGGTTCTTCGCCCGTTTCAAGCCGCCCGTCGTCTCCTTCCGGGTCATGGCCTGCTCCCCCGCGCCGATGCTGACCGCCCATTCTTCCGAATTGCAGTACAAGTATGCGGCTTATCTGGAAAGCGCGGGCCTGAAGGAGTTTACCGCCGAGCTTTTCAAAGCGGCCGAAAACGTCCTGCGGGAAAAAGCGGGGATGCGCGGAAGACTGCGTTCGTCGCTGCCGGAAGGGCTTCTCCCGGCAATCCGCGGCGCTCTGGAAGAAAAAAAGCGGCCCGCGCCGCTTTCGCTGGATCTGGAAAAGGCGGTCGCCCTGGAAAAGGATTCCTGGATCAATACAGACCGGCTGATCGCAGCGGCGGGCGTCTCTCCGGAAGACGAGCCTCTGCCGGAATCCCCTGCGCGGGAAGAGGAGACCGCGAACTCTCCCCTTTCCCCAAAGCCGTTTCCCGGGGCGGAAGGGCCTGCGGCCGGGGGGACCGGCGCGCCGCAGGACGACGGAGACGCGTTCTTCTCCGCCCTCGGCGAAGACGAAAAGGAATTCCTGCGTCTTCTCCTCAAAGGCGCGGGAGAGGCGGAAAAGAGCGCTTTTGCCGCCGCCCGGTTTACCATGCCCGACCTTCTGATCGAATCCATCAACGACAAAGCCCTGAACGCCACGGGCGACGTCCTCATCGAAAACGGCGAAATCATCCCGGATTACCGGCCTCTTCTGGAGGCCTTTCCGGAAATCATCTGATCCCGGGCAGCCGGAGAAAGGGAATATGATCTATGCCAGAAGCCAGAACCGTTCCGCGCCGGATATCCGCCCTCCTTCTGAACTCGCTTTCAGGCGGCGTGGTGCCCCGCACGGGACTTGAATACATCGCCATCGGCCGCACCGACGAGATCAACGCCATCCTTTCGGATTTCCGCGATCTGGAGGACGGCGGCGCTTCCTTCCGTTTCCTGATCGGCCGGTACGGAAGCGGCAAAAGTTTCCTGCTCCGCCTGATCCGCAGTCACGGGCTCGACCGCGGCTTCCTCACCTGCGACGCCGACCTTTCGCCCGAGCGGCGGCTTGTGGGCTCAAAGGGACAGGGGCTCGCCACCTACCGGGAGCTTCTCCGCAATCTTTCCTCCCGCTCCTCGCCCGACGGAGGCGCGCTGCCGCCGCTGCTTTCCCGCTGGATCGCCTCCATCCAGGCGGAGGCGGCGAAGGACGGCGCCGATCCCGCCTCCCCCGGCTTTTCCCGGATCGTGGAGGGAAAGATCCGGGAGGCGTGCCAGGCCTTCGACACCCACGTGCACGGATTCGATTTTTCCACCGCCGTGATCACCTTCTACCGCGGCTTTGTCGAAGCCGACGAGGGGAAAAAGAACGCAGCCCTGAAATGGTTCCGGGGCGAATACGCCTCCAAAACCGAAGCGCGGCGGGAAATCCCCGTTTCGGACATTCCCGACGACGAAAGCTGGACCGATTATCTGAAGCTTGTGGGCGCCCTGGCGCGGGCCGCCGGATACAAGGGGCTTCTGATCTTCATCGACGAAGCGGTCAATCTCTACAAGATCACCCAGACCGTCTCCCGGGAGCAGAATTATGAAAAGCTCCTCAATCTCTACAACGACGCCATGCAGGGCCGTCTTTCCGGCATGGGGATCTACGTGGGCGGCACGCCGCAATTCCTGGAGGACACCCGCCGGGGCCTTTTCTCCTACGAAGCGCTTCGCTCGCGTCTCGCGGCCAACCGGTTCGCCGAGGGCGATCTCAAGGATTATTCCACGCCGGTGATCCGGCTTTCCCGCCTGACCAACGAGGAGATCTACGCCCTGATCCGCCGCGTTCAGAGCATTCACGCCTCCCATTATGAATGGACCCCGCCCATCAGCGAGGAGGAGCTCGCCGCCTTTATGCGCGACATGGCCTCCCGCATCGGCGCCGAT
>JAFRWU010000050.1 GCA_017441705.1 Clostridia bacterium | reverse complement strand
GCTTTGCCGCAAAATGATGTGATGTGTTCCGCTCACGCGCCGAAGGCGCACATCATGCCCGAAGGGCACATCATTCGGCGCAGCCGTACATCACGTTCCGCTGTCAGCGGAACACCTCGTTCGCCGAGTGTCCTTAAGAACACTCGGCGTTCGCAGTGCTTTTTTCCGTGATATCCGTCCGCGGCGGACGGGGCTCCTGCGGCCGGCCGGATCGCATCCGGCGGGCTCTTCAGAGCGCGCCGTCCGTTTCGGACGCGCTCTCCGCGGTCCTGCCGGCGGAACCCGCTTCTCCGGCCCGGCCGGATCCGTTTCTTCCGCGGCGGCTGCCGGATCCGCCGGATTTGCCGCCTTCCGCGCCGTGCTCAGGCTTTGCTGCCTCGTGCTCTGCGGCGCTCCCGGCGGTCTTTTTCAGGATCTCGCCGGTCAGAGCGTCGATCCTGTAGGAGTACCTCTGCTCTCCGGCGGTGAAGCTAACCTTGTAGCAAACCGTGCCGTCCTCCGTCACGGCGACACGGACCCTGATCTTTTCCGCCGCACCGGCGTCCGGGCCGGCGTCGGCAAGCGCGGTTTCCTTCGCCTTGTCTCTGCCGATTGCGCCTTCCGGTTCCGCGATCTTTTCCCGTTTTTTGCACTCAGGCTTTGCGGCCTCGTGCTCTGCGGCGCTCCCGGCGGTCTTTTTCAGGATCTCGCCGGTCAGGGCGTCGATCCTGTAGGAGTACCTCTGCTCTCCGGCGGTGAAGCTTACCTTGTAGCAGACCGTACCGTCCTCCGTCACGGCGACGCGGACCCTGATCTTTTCCGCCGCACCGGCGTCCGGGCCGGCGTCGGCAAGCGCGGTTTCCTTCGCCTTGTCCCTGCCGATCGCGCCATCCGGTTCCGCGATCTTTTCCCTGTGCTTTTCGCCGCTGCGTCCGGCCGCGCCGGCGCTTTTCCCGCCGGCGCTTTCGCTTTGGCTTTCGGCGCCGCCTGCCGCGAACGCGT
This sequence comes from Clostridia bacterium, assembly GCA_017441705.1. GTDB lineage: Bacteria > Bacillota > Clostridia > Oscillospirales > QAMX01 > RUG11797. The sequence goes on along the minus strand of JAFRWU010000050.1, from coordinate 16,147 downwards.
TGACGCTCATCGCGGCGACGGCCAGAGCGGCGATCAGGAGAAGGGCGATCCATTTCTTGCTTTTCAAATCATATCACTCCTTTTTTCGTTCCGGACTTTTCGTCCGTTTTTCCTTCTTTTCAGGCGTCTTCCGGTCCCGCAGCCGCTGCGCGCGGGCGGCAGGCGGACCGTCGGGCGCGTTTCTCAGGCGTGTTTCATAAGAATACCTCCCTTACGTTTGATGAGTCCATTGTAAGGGAGGTTGATTGAAACAAGATTGAACGCCGCTCTCTGTTCACAGCTGATTCTGCGTTTCGGCAAAGGGAAGCAGAGCGATCTCCAGATTCCCGTTTTTCGTGCGGAGCTCGTCGATGAACTCCTTTTCTTCGGCCGGATCCTTCAGGCGGACCTTGTAGGAAAGGCGAAACATACTACCCATCCCGGTCGTCTTGACGCCCGCGTTTTCCGCCTTTTTCAGATAGCGCGAAAAGATCTCGTCAAAGGTCCCGTCGTATGCCAGCGATTCGGGGATCGTGATCCGGAGAAGCTGATCCTCCGCCGCGCCTTTGTGTTCAAACAGCGGCAGGGAGCTGAAGAGGAGGAAGAGAAGCGCCAGGCCGAGCAGGATGATCACGCCGTAGGCGACGTAGCCCATGCCGAAGGCGATGCCGGATCCCATGGCCGCCAGGATCGCGGCGATCTCGTCCGCGCCGCCCGGCGCGCTCCGGAAGCGGATCAGGCTGAACGCGCCGCCGATCGCGACGCCCGCCCCGATGCTGCCGTTGACGAAGGTGATCACGGCTCCGACGACGAACGGGATCAGTGCCGTGACGATGAAGAACCGTTTTGCGGAGCGGATGCGGAAACTCATGATCCAGGAATAGAAAACCCCCGCGGCCAGCGCCGCGCCGGCCATGAGAAAGAACTGCAGGGGAGTCACGGCGGAAGAATAAATCGAATCGAACATCACGACGCCTCCTTCTTGCAGGCGGCGCTCTTTTCACGGAGCGCCTCCCTGCGGTAAGCCTCTCCGTATTTGGAAAAGCTCGTTTTGCAGATCCCGCCTTCGGACAGGATCTTCGCCAGCCACAGCGGGATCGCCTCCTGCACCTTGACCTCCATGATCGTATGCCCCTTATTGAGCAGCGGAAGGCCGTACATGGATCCTGTCAGCGTCAGGTCCTCCGTGCGGTACCTGGGGTTTTCGTCGATCGTCAGACGGAGATCTCCGTCCGGCTCGAAATACGCGGTGCGGTCGCACAGGATCAGGCACGAAGGCGCGAGCGTTTCGTACCGGTCGCGGAAGGCCGTGATTTCCCGGTTGATCTGCCCGCCGCAGAGTTCTTCCTTTCCGGCAAAGAACCGTTCGACCCGGGGGATCGTCGTTTCGATCCTGCGCTTATACACGACGCCGTACGCCTTTCGCTTCAGCTCGAGAAAGACGGGGGCGGTCTCGGCCGCGGGTCCGTATGCCCGGAGCCGTATCTTTTCTTTGAACGGCGGTTTTTCCATGCTCGCCCGGACCAGCCGCAGGTCCGGCGTATCGTAATACAGGGAAGAGACCGCGGTCTTTCCGTACCTGTCGATCTCCATGCGCCCCTTCAGCGCCTCCCGGACGAACTGTGTCTGTTTCCCGCTCAGCAGGTATTTCAATTCGTACCGCTTCATGACCGTGATTGCCATCGTATCGCCTCCTTCGGTATCGGGGACCGCGTTCACGAGGACACGGAACCGTCGCTGTAACAGACCGTTCTCCCGTACGCGTATTCATTCGTAACGGTATAAGACGTTCCGTCGATCGAAACGGTGTGGCTTCCCGCCGCGTGCAGGGAAAGCTTGTGCGCCGTGACGGCGCCGCCCGTGCTGACTCTGCCGCCGCCGAGAAGGATCAGCGTGCCGCCGGTCACCGAAACCTGGCCGTCCGCGTCGATCGCCGCAGCCATATCGCTCGACGGTCCTCTGGCGATCACGACTCCGCCGGTCTGTTTGTAGCTGCCGTTGCTGTCGATCCCGTCGACGTCTCCGTTCGCGGGAACGGTCACGTCCAGATAGCCGCCGGTCACGTTGACCAGGGGCGTCTGCGCGCCTTTGCAGGCGTTCACTCCGTCGTCGCCTGCCAACACGCAGGTCCGGCCGCCGGAGATGTTGATCACGTTCGCCTCAAGCCCTTCGTAGGCGCTTTCGATATCGATCATGCCTCCCGAAATGCTCAGAGTGCCATTCGCGTGAATGCCGTCCGCGCCGGAAACGGTCTGCTGTCCTCCTCCGCCTCTGCGCTCCGCACGGCCGCCCATGGTCTTGTTTTCCGGGGCGTATACGTTCAGCGTGACCGTGCCGCCCGAAACGGCGATCGTTCCCTGTCCTTCGGTCCCGTCGCCGAAGGAGGCCCCGCTGTCCGCGTGAAGTCCGTCGTCGTAGCTTTGCACGATGATGTTCCCGTCCCGGATACGCAGCTCGTTCCCGGCCTTTATTCCCTTGCAGGAGGTCTCCGCCGCGTCGGACGCGGTGTATCCGCTGTAAGCTCCGGTATAGATCAGGACCGTCGGCGCGGCGCCGTCTTCTCCGGCGGCCGTTTCAAAATCGTGCGCCGCCTGGAATCCGTCGCCCGCCGCATACACGGCGATCGATCCGCCGGTGAGCACGATGTCGCCCCTGACCGCGCCGTTTTTGTTCAGATCGGTGTTTTCGGTCTTGACGCCGTCTCCGTTCGTCGAGATCGCGACGACGGCGCCGCTTATCACGGAAACCGAATCGTTGCCCTTGAGTGCGTTGTTGTACGCCGTGCATTTCAGGGTAAGCTTCCGGATCTCGAGGTCCTTCGTGGTGTGGATCCCGTTGTTGTACGAGGCGTTGACCGCCAGAACGCCGCCGCCCTTGATTTTCAGGTCGCAGACCGCATAGATCGCGCCTTCTCCCTGGGCGTCGTCCTCGGCCGTTTTGGCGCTTCTGGTGTCGTTGATCACATTTTCGGTGCCGCTTTTCGCGGAAATATCCGTGCTGCCCGCGGAAACCACTTTGATCGGCGAATCCCCGGCGCAGGTGATCGTCGTTCCCGCGAGCTCGAGGACCACCTCGTCGTCCTCGCCGGCGTCGACAAGGATCTGCCCTTCCAGAAGCCCGGTCAGGACGTAAGTGCCCGCCGACGTGATCGTATAGACGCTGCCGTCCGTTTCGAATACACCGTCGTCGGTCGTCAGCGAAAACACGCCGGTCGTTTTGCTGACCGTGATGTCCCGATCGGTGACCGGTTCCATCGCCGTACCGGACGTTTCCGCGGCGGAGAACGCGGAAGCTTCCGTCGGCGCGATATTCATGCCGCAGCCCGCCAGCCCCGCAAAAAGCGAGAGCGTCAGGAAGAGCGCGGCTGTTTTTTTGCCCTTCATAAAGATAACCTCCCTTACGTTGATGCACTCATTGTAAGGGAGGTCGATTGAAAGTAGATTGAAGCTTTTTATTTTTTTACGGGAAGGGAAACGGTGAAGATGACCCTGCCGTTCCGGCAGGAGGCCTCGATCCTTCCGCCGTGTCTTTCCGCGACGGCCTTCGCGATGGAGAGCCCCAGGCCGTAATGCTGCCCCTCGCTGTTCCTGGCCTGGTCGATCCGGTAGAACCGGTCGAACAGGTGCTCCAGCTTTTCGCGCGGGATCTCGCCGCCCTCGTTGGATACGCAGAGTATCGCCGTATGGCCCTGCTTTTTCAGAGATACGTCGATCTCTCTCCCGGTCGAGTGGCGGATCGCGTTGTCCAGAAGGACCGAGATCAGCTGGGTGAGCTGCGTCGGACTGCCCGCGACCCGGATCCCGTCTTCGACGTCGCTCCGGATCTTCTTTCCCTGATCGAACGCAAGGCTTTCCAGGGCGAGGATCTCTCCGGTGACGGTGCGGGTGAAGTCGACCGGCTCGGCCGGAAGCTCCGCGTTTTCGGCCCGGGAGAGGTCCAGAAGCTGCTTGACCAGGTCGGTCATGCGCTCGTTTTCGTAGCGGATGTTCGCCAGCCATTCGTTTTCTCCGAGCTCCCGCGCAAGCATTTCGGCGTTGACGCCGATCACCGCCGCGGGGGTCTTCAGCTCGTGGCTCGCGTCGGAGACAAACTGCTTCTGACGCAGGTCGTTTTCCTCCAGAGGACGGATGATCTTTTTCGACAGAAACAGGGCGATAAAGAACAGGGCGACGATGGCGGCTCCGCCCACGATCAGGACGTTGCGCAGGAGCATCCCGAGGCTGCCTTCGGTCACGGTGGTATCCAGAAAGGCCACGAGCGTGCAGTCGCTCCTGCGATCCACGACGTACGACAGATTCCCCGTCCTGCCGGATTCCTTCCCGCCGTCCACCAGCTCCCGCGCGAGAGCGGTCAGCTCTTCCTCTTCATACACGCCTTTATCGCCGACGTCCGCGGCGAGGACCGACCCGTCCCCGGAAAAGGCGACCGCATAGAAGGTGGAAAGCCGGTAGTCCGGCCTTTCGTCCATGGGACGGTTTTTCTGCCGCTGTCTCCGGCCGCTTTCCCCGTCGGGCTTCGTCCCGCCCGCCTCCTGCTCTCCGGCCGGTTCTCCCGGCACGTAAACCTCCGCGTAATGCCTGAGCATCTCTCCGTCCTTCTGCCGGATCTCCCGGTAGCTCGCGAACAGGATCACCGAAAGCGTGACGGCAAACAGGAGGACGAGCGAAAGCATGATCGACAGGATGATCTTTATTCTCGATCGGCTAAACATCTTTTTCCCTCAATTCGTAACCCAGGCCGCGCACCGCCTTGATCTCGACCTTCGAACCGACGAAGGCGAGCTTTTTTCTCGTAAAGGACATATAGACTTCCACATTGTTGTATTCGGCTTCGTTTTCAAAGCCCCAGATCTTGACCGCGAGCTGTTCTCTGGTCATGATCTGTCCGCGGTTGGCAAACATGTATTCCAGGATGCGCAGCTCCTTTTCGCCGAGCCTGACGCTCTGTCCGGTGGTACGGCAGACCAGCATCGCCTTCGCCGTGTCCAGCGACAGGTCGCCGTAGAGAAGAGCGCCGTCCTGAAAGTCCGCGTTCCTGCGTCCCAGGGCCCGCAGCCGCGCCAAAAGCTCCCCGGTCTGAAAGGGCTTCGTGAGGTAATCGTCCGCGCCGCTGTCAAGACCCGTGATCTTGTCGTCGAGCTGGCTTTTCGCCGTCAGCATCAGGATCGGCGTCCTGATTCCCCTGCTCCTGGCTTTTCGGGCGACCTCGAAGCCGTTCATCTCCGGCATCATCACGTCGAGGACCGCCATGTCGTAAACGCCGCTCTCCAGGGCGTAAAGCGCGGAAACGCCGTCCGCCGTATGGTCGACGTCGTACTTTTCCTGTTTCAGTAGGGCCACGAGGGCAGCCGCCATTCTTTTTTCATCTTCAGCGAGCAGGATACGCATGTCATCACCGCCTCCGCATACGAGTATACCGGGAAACCTTGAAGAAAGATTGAAGCCGCCGCGCCCGCGGATCCCTTCCCGCGGAAGGCGGCCGGCGCGTCTTCCGTCCGCTTTCCGATCACAGTATACCACGTTTTTTCTTTCCGATCAACGAAGGCGGCCGCTTCCGCTCCGAAGAGGCGAAAGCGGCCGCCGGCGCCGTCCTTTTTCACGGTCCCGCTCCGTTTCCGGCGCGGGCTCTGTCCCGGCCTGTTTTTTCTCAGGGGGTCTCCGGAAAAACCTCCGTCTCTTTTTTCCGTTTCGCGTCGTCGAGAAAGATCCTGCACTTCCCGCCCCAGGACGCCATGGAGTCGATGATCGGAGGATCGGTCCACCATTGCTGACGCTGTTGCGTCCATCAACGGCGAACTTGAGCCTCTGATCAAGGAAGGCATGGAAATCGCTGGCGCTAACAACTGATTTGGGAGACTCCTATCCTAAAGAGACTTAGCACCTCGGGAGACCGCCTCACGGCGGTCTCCCTTCTTTTTTGTCTTTTCCCTTCCGCGATCCCGGCGCCGCAGGAAGCCGGCGGCGAAGGCCCGGGGACGGTACCGCGGACGGTACCGTCTTTTCCTCTTTTGCCGCGCTGAGCCGGGTTTTCAAAAGAGGATCGTCCCTTCCCTCTTTTTCGCTTTTTTTCGAAGGAGGAACGGCGGAAACGCCCTTCTCTTCCTACGTTCCCGACGGAATGAGTACCAAATGGTAAGTTAGTAAAAAACATGACCAAATCGTAAATTTAGTACATTGCCAAAAGTAAGCCGACATACTAAAATGTAAGCACGGGTGAAAGCCCGAATCTTAATAGGAGGAATTTCCCAATGAAGAAACTCTTCGCGCTTCTCGTGGTTCTGGCGCTGGCGGTTTCTCTCTTCGCTGCCTGCAACAGCAACGAAGACACGACCACCACCACCGCTTCCGAAACCACGACGACTCCGGCGTCCGAGTCTCAGACCACTCCGGTCGAAACGGATACGGATACCGCGTCGGAACCTGACTCCCAGTCCGAGCCTGCTGGCCCCGCTCAGGAAGTCACCATCCGCACCACCTACGGCGCTGGCGAGCTTTACGCTGAGCAGATCGAGCTCTACGAACTCGAGCATGAGAACGTAAAGATCGAGCAGGTCGACGTCGATACCACCAAGCTGATCTCCATGGTCGCTGCCGGTACCGCTCCTGACCTCCTCCGCATCTACGCCGTGCAGGCGCTGCCCTTCTACGTAACCCGCGGCCTCGCCGGTGACTACGTTGACGATTACGTCTACGGCGGCACCCTCGAGTACACCAACCCCGACGACTTCCTCCCGGTTATCGGCAACTACCGCTATGACCTGGCGACGAACACTCAGGGTACCGGTAAGCTCTACGGTCTCGTGAAGGACTTCTCCAACGACGTTGCTATCTTCGCTTGGAAGAAGCACCTCGATGACGCCGGGATCAAGTACGATCCCAAGACCCCGTTCACCTGGCAGCAGCTCGGCGAATATGCCAAGCAGCTCACCACGAAGAACGGCAATGAGACCACTCACTTCGGTCTTTCCGCTTATGACGGAAACGTGATCGACCACATGAGACTGATGGTCTGGGTTACCCAGCTTGGCGGTTCGGCCTATGCTGCCGACTTCTCCGCCCCGAAGTGGGACAGCGACGAGGTTGTCGGCTTCCTGAATTGGGCTATTGACCTGATCAAGGCCGGCGCTATCTCCTCCCCGCTCCACCAGCCTCCTGGAAACAGCTATCTTGCTCCGTTCCTGGAAGAGCAGTTCTCCATGATCCTCTGCGGCTACTGGTACACCGGCTCCATCCGCTCTGCCGAAGCCACCAAGGATCGCGTCAATGACATCGTGTTCCTGCCCACTCCGCAGCAGGAAGGCAAAGACCGTATGTCCTTCACGACCGCTGCTTGCGGCGGCGTGGCTCTCCGCGCTTCCAAGAACCCCGAAGAGACCGTGAAGTTCATGGATTACTTCTTCTCCGGTCCTCCGGCAACCGACCGCGCTAAGGGCGGCTGGGGTATCCCGATGTATCAGTCCTTCCTCGACCTCATGCCGAAGGAAACTGATTTCGACAAGCAGTGCCTCGAAGTTGTTTATGACGAAATGAACTACATGAACAACACCTTCAAGGTCAACCCGTTCATCGGCTTCGATACCATCCAGGCTCTGATCGCGAAGTACATCGCCCCCGTGTGGGAGGATCAGTCCACCATTGCTGACGCTGTTGCGTCCATCAACGGCGAACTTGAGCCTCTGATCAAGGAAGGCATGGAAATCGCCGGCGCTAACAACTGATTTGGGAGACTCCTATCCTAAAGAGACTTAGCACCTCGGGAGACCGCCTCGCGGCGGTCTCCCTTCTTTTTTGTCTTTTTCCTTCCGCGATCCCGGCGGTTTCCTCCCCCTTCCCCCTTGAACCGCGGCCCGCTTCGTGATACAATAAAAGAAACGGGACCGGCGCGCCCTTTCAGGAAGGGACCGCGCGCCGGAAACCGGGAGGGAGGCGCGCCGCGTGGAGTATACCGAGGTCCTTTGCCGCAGGGAAAAAGGCGGGATCTTTTATTATTCATCTCCCCTTCTCGACTCTTACGGCGTCGTCAACGCCTTTCCGGAACGCTCCGGCGGTTTCAGCGCCGGCATTTATTCTTCCCTGAATTTTACGACCTCCACCGGCGACGCGGAGGAGACCGTGAAAAAGAACGTGGAGAAATTCCTTTCGGTCTTCTCTTCCTCCCCCGGTCAGGCGGTCAGAACGCATCAGATACACGGCGTCGATATCCTGGAGGCCGGGAGCGCCGCGGCGCCTGCAGGCGCCGGTCTGCTCTTCCCCATTGCTCCTTCCGACGGTCTGATCACCGCCGATCCGGATCTCACTCTTCTCGCCGGCTCCGCCGATTGTTCCCTGATCCTGCTTTACGATCCGGTCCGCCGTCTGGCCGCGGCTCTGCACGCGGGATGGCGCGGCGCGGCGCGCGATATGGCCGGACGCGGCGTGGAGGCGATGCTCGCCCGCGGCGCGCGTCCCGAAGATCTTCTGGCTTTTCTTCCTCCCGCCATCGGTCCCTGCTGCTTTGAAACCGACGGGGACGTGCCCGACGCCATGCGGCGCGGCTTCGGCCGGGAGGCCGATCCCTTCCTCGTCCCCCTGACTCCCGGCAGATACAAGGTGGATCTCCCGGCGATCAACGCGCACGCCCTTTTCCGCCGCGGTTTGAAGGCGGAACATATCGAGGTGACCCGTCTCTGTTCCTGCTGTCACGAGGTCTTTTACTCCCATCGGCGGGACGGCCGCCGGCGCGGCCTTTCCTGCGCCCTGATAAGGATACCGTCATGAAACATCTCAAAAACACGCGCAGGCGGCTTTGCCGGTCGTCTCTTCCCGCGTTCCTTCTTCTCCTGTCGCTTGTCTTTTCCTCCTGCGGGATCGACGTGTCGCGTCTGGTGCCCGAAACCGGAAAGGAGGCGCGCGAAACCTCTTCCGCGCCGGAATCCTCCACCGAGTTCCCTCTGGCGGTGGTTTCTCCCTCCCGCCCGAATCAGACCTTCGGCGTCGGCTATACGCCCGAGGACGTGCTGGATCCCTTTGAAACGAAGTCCTCCCTGAACCAGCAGCTGGCGCATCTGCTTTACGATTCTCTCTACGTCATCGACGGATCGGGCACCGTGGTATCCGGGATCTGCGCCTCGCTCGTCACCGAGGACAAGGTCAACTACACCCTTTCGATCCTGCCGGATCTCTTCTTCCACAACGGGGACCGCCTGACGGTGCAGGACGTGCTCTATTCCCTGAACCGGGCGCGCCGTTCCTCGCTTTACAGGGAGCAGCTCGCGCCGATCGCCGACGCCTCGGCGGATCTCCGGTCCGGGGAGCTTTCCCTGCGGCTCACCCGGCCGCTCGGATCTCTTCCGGCGCTGCTGGACTTTCCCATCGTCTCCGCCAACGCCTCCGCGGAATACGCCTATTCGCGCTACGCCCTGCTCGGCAGCGGGCGGTACGCCATCGACCGGGAGGTCCTGGAGGAAACCGAGTACACCTATCTGCAGTACAACCGGTCCTGGTACGGCTACGGCGACCGGCCGCCGGCCCTGCCCCGGATCGACCTTTTCACCGTCACCGACAAAGAAGATCTTCTGCGCCGGTATTTCAACAGCGACGTGGATATCCTCTCCCTCTCCTCCTCGGTCAACGATCCCCTCGTTCTGCACGGCGACGCCGAAAAGCGGGAGGTGACCGGCTCGAATCTCTTTTTCCTGGGCTTCAACACCGCCCTCCAGTCCTTCTCCTCTGCTTCCGCGCGCCGCGCCGTGGAGCTTCTCGTCGACCGGGAAAAGCTGACGGACGAGATCGGGCCTGCGCGCTTCGTGCCGGTGAAATACCCCGTACGGGCCGAAAGCCGTGTGGCCGGATATCTCTCCCGCAAAAAGCCGGAGACGGACGAAACCGCCGCCTCTCCCATGGCGCTTCTCGGCGAAGCGGGCTTCTCCGCCGGGCGGGAGTTTCTCAGCTTCATGGGGAACGAATACACCGTGACCCTTCTCTATCCTTCCGAATCCGACGCCTGCGCCGCGATCGCCGGGCACGTGCACGCCGCTCTGGAGGAGGCCGGCTTCCGGGTGGAGGACAAGGCGTCGGATTACGCCGATTACGTCAAGGCGCTCTATACCGGGAGCTATACCATGTATATCGGTTCGACCCGTCCCACCGAGAATTACGATTATTCCTATCTCGTCGAAAACAGCGCGCTGTTCGCCTCTCTCTACGGTGATTCCGCAGGGCACGAGGTGCCGGTCAAAGAAGGCGGCGTATCCCAGGAAACCGCCCGCGCGCTGGAGACGATCCGGGAATTGAATTCCTTCGACCCGCTCTATTTCCTGGATCTCGCGACCGGCCTTGCCGATCTTTTCGACCGGGAATGCCCCTTCGTGCCGCTCTGCTTCGACCGGGATACGGTCTATCTCCGGGGAAGCTTCGTCGCCAACGTGTCGGCCACCGGGCGGGACGTTTTCTTCAACGTAGACTCCTGGGTGATCCCCGAATGACAGAGGTGAAACCATGAAAGAGGAAGAGGTCGCGCGCATCAACGAACTGGCGCGCATCAAAAAAGAGCGGCCCCTGACCCCGGCCGAGCTGGCCGAGCGCAAGACGCTCTACGACAAATATCTGAAGGGCATCCGCCGCAACATCCGTTCCCAGCTCGGCACCTACCGCCCGGAGGATTTCGGCGACCCGCCGTTCGCTCCGGCGGAGGAAACACAGGAAAGCAAGAATAACGGCTTGAAAGATCAAGCCGAAGGAAAGAAGGACGCAATATGATCAAATTTGACGTGTATCCCGACGGAAAGCCCTATGCTCTGACCATGAGCTACGACGACGGACGGGTCTTTGACCGTGATCTCGTCGGGATCTTCGACCGGTACGGCGTGCGCGGATCCTTTCACCTGAATTCCGGCAAGCTTTCGACCCCGGGCTACATCACCCGGGAGGAGGTGGGGACCCTGTACCGCAACCACGAGGTTTCCTGCCACACCGAAAACCATCCCTTCCTGGAGCGTCTGCCGCGGGAGGAGGTCATCCGGGAAATCAGCCGCGACAAGGACACGCTGGAAAAGCTCTCCGGCGGGATCGTGCGCGGGATGTCCTATCCCTTCGGCACGCACAGCCCTTCGGTGGTCGAAGCCCTGACACTTTCCGGGATGGAGTATTCCCGCACTACCCGCGCCACCATGGGATTTGACCGTCCGGAAAACTTCATGCTCTGGGATCCGTCCTGCCATCACCGGGACTGCCTCGCCCTGATCGATAAATTCGAGGAAAGCGAAAGGACCCGGGCTTACGCCCTGGCCGGCGCTCTGCTCTACGTCTGGGGCCACAGCTACGAATTCGACAACAACAAAAACTGGGATCTGATCGAGACCTTCTGCCAAAGGATCGGCGGCCGTCCCGATTTCTGGTACGCGACCAATATCGAGATCGTCGATTATCTCGAAGCACAGCGCGCCCTGCGCTTCTCCAAGGATCTCACGCGCGTCTTCAATCCCTCCGCCGTCCCGGTGTGGATCCGGAAGGACAGCGACCCCGTGATGATCGCCCCCGGCGAAACGCGCGCGCTTTGAACATGCGCCGCAGCCGTTTGCCGCCGCGTTCCCTTTTCCCCGCGTTCCCCGCAAACGGCGCGGTCCGCTCAACTCGTGAGGAGCCTTTATGAGCTACGTGTATATCGTTCTGGCCACCCTGATGTTTTCCTTTGTCGGGACCCTGGTGAAGGTCGCCTCGCCCATGGTGCCTGCTTCTGCGATCACCTTTTCCCGGTTCTTTTTCGGGTGCCTCTTTCTTCTCGTCCTGTGCCTTGTCACCCGGAAAAAGCCCCGTTTCGTCTTCCGGAACAAATGGATCTGGATCGCTGTCGCCGCCAAGTGCGTCAACTACTTTTGTGAAAACATCGCGCTGCATAAAGGCGTTTCCTTCGGCAATATCGTCGTCTATCCGGTGCAGGCCATCGCCCTCTGCTTCTTTTCCGCCCTGCTCTTCAAGGAAAAGATCGGCCCGCGCAAGATCATTTCCACGATCCTGTGCGTGTCGGGGATCCTGATCATCTCCTGGAACGGGAACACCCCCGACGTGTTCGTGGGCGACGCGCTGCCCCTGACCCTGCTTTTCGTCCTGTCCGCCGTCGGCGCGGCCGGTTTCGTGCTCTCTCAGAAGATACTGGTCAAAACGGTGCCCGCGGTGGACATGAACCTTTCGGTTTTCTCGATAGGCGCGCTGATCGCTCTGGTCCCGATGGGATTCGAGTCCTCCGGCTTTTCGGAATTCCGCCTTGCCTCTTTTCTGGCTCTCGTCGGCCTCGGGGTGATCACCGGAGGCGCGTTCCTTCTGGTCTCCCGGGCGCTGGAGAAGATGTCCCTCGTGATCGCCGGCATGATCCAGAACGGCTCGGTGCTCCTCGCTCTTCTGTGGGCGTCGATCTTCTGGCGGGAGCCGGTGACGCTCTACGTGCTTCTGGGCACCGTCGTTTTCCTCCTGGGGCTCGTCTTCATCAACGTTTCTCCCCAAAAGGGGATCTTCGTCAACTGACGGCGCAAAAGCGAAGAAAAGCCGGCCGGGTTTCCCCGGCCGGCTTTGTTTTGTCCGCGCGCTTATTCGTCCAGAATATCGTCGATGCTGACGTTGATGGTATTCCCGGCGGGAGCCGCCTTCTCCTTCGTCTCCTCGGTGCGGTTCAGGGCGGCGCGGAGATCCTGCTCCAGCTTGTCCGCCGCCTCGGGATTCTGCTCCAGATAGAGCTTGGCGTTGTCGCGTCCCTGTCCGATGCGGGTCTCGCCGATGTAGAACCAGGCGCCGCTCTTCTGCACCAGATCCATCTTCACGCCCAGATCCAGAAGCTCTCCGGTGCGGGAAATGCCCTTGCCGTACATCATATCGAATTCGACCTCCTTGAAGGGAGGCGCGACCTTGTTTTTCACGATCTTGACGCGGGTGCGGTTGCCGATCACTTCCCCCGCGTTCTTCAGCGTTTCGCCCTTGCGGACCTCCATGCGCACGCTGGAATAGAATTTCAGCGCGCGGCCGCCGGTGGTGACCTCCGGGTTGCCGTAGATGACGCCGACCTTTTCGCGGAGCTGGTTGATGAAGATCGCAGTGCAGTTGGATTTGGAAATGGCGCCGGTGATCTTGCGCATGGCCTGGCTCATCAGCCGGGCGATCAGACCCACGTGGGAATCGCCCATTTCCCCTTCCAGCTCGGCCCGCGGCACCAGCGCCGCCACCGAGTCGACCACCAGGACGTCGATCGCGCCGCTGCGGATCAGGGCTTCGGCGATTTCCAGCGCCTGCTCGCCGTTGTCCGGCTGGCTGACCAGAAGATTGTCGATGTCCACGCCCAGCGCCCGGGCGTACACCGGATCCAGGGCGTGCTCCGCGTCGATGAAAGCCGCCTCGCCGCCTCTCTTCTGCGCCTCTGCCACGATGTGGAGCGCCAGCGTCGTCTTGCCGGAGGATTCGGGCCCGTAGATCTCGATGATGCGGCCGCGGGGAACGCCGCCGATGCCCAGCGCGATGTCCAGCGCCACCGATCCGGTGGGGATCGCCTCGATATTCAGGGCCGTGTGTTCTCCAAGGCGCATGACTGTCCCTTTTCCGTACTGTTTATCCAGCTGCGCGATGGCAGTTTCCAATGCCTTTTTCTTGTCCGCCACTGTCGTTCCCTCCGATTTTTGTTTTCTGCTTGACATTATACATCATTCGTGATAAGATTGCAAGCAGAATCTGAACATTTGTTTATTTTCTTTTTCAAAGGAGATCCTTTATGGTTTTCGATTTCTCGCGCGACGCCGTCTGCTCCTTTACCGGGCACCGGGACCTGCCGCCGGAAAAGCGGGACGCCCTGCGGTCTCTTCTCCGCAGGACGCTGCGCACGCTCGCCCTGGACCGGGGCATGTCGGTCTTTCTGACCGGCGGCGCGATGGGGTTCGACCGGATGGCCGCCGAGGAAGTGCTTGCTCTCCGGGAAAGATACGGCGGGATCCGCCTCTTCCTCTTTCTCCCCTTCCCCGGCTACGACGCCAAATGGCCCCGCGGAGAAAGAGCGGCCCTCGCGGATCTTCTGAAAAAGGCGGACGGTTCGCTCTGCGCGGCTGACGCCTACTATCCCGGCGTGTATTTCGCCCGCGACCGGATGCTGGTGAATCTTTCCTCGGTCTGCGTTTCCTATCTGGAAAAAACAAGGGGCGGGACCTTTTATACCGTTTCTTACGCCAAAGACGCCGGGATCGAGGTGATCCCGCTTGCAAACCGGATCGCCGGGAGGTATAATGATCCCGGGACGGACGCCTGACGCGCCGCCCGAAACGATCCTTTTTTTGACGGAGGTTCTGGTTTATGGATTTCGCGAAATACGAAAGAAGCGCCTTCACCGCGCCTTTCTGGAAAAGCGATCTGATGCTGCATGAATCCTTCTGGCCGGTGGGCGAGGGCGAGCTGACGGTCCCCCTGCTCTTCCCGGCCGACAGGGTCCTTTCGCTCCGCACGGCCGATCTTGGGACCGAATTCCGGGAGGGAACCGATTATTTCCTCCGGGACGGAAAGCTCGTGATCCCCGCGGGAAGCGGCGTAATCCGCACGCCGGAGACGGGATATATCTCCCCCGATCCTCTTCCCAACGTCTTCAGCAACACGGGCTTCGCCGCCGTGGGCGGCGGCTACCTCTTCTTCGGAGAGGCTACGGCGGTGACCGAAAAACAGTACGTCGTCTCCTACCGCCACAGCGCAGTCTGGGAAGGTCCGGTGCCGCCGAAGATCCTTTCCCGCCTGCCGGAGACCGGCCGGCGCCTTCGCGAAGGCGAGGCCTTCACCGTGGGCTTTTTCGGCGACAGCATCACCACCGGCGCCAATTCCAGCGCGGTCTACAACGTTCCTCCCTATGCCGAGATGTGGCCCGTGATGGTCGCGAAGGAGCTTTCTTCGCGGGCCGGGACCGATCTTCCCTACGTCAACAAGGCCGTGGGCGGCACCACCGCCGACTGGGGCGCGAAGACCTTCGGGGAAGCCTTCCCCGAGAAGATTCCGGAGCTTCTGTTCCTGGCCTTCGGAATGAACGACGCCTCCGGCAAGCGTCCCGCGGAGGATTTCATCGCCGACATGCGTTCCCTCGTGCGCCAGGCGCGCGAAAAGGATCCCGCCTGCGAGATCGTCCTGATCGCCACGACCCTGCCCAATCCCGACGCCCTGAGTTTCGGCGGTCCTCACGAGGCTTACGAGGCGCCGCTTGTCGCTCTTGCGGAGGAATTCGACCGCGTCGCCGCCCTTCCCCTGACCAGCTTCCACAAGGCCCTTCTCGAAAAGAAGCCCTTCCGCGACATGACCGGCAACAACATCAACCACCCCAACGATTTCCTGGCGCGGATATACGCCATGTACATCCTGGACGCAATGGAGGATAAGCCGTGAAACTGACCTTTCTCGGCACAGGCGCCGCCGACTGGCCCCGGAAAAAGGAAGGGAACGGCTTCGCCCGGTATCTTTCCTCCGCCCTGGTCAACGACGATCTTCTGATCGACCCCGGTCCCTGCGTTCCCGACGCCGCGCGGGACTTCCTCCCCACTCTCCCGGACGGCGTGACCGACGTCGTCCTGACCCATTCCCACGGCGACCATTTTGCGGCGGAGACCCTCTCTTTTCTTGCCGCGGAGCATCCCGTGCGCTTCTACGCGACGGAGGAGGTCGCGCCGCTCGTCCCCGCGCTCCCGGGATTGACTTTCATCCCGGTCACGCCCTTCGTTCCCTTCCGCGCCGGGAAATACGAGCTCCTGCCCCTCCCCGCAAGCCACAGCACCGGGATCCCGGAGGAAACGCCGGTTTTCTACGTGATCTGCGAAGGGGATACCCGTCTTTTTTACGGGCTGGACGGCGCGTGGATCCCGAACAAGACCTTCAACCGGATGAAATCCTTCGCCTTCGACGCCATGGTCTTCGACTGCACCTCCGGCGAGATCGACGGGGAATTCCGCATCTTCGAGCACAACACCATCCCCATGCTGGAATACATGCTCCGCACGATCCGCGTCTCCTTCCCCTCCATGCTGAAGCCGGGCTGTCTGCTGGTGGCCCAGCACATGGCCCGCACCCTGCATCAGGGGCCGGAGGCGCTGGAAAAGCGCCTTTCCTCCTTCGGCATGACCGCCGCTTACGATGGCAGAGTGCTGAAATTCTGATCCTCAAAACGGCCGGCCGCCGTCCGCGACTTGCGC
>JAFRWU010000049.1 GCA_017441705.1 Clostridia bacterium | reverse complement strand
TAATACGACTGGAAGAAATGCGTTTTGGTCAGAAGCAGCCAGTCCAGGAAAACGATATCGAACGCTTTCCACATATAGAGCATGACGATAAAGCGGAGGAAAAACTTCCAGAAGCCAAAGCCGTTTTGTATCCCGTCATAGTCGCCGTCCCTTCCCCGGACTTTTTCCGTGCGGAAATCGAAAAACCGTCCCCGCAGTCCTTTCGCTTTTGAAAAACGACCCGCAGGGGGCTCCTGCGGGTCATTTCCTTTTTATTTTCCCCGGCACCGGCCCTGCATCGGGCATCCGCTGCATCCGCCCCCGCAGGAGCCGCAGGAGCCGCCGCACAGCTTTTTGCCCGCCTTTTTGTCCAGGATCAGTCTCCGGACGATCAGAAAGACGACAGCCAGCAGGATCAGGACGACAACGATGGATCCGATATTTCCCTGAAGCCAGGCAAGCATGAGAAACGACTCCTTTCTTTCAGCGGCGGAAAACCGGGTTTACTTGACTTTGACTTTCTGCGTAAGGGTCGTGGCTTCCTTGTACGGACGGACCAGCATGTATATGCCGAAGCCCAGCGCCGCAAAGGCGGCGATCAGGCCGATCACGCTGATCGAAACGTCCGGCGAGAAAATCGCGCCGATCTGATAGACGATCAGAGCTACGACGTAAGCAAAGAAGCATTCATAGCCGATCGCGAACCAGGTCCATTTCGCGCTGTTCATCTCGCGTTTGATGGCGCCCATGGCGGCGAAGCAGGGGGCGCACAGAAGATTGAAGGTCAGGAAGCTGAAACCGGCCAGACCGGTAAAGGCGGAGTCCAGATGGCTGTATACGCTGCCCTCGCCGGCGCGGTACAGAATGCCCATCGTGCCGACGATGTTCTCCTTGGCGACCAGACCGGTGATGGAGGCGACGGTCGCCTGCCAGTTGCCCCATCCCAAAGGAGCGAAGATCCAGGCGACGGCGCTGCCGACTCTTGCCAGGATCGAGAATTCGATCTCATCCTCGGCAAGCATCCGGAAGGCTCCGTCGACCCAGCCGAAGTAGGTCAGGAACCATACGAGGATGGTCGAAAGCAGAATGATGGTGCCGGCCTTCTTGATGAAGGACCAGCCGCGTTCCCACATGGACCGGAGCACGTTGCCCAGCGTCGGCCAGTGGTATGCCGGAAGCTCCATGACGAAAGGCGCGGGATCGCCGGCGAACATTCTGGTCTTTTTCAAAATGACGCCGGAGACGATGATGGCCGCCAGTCCGAGGAAGTACGCGCCGGTGGAGATCCACGCGCTCCCTCCGAAGATGGCGCCGGCGATCATGGCGATAAAGGGCACTTTCGCCCCGCAGGGGATGAAGGTCGTCGTCATGATGGTCATGCGCCGGTCTCTCTCGTTTTCTATCGTACGCGACGCCATAATACCGGGGATGCCGCAGCCGGTCCCGATCAGGATGGGGATGAAGGATTTGCCCGAAAGACCGAATCTCCGGAACACACGGTCCAGAACGAACGCGATACGGGCCATATAGCCGCAGGCCTCCACGAAGGCCAGGAGGAAGAACAGCACAAGCATCTGCGGCACGAAGCCGAGAACCGCGCCGACGCCGGCCACGATACCGTCAAGCACGAGTCCGCGGACCCAGCCGTCTTCGGGCACGTTCATCACGTCCAGAAGCTTGCCGATCAGAACGGGGATGCCGGGGACCCAGACGCCGTAATCGGCGGGATCCGGCTCCTCAAAGCCTTTTTCCTCAAAATTGGCGACCGCATCCCTGAAAGTCACGGGATTTGTGGACTCCTCGTCCGCGTCTTCGGGGATCGCGTCGTAATACACGGTGAGCTCGGATTCTTCCAGCGTCTCTTCGTCCTCGACGACCACGACGGCCGATTTTTCAGAGGAAGCGTCCGCTTTGATCTCCGCAAGGAACGCGTCCGCGTCAAAGGATTCGTCCTCAAGATCAAATTCGTATCCGTAAGCGTTGATCGCATTCACCGATCCGGCATAGTCGTCCGCAGCTTCTTCTGCCGCCCGGGAGCCGATGCCGAACAGGTGCCAGCCGTCGCCGAACAAACCGTCGTTGGCCCAGTCTGTGGCAGGCGCGCCGACGCCGACCATGGCGATCCAGTAGATAGCAAACATGACGACCGCAAAGATCGGAAGACCGAGCCAGCGGTTCGTGACGATCCTGTCGATCTTGTCGGAGGTCGAAAGCTGACCGGCCGATTTCTTCTTATAGGAGGATTTGATGATGCTGCCGATCCAGATATACCGTTCGTTGGTGATGATGGATTCGGCGTCGTCGTCCAGCTCTTTTTCCACTTCCGCGATATGCTGTTCGACGTCCTGTTTGACCGGATCGCTGAGATTCAGCTGCTCGATGGCCTTGCTGTCGCGTTCAAAAAGCTTGACGGCGTACCAGCGCTGCTGTTCCTCCGGAAGATCCGCGACCGCATGCTCCTCGATATGCGCCAGGGCATGCTCCACCGGGCCGGAGAAGCTGTGCATCGGCACCGTCTTTCCGTTTTGGGCGGCGTTGATGGCGGCTTCGGCAGCCTCCTGGACGCCGGTGCCCTTGAGCGCGGAGATCTCCACGATCTTGCAGCCGAGCTGTTTGGAGAGCTGCGCCGTATCGATCTTGTCGCCGCTCTTTTTGACGACGTCCATCATGTTGATGGCTACGACTACGGGGATGCCGAGCTCGGTGAGCTGGGTCGTCAGATAGAGGTTGCGCTCCAGATTGGAGCCGTCCACGATATTGAGGATCGCGTCAGGTTTCTCTCCGATCAGATAATTCCTGGCGACGACCTCCTCCAGCGTATAGGGGGACAGAGAGTAGATGCCTGGAAGGTCCGTGATCACGACGTCGTCGTGTTTTTTCAGCTTGCCTTCCTTCTTTTCCACCGTGACCCCGGGCCAGTTGCCGACAAACTGGTTCGCGCCTGTCAGCGCGTTGAACAGGGTTGTTTTGCCGCTGTTCGGGTTGCCCGCAAGGGCGATCTTCAAAGACATAGCGTATTCTTCCTTTCTGCGCAGCTGCGCTTTGAGCGATCAGCAATCACTAACCGCAGCCGAAAACTATTGAATCTCGATCATTTCGGCGTCCGCTTTCCTCAGGCTCAGCTCGTAACCGCGAACGGTGAGCTCCACCGGATCGCCAAGCGGCGCAACCTTGCGGATATAGATCTGCACGTTCTTCGTGATGCCCATGTCCATGATCCGGCGCTTAACGGCGCCTTCACCGTGGATCCTGGCGACCACGACGGTTTCTCCGACCTTGGCTTCTCTGAGCGTTCTCAATGCAGGTTCCTCCTTCAGATCATAATTTTGTTCGCCAGCTCGCGGCTGACGGCAACACGGCATTCCTTGACGTTTACGATGAGGTTCCCCCCTATCGTATTGACCACGCTGATCTCTCCGCCGATATGGAAGCCGAGGTCCTCCAGATGTTTTTTGACCTCCGGACTGCCGCCGATCCTCTTGATGATCTGCGACTGGCCCGGCTCCGCCAAACTGAGAGGCATCATGTTTTCCCTCCGATTCTCCCTTCCGCTATTAGCTTTTGCTAACTTCGGGGGCGAAATAAATGGTTAGCTTTCTCTAACCAAGAACATTATAGTTAGCAGCCGCTTATTTGTCAAGAGGTTTTTTTATCTTTTCGTTGCATTCCGCGGGAAAAAATGATAAGCTATATCCGATACGAAAGGAGGCGTCCGTTATGGCCTTACAGGAATCCGGACAAATGTATCTCGAAGCGATCTACGTGCTCCTGCAGCGGACGCCCAACGTCCGCAGCGTCGACGTTGCGGAGTATCTTCAGTATTCCAAGCCTTCCGTCAGCCGTGCGGTCGGTCTGCTGAAAAAAGAAGGGCTGATCCGCATGGACGACGCGGGGTATCTGCAGCTCACGGAAGCGGGCCTGAGCCTGGGAAAGCAGATCTACGAACGCCATACCGTGCTGACCGAGCTTTTCGTCAATCTCGGAGTGGACCGGGAAACCGCCGTGGAAGACGCCTGCCGCATCGAGCATTATATCAGTGAGAAAACCTTCAGCGCCGTCAAGGAGCATATGCGCAGATACGGTGGAAAAAACGGTTCTCCCGCGAAAGAATGACGGCGTCCCGCGTTCTCCCCTTTTCTTTCGGATGACCCTCTCTCCCCGCTTGCGCCGCACGCCGCACGCGGCCTTCCCTTAAAAGCAAGAGCGCCGCCCCGGTTTTTTCCCGGAGCGCCTGAAAAGACGAAAGCAGACACGGATAGAGTGTCTGCTTTCGTTTTTTGCGGCGGAACGGGAGAAGGAGCGGAAGCGGGACCCGCTTTGGCGATTCAGGACCGGCCGTTCTGAGGATAGCTCACATTTTTCAAGGCGCGCGCGGAAAGGGCGGCTCCGCCGTCTTTTTTCCTCATATTTCTTCTTTCTCTGCGCATACTACGAATGCCGAATTTTGTAAGCAAGGAGAGATCGATCAGATGAAAGCGACAGGCATCGTCAGACGGATCGACGATCTGGGGCGCGTCGTCATCCCCAAGGAGATCCGCCGCACCCTGCGCATCCGCGAGGGCGACCCGCTGGAAATATACACCAAGGCCGACGGCGAGGTCATCTTCAAGAAGTATTCCCCCATGGGCGAGCTGTCCCTCTTTTCCAGCCAGCTCTGCGAAACCCTTTATAAAACCACGGGGATCTCCGCCGCGGTGTGCGACCGCGACGTGATCACCGCCGCCGCGGGCGGCGCCAGGCGCGAGCTTCTGGAAAAGCCGATCAGCAAATCGCTGGAGGATATCATGGAAAGCCGCCGCAGCTACCGCGTGGAGACCGGCGGCGAGCTCTGCCCCGTGATCGCCGGAGGATCGGATTTCCGCATCTCCGCCGCCTCCCCCATTTCTTCCGGCGGCGACGTCTCGGGGTGCGTCCTGTTCGTTTCACGGGAAGGCGATCACTTCGATTACTGCACCGAGACCGAGTCCAAGATCGCCGGGACCGCGGCGGGCTTTCTGGGGAAACAGCTGGAAGCCTGAGTATGAAAAAGCTCCCTTGCCTCAGCAGGTCAAGGGAGCTTCTTTTTTTCGTCGGATCAGAGTACTCTGGCCGGGACCTTGGTGCACCGGCGGTAGGAATAGGTGATCATCACTTCTTTGGCATATTTTTCATAAAGCGCATCGTAATCCCGCGCGCGCATGTATTTTTCCGCATCGACCTGCCAGGAAAGGCGGCCGTCGCCCACGAAGTACAGCAGATGGACGCCGTCTTCGTCCTCCACGATCTCCACGTCGCCGGCTTTTCTGCCGTCCTGCCACGCCCAGTCGGCCCAGACCGTGCCGTCCGCCTTGCGCAGATCGGGACGGAGCCCTTCCTTCAAGGCGAGCTTCCGGTCTTCTCCGAGTTTTCCGGCCAGGGCGGCGAAAGCTTCTTCGCCCGCGCTGGTCGAGCGGAAGGAAGCGAGCGCGTCCTCGGCCGCTTTTCTCGTCTCTTCGCGGGAGGCGTGCAGCACGTCGTCGAAATACACGTCGCGGACCACGCGGCTCACGCTTTCGTCGCGCTCGGCGGCCTTGACCACATAGATCGCGGTGTATCTGTCGTCGTTGAATTTGATCACCGTCTTGTCTCCGTCCACGCGGATGCCGCTGAAGAGCCAGGCAGAGATCCGGTTGTCGGGAACGTAGCTGTAATCCTTATGGATCACCTTCGCATACTTTTCCGCCGCGGTGACCGAATCGAAATTCCCGTCCAGATAGGTCTTGATGTTCCGGAGGAATTCGTCGGCGTTCCGGCAGTCGATCAGGCCGTTGGCGGTTTCGTGCGCGGCTTCGCGGAGAGAGGCGATCTGCGCCTCGTCGGTGAGCGATCCGGTGTCCGCGTCGACGCCCAGGAAAATGCAGTCGGTGCGCAGAAGCAGCTGGTAATAGTTGTTCGCGAACTTCTCCACCTGCGTTTCGTCGTAGCTGAAGCTTTCCTGCATAGAAAGATGTTCGTTTTCGGTCAGGATGCGGAACTCTTCGGCGCGGCGGACGTCCTCGAGATTGATCCCGCGGCCGTAGCGGGCGGCCAGATATTCCTTGATCGGCTTTCCGGCGTCGGACGCAGCCTTTTCAAGCTCCGCGATCTTCCGGTCGACGCGCAGATAATCCAGATCCGAAAGGCCGTGTTCGTTGGAGTAGGCGGCCTCGGCATAGACCAGATACTCCTTCACGTAGGAAAGCTCAATCTCCAGGAAGTAGTCGAACCACGTCTTGCTGCCTTCGAAGATCTGCTTGTCCAGAGGTTTGGTGATATCGAAATTGCGTTCTTCGTAAAGCTGAGGATTCGCAGCCACCTTTTCGTACATGTTTTCATACATCAGATAAGCGAGCATGGCGTTGTCGACGGCGAAGTGTTCGCTCTGGATACCCGTAGTGCCGCGAACCGTTACGCCGGTATCCGCCACGATCGTCCAGACGACCGTCAGCACGACGACCGCGGCCAGAACCGCGGCGCACGCGATCAGGATCGTCTTTTTCTTCTTATCCATAGGCTGCTTTTTCTTTTTCTGCTCCTGAGCCAACTGTGATCCATCCTTTCAAGGGACGTTGATCGCCGGTCAGCCACGGCTGACCGGCTTCGTCATACAGGTTCTGAAAACCCGTCCCGACTATCATATCACACTTTTCACGGTTTGTCACGAGAAATTTATCAGACGGCCGGTCAATTTGACCAAGCCGCGCCGCCGCGTACCGGAAGAAAGCCCTCCGGATCAGGCGGTCAGGGCCCGAAGCGCTTCGACCGCCGCGCGGAAAGCCGTGCGCGCGTCGGGATAGGCGTATGCTCCGACGCCGCTTCTGTCCCCTTCGCGTTCCAGCGCCGCAAGGCCTTTGAACACCGTGAGATGCGGTTCCAGAGTCAGGACCCTTCCGCCCTTCGCGGCGTAACGCGCAAGCAGTACGGGAAGATTCCCCGCGCCTTTTCCCGCCGGTACCACGTCGCCCGAGGGAAGCGCGTCCTTGATATGCATGTATTTGACGTATTTTTCGACCTTTTCCCAGGCCTCCAGAGTATTCTCGCCGGTCTGGATATAATTGGCGGGATCAAAGACCGCGCCGACGCCGGGAAGATTCTCATGGATCGCTCTGCACCGGTCGGCCACGTCGCCGTAGATCCCCTTTTCATTTTCGTGGCACAGAAGGATCCCGCTCCCCTTTCCCGCCTCGGTGAAGCGTTCCATCCTTTCCAGGACCTCGTCCCGGTAAAGCTCCGGGTCCTCGCCCGCGGGAATATAGAAGGAAAAGAGGCGAAAAGCCTTTGCGCCGAGAATCTCCGCGAGATCGAGGGTATGGCGGAAAAGATCCAGATGCGGACCGAACGCGTCCCGGATGCCGATCTTTCCGATGGGAGATCCCATCGACCAGACCGCAAGTCCCGCGTCGTCCAGCCGTTTCCGCACTTCTTTCGCTTCTTCGACCGTGAGGGCCGTGACGTTTTTCCCGTCGACGCCGCGGATCTCCAGAAGCGGCACGCAGTTTTCCAGCATGGCGTCGATCTGCTCCGAAAGCGCGGTGCCCGCCTCGTCCGCAAAAGCGGCAAATACGAAATCAGACATGGATCAGACCCCCGAATAGGCGGCGAATCCGCCGTCCACCGGCAGGACGACGCCGGTCACAAAGCCCGCGGCGCTGCTGTCGGTGAGGAAATACAGGGCTCCCACCAGCTCCTCCGGTTTGCCGAAGCGGCCCATCGGCGTCGCGCGCAGGATTTTTTCGGTGCGCGCCGTGGGGGTTCCGTCGGGCGTGAAAAGAAGGGCGCGGTTCTGCCCGGTGACGAAGAAGCCCGGCGCCATGGCGTTGACGCGGATCCCCGCCGGAGCGAAGTGCACCGCCAGCCACTGGGTGAAATTGGAAACCGCCGCCTTGGCCGCGCTGTAAGCCGGGATCTTGGTCAGAGGCCGGAAGGCGTTCATGGAGGAGATATTCAGGATCGACGCGCCTTCTCTTCCCAGCATGTCCGGAGCGAACACCTGCGTCGGAAGAAGGGTCCCCATGAGGTTGAGATCGAAGACGAAATCAAATCCCGCTTTGTCCAGGTTGAAGAAGGTCTTGATCCCTTCGGCGTTCTGATCCCCTTCTTCAAAGAATTCGTGATCGGTGGTGGCGCGGGGATTGTTGCCGCCGGCGCCGTTGATCAGAAGCGTACAGGCGCCCAGGTCTCTGAGGACCTCGGCGTGAACCTCTTCCAGGTTTTCCTTGTCCAGAACGTTCGCTTTGTAGGCGCGGGCTTCCCCGCCCTCCGCGACGATTTCCGAGGCGACCTTTTTCGCAGCCTCCTCGTTCAGATCCAGAAGTGCCACCGCATAGTTTTTTCCGGCCATGGCCTTCGCAAACATGGAGCAGAGCACGCCTCCCGCGCCCGTGATCACGGCAACGTCTTTCATAAATAGCGCCGGTCCTTTCCTTGAATTCATCATGATGCGTTCAGTGGATTTCCATCGGATCGCTTCCTTATTGTATCACGGCGGCGAATCCTTGTCAAATCCTTCCTTTCTTCCTTTCGCGCGGTTGAAAAGAGCCGGCGGATATGATAGAATATCTTCCGTATCCCATCGTCCGCCTTCCCCGGACCGGCGGACGGGAAAGGAGGCCGCCGGCCGTTGAAAACCATCGTCACAAATGGCAGAGAGGAAACCTTTCGTTTCGCGGAATCGCTTGCCGCCGGCTTTCACGGCGGAGAGACGGTCCTTCTTTCGGGCGATCTCGGCGCCGGCAAGACCGTTTTTGCGGCGGGGCTTGCCAGGGGGCTCGGCGTCGTCTCCCGCGTCACCAGTCCCACCTTCACCGTATTGAACGAATACCGTTCCGGAAGGCTTCCCTTCTTCCACTTCGATCTATACAGGATCTCGGATGAAGCGGAGCTCGAGGAGCTCGGTCTGGACGAAGCCCTTTCCTCCGGCGGCGTGACCGCGGTGGAATGGAGCGAGAACGCCCCCTCCGCCTTCCCCGCCGGCGCGATCCGCGTCAGGATGCGCCATCTGGGCGGCGACCGGCGCGAGATCGTCCTGGAGGGTCTGCCCGAAACAAAAACCGACGCGACGAAACAGGAGGGATCCGGAAGCGATGAATCTTCTTGCCGTTGAAACTTCGTCAGAAGCCTGTTCCGCGACGGTTTCGCGGGACGGCGTCCTGTTCAAAGCCTTTCTCCCCCGCGCCGGGACCCACAGCGCCGCGCTCTTCCCCGTGATCGAATCGGCCATGGAAAAAGCGGGTCTTTCCCCGGACGGGATCGATCTTCTCGCCGTCTCGGCGGGGCCCGGTTCCTTCACCGGCATCCGCATCGGCGTCGCCGCGGTCAAAGGCCTCGCCTTCGCCGGGGATCTTCCCGCGATCGGGATCTCCTCGCTGGAGGCCGCCGCCTGGTCCTCCGGGAACGAAGGACCGACCGCCGCTCTGATCGACGCGCGGCACGGCAATTTCTATTTCGCCCTGTTCGACTATCGGGACGGACGCTACGTCAGAAAAAGAGAAGACGCGCTTCTTCCGGCCGGAGAGATCCGGGATCTCCTGCCGCCCGGGACCGGCCTCGCCGGAGACGGCGCGCCGGCCTTCGCCTCCCTCTTTCCCGGAAACGGCTTCACTCTGCCGCGCACGGTGCAGGATTCCGACGGCGTTGCGCGCGCAGCGCTCTGCCGTCCCCTCTCCGACGCCGTCTCCGCCCGGGATCTTGAGGCGCGGTATCTCCGGCCCTCCCAGGCCGAGAAATCCCTTTCCGAAAAGAAACGGGCCGAAACGCGCTGAGCTTCGGCCGGAAGCAGAAAGGAAAACAGTATGAAAATCGTCATCGGATGCGATCATGCAGCTCCCGAGTACCGGGAAATGATCAAGGAAGAGCTTCTCGCCGCGGGACACGAGGTGATCGACCTCGGCGTCAAGGCCGGTGAAAAGGCCGACTACCCCGACGTGGCCGAGAAGGCGGGACGCCTCGTCGCGGACGGGACCTGTGAAAAGGGGATCCTGATCTGCGGCACCGGCGTCGGCATGTCCATCGCGGCCAACAAGATCCCCGGCGTGCGCGCCGCCTGCTGCTCCGATCTCTCCTCGGCCCGGCTCTGCCGCGCCCACAACGACGCCAACGTCCTCTGCTTCGGACAGCGCATCGTGGGGAGCGAGGTGGCGAAAGAGCTGGTGGAGGTTTTTCTCCGGACCCCCTTCGAGGGGGGACGACACGCGAGGCGCGTGGACAAGATCCGCGCCCTGGACGGAGGGCGTCATGACGCTTGACCGTCTGACCTTTGCGGCGGTGAGTCTTTTCGGTCTGGAGGGCGTGACCGCCGACGAATGCCGCCGGCTCGGCTTCGAAAACGTCCGCGCCGACACCGGCAAGGTCTTCTTTGAGGGAGATCTCCGGACCCTCGCGCGCGCCAATCTCCGGCTTCGCACCGCCGAGCGCGTCCTGATCCTGATGGGAGAAGCCGACGTGACCGGTTTCCCGGAGCTTTTCGACCTGACGCGCGGTCTGCCGTGGGAGCTCTTCCTCCCCCGGGAGGCCGCTTTTCCCGTGACCGGGCATTCCCTTTCCTCGGCCCTCCGAAGCGTGCCGGACTGTCAGTCCATCGTAAAAAAAGCCGTCGTCGAACGGCTGAAATCGGTCTACGGCGGCGAATGGCTCCCCGAGACCGGCGAGCGCTATTCGATCCGCTTTTCCCTGCTGAAGGATCACTGCGCCCTGTGGCTCGACACCTCCGGCGAGGGGCTTCACAAGCGCGGCTACCGTGCGAACGCCGGGATCGCGCCGCTCCGGGAAACGCTGGCGGCGGGGATCCTGCTGCTTTCGCGCTACCGGGGATACGAAAGCCTTTACGATCCCATGTGCGGCTCCGGCACCTTCCTGATCGAGGCGGCCATGATCGCCCGGAACCTTGCCCCGGGGCTTTCCCGTTCCTTCGACGCCGAAAAATGGATCGTCATGCCCGAAGCTCTTTTCCCGGAAGAGCGGAAAGCCGCGCTGTCCGAGGCGCGGGACCTGCCGTGTCATATCGCGGGAAGCGACATCGATCCCGATATGGCGCGCCTTTCGGCGGAAAATGCGGCAAAGGCCGGGGTCGGGCGGGACATATCGGTCCGGTGCCTTCCCATGAACGAGGTCAGGACGGTCCCCGACGTGATGGTGACCAATCCCCCCTACGGCATGCGCATGGCCTCGAAAAGCGAGGCGGCGGCAGCGGCGCGGGGGCTGGCAAGGCTGAAGGCCGGCCGGCTTTACGTCATCACCTCCGACGAGCGGTTCGAGGAATTCTACGGAAAGCGCGCCGCAAAAAAGCGCAAGCTCTATAACGGCATGATCAAGTGCGATCTGTATATGTATTTCGGCAGCCCCTCCGGCGGAGTTTTGGCAAAGCCGCGCCCCGTCTCTCACCGCGAAAATTGAATTTCTGCGATATTTGAAGAATTTGGAAGCATTTGGAATCCAATTCCATTTAATCGCCGTTTATTGTCTCATTCCGGCATTCCCTGCGGTTGTATAAATGCTTCCGTTGGTTTATGATATAGCCAAGTTAGCACTCAGGTATTCAGAGTGCTAAATCCTTGCAAGACAGAGTCAATCAAAGGAGGAACCAAGATATGAAACTCAAACCCCTTGCCGACCGCGTCGTAGTCAAAATGGTCGAGACCGAAGAGACCACCAAGAGCGGTATCATCCTCACCGGAAGCGCGAAAGAAAAGCCCCAGGTGGCCGAGATCCTGGCCGTCGGTCCGGGCGGCGTCGTCGACGGAAAAGAAGTCAAGATGTACGTCAAGGTCGGCGACAAGGTCATCACCGGCCAGTATGCCGGCACCGAGGTCAAGCTGGACGGCGAAGAAGTCAAGATCGTCCGTCAGAGCGACATTCTCGCCATCGTTGAGTAATAGAAAGGAAGGTATCCCTTATGTCCAAGGAACTGCTTTATAACGAAGAAGCCCGCCGTGCGCTGGAGCGCGGCGTCAACAAGCTTGCCGACACCGTCAAGATCACCCTGGGCCCCAAGGGCCGCAACGTGGTCCTTGACAAGAAATTCGGCGCTCCGCTGATCACCAACGACGGCGTGACCATCGCCAAGGAAATCGAGCTGGACGACGCCTTTGAAAACATGGGTGCGCAGCTCGTCAAGGAAGTCGCCACCAAGACCAACGACGTGGCCGGCGACGGTACCACCACCGCCACCCTGCTGGCGCAGGCGCTTGTCCGCGAGGGCATGAAGAACGTGGCCGCGGGCGCCAACCCGATGATCATGCGCAAGGGTATGTCCAAGGCCGTCGAGACCGCCGTCTCCGCCATCCGTGCAAATTCCGCCAAGGTTTCCGGCTCCGCCGACATCGCCCGTGTCGCCGCCATCTCCTCCAACGACGACACCATCGGCAAGCTGATCGCCGAAGCCATGGAAAAGGTTTCCTCCGACGGCGTCATCACCATCGAGGAATCCAAGACCGCTGAGACCTACAGCGAGGTCGTGGAAGGCATGCAGTTTGACCGCGGCTACCTCTCCCCCTATATGACCACCGATACCGACAAGATGGAAGCCGTCATCGACGACGCCTATATCCTGATCACCGACAAGAAGATCTCCAACATCCAGGAGATCCTGCCGCTGCTTGAGCAGATCGTGCAGGCCGGCAAGAAGCTGGTCATCATCGCCGAGGACGTGGAGGGCGAAGCTCTCGCCACCCTGATCGTCAACAAAC